>CAZKJW010000005.1:26565-48921 GCA_964553125.1 uncultured Oscillospiraceae bacterium
GCCACCAGCTGCGGGAAGAACGACACATACAGCGCATAGAGGAAAAAGTTGTGCTCCTCCTCCAGCGCGCCGCGATACACGTCCGCCGTGTAGCTCAGCGCCTGAAACGTGTAAAACGAAATGCCCACGGGCAGCAGCACGTCCGGCGCGCCCATCCGCGCGGACGAGCCGAGCGCGGCCATGAGCGCGTTGACGTTTTCTGCCACGAAGCCGGAATATTTGAAAACCGCGAGAATTCCGAGGTTCACAACGAAGCTCCCGGCAACCCACAGCTTCATTTCGGTTTTTTTGCCGCGCTTTCGCGCGGAAGCAATCAGCAGCCCGCTCGCATACGTCACCACCGTGGAGAAAAGCAGCAGCAGCGCGTATTTTGCATTCCAGCAGGCATAAAAATAATAGCTCGCCGCAAGCAGCCAGAGATAGCGCACCTTCTTGGGGAGAACGAAATAAATCAGCAGAACGATCGGAAAAAACACGAGGTAATTCAGGGAGTTAAAAAGCATTTTGCCTCCTCCGTCAATGTCGCAGGCGGGGGCGGAAGGGAGATGCTTTCCCCCTCGCCCCCGCCAGAATGCCCGGTTTCTGCCGCGCCGCTTTCTCCGGCGCTTTTCGGTTTGGTTTTATTCGTGCAGCGCCGCGCCGACAAACGCCGTGAACAGCGGATGCGGACGGTCGGGGCGCGAGAGATATTCGGGATGATAGATCACGCCGATATAGAACGGATGGCCCGGAATTTCAATGGCCTCGCAATAGCCCTCGGTCTTTTCCGCCGCGGGGAAGGTCACGCCCTTGTCCTTGAGCGGCGACATATAGGCGGGGTTGATCTCGTAGCGGTTGCCGTGGCGTTCGCGGATCTCGGTCGCGCCGCCGTAGCAGCGGGAGAGCAGGCTGTCGGGCGTCACAAGCAGATCCTGTCCGCCCATGCGGCTGTTGTTGCGGCTGTCGTTGATGCCGATGCGGTCCTTCGGGATGCGGACGGCCGGGTCGGGCGTATCGGGGTTGACCTCGGTGGTGTTCGCCGCTTCGCGGCCGAGCAGGCTGCGCACGGCCTCCACAAAGGCGAGCTGCATTCCGTAGCCGATGGCGAAGAACGGGATGCCGTTGAGCCGCGCGAAGCGCGCCGTCAGAACGATTCCCTCCGCGCCACGCTTGCCGTAGCCGCCCGGCGCAACGATTCCGTCAAGGCCGCTGAGCTTCTCGGCAACGTTTTCTTCGGTGATGTCGTTGGAGTCGATCCATTCAACGTCGCAGGCCGCGTGATGCGCGATCGCCGCATGGGTGAGCGCTTCGAGCACGGACAGATACGCGTCCTTGAGTTCGACGTATTTTCCCACGAGGCCGATCTTCACATGCTTCTGCGGGTGACGGCTGCCTTCGACGACTTCTTCCCATTTGGCAAGATCGGCCGGGCGCTTTTCCAGCCCGAAGTGATCAAGCACGATGTCGGCCAGACCCTCTTTTTCAAACATCAGCGGCACGGCGTAGAGCACGTCCGCGTTTTCGTTGTTGATGACATTCTCGGGCTTGACGTTGCAGAAGAGCGCGATTTTGCCGCGCTGCTCGTCGGGGATGGGCGAATCCGTGCGGCAGACGATGACGTCCGGCGCAATGCCCGCGCCCTGAAGCGTTTTCACAGAGTGCTGCGTCGGCTTGGTCTTGACTTCCTTGGCTGCGGAAATATAGGGCAGAAGCGTGACGTGAATGAAGCAGGTGTTCGCCGCGCCTTCCTCCCAGCGCATCTGGCGGATGGCCTCCAGATACGGCGCGCCCTCCAGATCGCCCACCGTGCCGCCGATTTCAATGATGGCGACCTCCGCATCGGCGGCCTTGGCCGCATCGCGGATATGCTCCTTGATTTCGTTCGTCACATGCGGAATCACCTGCACCGTGCCGCCCTTGTAGTCGCCGCGCAGCTCGCGCTCCATCATGGCGCGGTGGATTTTGCCCGTCGTCACCGACGCGCCCGCCTTGAGCGTGATATCGGTGAACCGCTCGTAATGGCCGAGGTCGAGGTCGGCGGCAATGCCGTCGTCAGTGATGAACGCTTCGCCGTGCTGCAGCGGGCTGAGAAGGCCGGGGTCAACGTTGTAGTACGGATCCATTTTCTGCATGGAAACGCGGTAGCCGCGCGCCTTGAGAAGCCGTCCCAGAGATGCCGCGGTAATGCCTTTGCCCAGTGAGGAAACCACGCCGCCGGTGATAAAGATGTACTTCACGCTCATGTGTCGCTCTCTCCCTAATCGTTTGCATTTTTTGTAAACCAAACGCGCTCGCGCGCGCCGTAGCCCGTTTTATGTCTCCATGAAAATGGTTCTGCCGCGCAGAATCGTCCGCGAAACGTCGAACGCCTCGTCGCAGAGGAAAATGTCCGCGTCCCTGCCCGCTTCCAGCGTACCCTTGTTCGCCGCGCCAATGGCGGCCGCCGGATTGCGGCTTGCGCAGTTGATCGCCTCCCACACGGGCATGTCCGTATGATTGAGCAGGTTCCGCACCGCCTTGTTCAGCCGCAGCACGCTTCCGGCAATGGTGCCGTCCGCCAGCCGGCATTCAACGCCGCGCACGAAGATTTTCTGCCCGCCCAGCGTGTACTCGCCGTCGGGCATTCCGCCCGCGCGCGTGCAGTCGGTCACAAGGCACAGCCGCTCGCCCTTCGCCTTCACAAGCAGCGGGAACAGACCCGGATGCACGTGGAACGTATCGGCGATCAGCTCCGCCGTAACCGGCAGCGTCAGGGCCGCGCCCGCGGCGCCCGGCGCGCGATGGTTCAGCCCGGTCATTGCGTTGAAGGTGTGCGTGACGTGCCGCGCTCCGTGCGCGAACGCCTCCTTCGCCTGCTCGAACGTCGCGTCGGTGTGGCCGATGGAAACGAGGATGTCGGTCTTTTCCCGCAGCGCGTCGATGAAGCGCAGCCCGCCCTTCATTTCGGGCGCAAGCGTCACAATGCGGATCACGTCGGCAAAATCAAGCACGAAGCCCGCGTCGGGCAGCAGAACATGCGCGCCGTTCTGCGCGCCCTTCCGCGCGGGGTTGATGAACGGCCCTTCGGCGTTCACGCCGAGAATCTCAGCGCCGTCCCATGCGGCAGTGCGGCTTTCCTGCCGGAGCGTGCGGACGTTGTCAAACGCGGCGCAGAGCTGCTGCTTGGAAAGCGTCATCGTCGTGGGAAGCCAGCCGGTCACGCCATTGCGCGCGATGGCACGCGCCATGATGCGCACGCCCTCGGCCTTCGCGTCGGATACGTCCTCGCCCATGCAGCCGTGAATATGGAGATCCACCAGCCCCGGCGCGACATACCGCCCCGCCGCGTCAATCACCGCACAGCCCTCCGGCAGCGCGTCCGGCGCGCACAGCCCGATGATTTTTTCATCGAAGCACAGCGCCCGATCCGTGACGACGCAGTCCGGCATCAGAATCCGTCCGTTGACAATCGCCTGCACAGGCACACCTCCCGCCCGCCGTCCCGCAAGGCGGCACAAAATTCTCCTATTGTGCAGTATATGCCCGCAAATGAATCACGTCAAGCAAAAAAGCAGAAAACCCGGCTTGCTTTCTTTTCAGAAAAGCCCGGCGTGCAAAGGATTTTCCGCGCATTTTCCGAATGCGCTCCGCGCAAAATATTTTTGCGAACCCCTTGCATTTGCGAAAGAACCATGCTATACTTCAAAAGTCAAAGATAATCAAAGTTAATTCAACCAACCTCAAAGGAGGCGAATTGATATGGATATGAACAAATTCACCCAGCGCGCGCAGGAAGCGATTGCCGATTCCCAGTCGATCGCGCTGTCCATGCAGCATCAGCAGCTGGAGGTGGAGCATCTTCATCTGGCGCTTGTGCGCCAACAGGACGGGCTGATTCCGCGGCTTTTGCAGCTGATGGGCGTAAACGCCGCAGCTTATGCGGCCGCGCTGGAGAGCGAGCTGAAAAAGCAGCCCGCCGTGCAGGGCGGCAGCCAGCTGTACGCCAGCCGGCGCTTCGGCGAAACGCTCGCCCGCGCGCAGGAGAGCATCGGTCAGTTCGGCGACGAATACGCCGGCGTGGAGCATATCTATCTCGCCATGCTCGACGAGCGCGGCACGCCCTCGGAAAAGATTTTCCGCCAGTTCAGCGTCACGCGCGAGAAATTCCTTTCGGCGCTTTCGCAGGTGCGCTCCAACCAGCACATCACCTCGCAGAACCCGGAAGAAACCTACGAAGCCCTCAAGCGCTTCGGCACGGATCTGGTCGAGCGCGCCCGCGCCGGCAAGATGGATCCGATCATCGGCCGCGACGCGGAAATCCGCCGCGTCATCAACATCCTCTGCCGCAAGACGAAAAACAACCCGGTGCTCATCGGCGAGCCGGGCGTGGGCAAAACGGCCGTCGTCGAAGGGCTGGCGCAGCGCATCGTCAAGGGCGACGTGCCCGACGTGCTGCGCGACCGCACCGTTTTTTCGCTCGATATGGGCAGCCTGATCGCAGGCGCGAAATATCGCGGCGAATTTGAAGAACGCCTCAAGGCCGTGCTGAACGAAGTGCAGAAGTCCGACGGCCGGATCATTCTCTTCATCGACGAGCTGCACACCATCGTCGGCGCAGGCAAGGCCGACGGCGCGATGGACGCGGGCAACCTCCTCAAGCCCATGCTGGCGCGCGGCGAGCTGCACTGCATCGGCGCGACGACGCTGGACGAATACCGCGAAAACATTGAAAAGGACGCGGCGCTTGCGCGGCGGTTCCAGCCGGTGCTCGTGGGCGAGCCGACCATTGAGGAGACAATCTCCATCCTGCGCGGGCTGAAGGAAAAATACGAGCTGCACCACTCCGTGCGCATCACGGACGGCGCGCTGATCGCCTGCGCGCAGCTTTCGGCGCGCTACATCACCGACCGCTTCCTGCCGGATAAGGCCATCGACCTCATGGACGAGGCGGCGTCGATTCTGCGCACCGAAATCGGCTCGAAGCCCGCGGCGCTGGATGAAACCGACCGCAAGATCATGCTGCTGGAAATCGAGCGCGAAGCGCTGAAAAAAGAGGACGACGAGCACAGCCGCGAGCGGCTGGCCAACATTGAACGCGAAATCGCCGAAAAGCGCGAGCAGTCCGCCACGCTGACGGCGCGCTGGAAGCGCGAGAAGGCCGATATCGACCAGATGCGCGCCCTGCGCGAGCAGATCGACGCCAAGAAACTCGAGCTGGAAAAGGCAGAGCGTGCCTACGACCTCAACAAAATGGCACAGCTGAAATACGGCGAAATCCCGCAGCTTGCGCAGCAGCTCGACACGCTCAAGGAGCAAACGGAAAAAGCCCGCGGCGAGGGCGACACGCTGATTCACGAGGTTGTGACGGAAGAAGAAATCGCCAAAATCGTTTCGCAGTGGACGGGCATTCCCGTGGCGCGGCTGGTGGAGACAGAGCGTGAGAAAATCCTCCGCCTTCCGGAAACGCTGCACAAGCGTGTCATCGGGCAGGACGAGGCCGTGGACGCCGTGGCGGATGCAATCCTCCGCGCCCGCGCCGGGCTGTCCGACCCGAACCGGCCGATCGGCTCGTTCCTGTTCCTCGGGCCGACGGGCGTGGGCAAGACGGAGCTTGCCAAGGCGCTGGCCGAGTCGATGTTCGCAAGCGAGCAGAATATCGTGCGCATCGACATGAGCGAATATCAGGAGAAGCACACTATCTCCCGCCTGATCGGCGCGCCTCCGGGCTACGTCGGCCACGACGAGGGCGGGCAGCTCACCGAAGCCGTGCGCCGCAAGCCGTACTCCATCGTGCTGTTCGACGAAATTGAGAAGGGACACCCGGACGTATTCAACCTGCTGCTACAGATTCTCGACGACGGCCGCCTGACCGACAGCCAAGGCAGGACGGTCAACTTCAAAAACTGCGTCGTCATCATGACCTCCAACCTTGGCAGCGATATCCTCCTGCGGGGCATCGGCAAGGACGGCGCGCTGTCCGAGGATGCGCGCGAGCAGGCCATGGCGCTTCTGCGCCGCTCGTTCCGGCCGGAGCTGCTCAACCGCATGGACGAAATCGTCATGTTCAAGCCACTCACCGAGGCGGAAATCAGCCGCATCGTCGGCCTGATTCTCAACAAGACGGCCGGCCGGATGCTCGACGAAGGCTACGGGCTGAACATCACCGACGCGGCGAAAAAGTTCATCGCCGCAGAGAGCTACACGCCCGAATACGGCGCGCGCCCCGTCAAGCGCTATGTGCAGCAGAAGGTGGAAACTGAAATTGCGCGCATGGTCGTGCGCGGTCAGGTTCCCGATAAGGGCACGGTCACCGTGGATGCGGCGGACGGCAGGCTGACTTTCAGCGCGTAAAACGCGCCGCGACTCAACGGCGCAGGCTGCGGAATGATTCTGTTCCGCAGCCTTTTTGCGTGCAGGTTTGAATCCGCCGCGGCTTGGAAATCATTATATTCCCAATCCTTTTTCTTCCTTCTTGAAGAAGGCTTGAAAAACGGCATATAGAATGCGGAAGTTACCATAAAATTAAAACAGGGGTTTTCTCGTATGAGCTTTGGCAGCTGGATTCTGCAATTTTTCCTTATCGCCGCGGGGCTTGGCATTCTTGCTTTTTTTGTCGGCGAGGCGCTTCCGCGCCGGTGGTTCAACCCCGATGCATTCCCCTATCGCAGCGCGGCATGGGAGCGCGGCGGCGCGTGCTACGAAAAGCTGGGCATCCGCAAATGGAAGGACGCGTTCCCGGATATGAGCCGCTTTGTGGCGAAAACCGTCCGCAAAAAGGCGGGCTTCTCGCGCGACCCGGAGCACGTCGAGCGGCTGATTCTGGAAACCTGCTCGGCGGAAGCGGTGCATTGGGCGCTCATGGCGGCGGGGCTGCTGTTTCCGATTCTCATGGGGCCGTCGGGCTGGATCTGTTTTTTCCTTTATAATCTTCTGGGGAATGTGCCGCCGATTCTCATCCAGCGCTACAACCGTCCCCGGCTGAAAAAGCTGCTCGCCATGATGCGGGCGCGCGCCGCGAAGCGGCCAATGGAGGAACACGCATGAAGAAGCTGCTCATTCTCACATCCGTGCGGACAGGCGGCGGTCACGTCAGCCTGACGGAAGCGGTCACCGAACAGCTCGACCGCCGCGGTGATGTGGAATACCGCGTGGTCGATGGATTTGACCTGATGAACAGCGTGCAGCGCTGGTTCCTCGCCGACTCCTACGGCTGGCTGACACGCCGCGAATGGATGCTATGGCTGTGGCGGCTGGGCTATCGCGTGGTGGAGCGCCACCCGAACCTGTCCGTCCGCGTGTTCGAACATTGCTGCCGCAAACGGTTTCTCGCGCTGCAAAGGGAGTTCGCGCCGGACGGCGTGCTGGCAGTCAATCCGTGCTTCGTGGGAAGCATCATCAACATCATGAAAAAGGCCGGCACGGAGATTCCGCTTGTGTGTATGCAGGCGGATCTGATCGACATCCCCGCCGCGTGGTTTGACAAGCGCACGGCGTTCAACATCGCGCTCACCGAGGAAGCCGGCGCGTACAGCGCCCGAAAAGGCATTGCGCCGGAACGGCTCGCCGTCGGCGGGTTTCCCGTGCGCAGCCGGTTCTACGAAAAGCGCGGCGGCGACGTGCGCCGCACGGAGAACGGCTTCCCGCGCGAAATTCTGCTCATGGGCGGCGCGGAAGGCGCGGGGCATTTTGTGGAGGCCGCGCACGAGCTGCTGGAAAACACGCCCAGCCGCGTGACGCTGCTTTGCGGCCGCAACGAAAAGCTGCGCCGCCAGCTTGAGGAGAGGCTCACGCCGCTCTACGGCGAGCGCGTGCGGCTGCTCGGCTTCGTCGGCAATATGGACGATGAAATGCAGGCGGCGGATCTGATCGTCATGCGCGGCAGCCCCAACAGCGCCATGGAAGCGGCGGCCATGAACCGCCCGCTGATCGTCATCGATGCGCTTCCGGGGCAGGAGGCGCACAACCCGCAGGTGCTGCAAACGCACGGGCTGTGCGTGTATCAGCCGGATGTGCGCTGTCTGGCGCGGACAGTGCGCACGCTGTTCACGCCGGACGATCATCTGCTCAACGCACAGTGCAGCGCGCAGCGGGCTTACATGAACCCGGACTGCGCCGCCAACATCACGGAAATGATTCTCTCCCGGATTGGTTGATTTTTTGCCGCGCAGGGCGCGGCTTTTTTATGCCCGCGCTTGCGGGGCTGAGGCTGAACAGGCGCATGGCCGCGCGGGAAACGAAAGAAATAAAAAAAGGGCACAGCAAACCGAACAACGCAAAAGCGAAGCCAGTAGAAAGGCTGTGCCCACCGAACCTATAGCTCGCCCGACCGCAAAAGGCAAGAATTTTTCTGCACGATAGCGGCGCCAGCCCGCGCCCGGTGTCAGCCGCGGTTCCCCGCCGCCTTTGCGAAAGCAAGGCGCTTCTCAAAAAAAACAAAAGCACCGGAACCGAACAGGCACAACAGCGAGAAGTGCTGAAGGAGAACGGCTCCGATGCTTTTATTGATGTTACTGTATCACATCCGGACGCAAAAAGCAATAGCAAATCCCGAAATTCACCAAAAAAATATTTCGCAATCGACCCGCAATGCGCCGGCGCGCCCCGTCAAAAGAAACAGAGGACGCACCGGCGTTCAAGACTACGCCCTGGGTTAACACCATGGGTTGGTAGCGCCGCTGCATCCTCTGCTGTCATTTTATCCGATCGTCCGGCAAATTTCAACCCCCTGCAAAAGAAAAAGCGCGGCAAGCGCGACCCCGAAACCGGCCGCGCCCCTGCGCCCTTCCCTTTTGCGCGGGAAGTTCCGCGCTTCCGGCAAAAAATTCTTTTTTTGTTCATGCCGGGTTTATTTTTGTGCGGTAAGATCAGTGCATCGAAGGGAAACAAAGCCCCTTTTCATATAGATCGGAGCCAGATTTCACTATCCCCGCCTCGCGGTATCCGGATGGGTATCGCGCACAGGCGGGGATAGACAATTCCGGCTCCTTTTGCATGGCCGCATGTTTTTTTGCGCCGCCCTGCGGCGCTGAATCCATTGCGCGCCGAATCCGTCAGGACAGAATCGCCCGGTCGTTGGCGAATTCGCTTCCGCTCGCCGTGGCGAACATCTGCAGAAGATCCGGCACGGTCAGGCGTTGCTTTTCTTCGCCCTCGATGTCGAGAATGACGCGCCCTTCGTGCAGCATCACCAGCCGGTTGCCATACTGGATGGCGTCGCGCATGTTGTGCGTGATCATCAGCGTCGTGAGGCGGTTCTCCCGCACGATGCGCTCGGTCAGCTCCATCACCTTCGCGGCGGTGCGCGGGTCAAGCGCGGCGGTGTGCTCGTCCAGAAGCAGCAGCTGCGGCTTTTGCAGCGTCGCCATGAGCAGCGTCAGCGCCTGCCGCTGTCCGCCGGAAAGCGTGCCGACCTTTGCCGCCAGCCGCGTTTCCAGCCCGAGGCCGAGCGTTTCCAGCTGCTTGCGATAGCTCTCGCGTTCGCTGCGCACGATGCCGGGGCGCAGCGTGCGGCGCTTGCCGCGGCGGGACGCCAGCGCGAGGTTTTCTTCGATTTGCAGCTTCGCCGCCGTGCCCATCATCGGATCCTGATAGACGCGGCCGAGGTATTTGGCGCGCTTGTGCTCGGGCAGCGAGGTCACGTCCACGCCGTCGAGCAGGATCTGGCCGCTGTCCGGCAGCCACGTGCCGCAGATGGCGTTCTGCATGGTGCTTTTGCCCGCGCCGTTTCCGCCGATGACGGTGACGAAATCGCCGTCCCGCAGCGTCAGGGACAGATCGTTCAGCGCAACTTTTTCATCGACCGACCCGCGATTGAACACCTTCGTCACATGACGCATCTCAAGCATGGTTCACGCCTCCTTTGGAAACGCCGCGCGCGCGGAAAATCTTCTTCTTAATGTGCGGCACGCCGAGGAACGCCGCCACAACGATTGCCGAGAACATCTTCAGCAGGTCGGTGTCGAAGCCCATGAAGATGATCGTCTGATAGACAACGTAATACACCACTGCGCCGATGAGCACGCCCGTGAGCTTGACCGCGAAGTTGGGCGACACGCGCTTGACAATCGCTTCGCCAATGACGACCGCAGCCAGCCCGATGACGACCGCGCCGCGCCCCATGTTGATGTCGGTGTAGCCCTGATACTGGCACAGCAGCGCGCCCGAAAGCGCGACCAGCGCATTGGAAATGGCAAGCCCGACCACGTTCATGCAATCGGTGTTGATGCCCTGCGCGCGGCTCATCATCGGGTTGCAGCCCGTTGCGCGAATGCCGCAGCCAAGCTCCGTGCCGAAGAACAGATACAAAAGCGCAATGCACAGCACCGCAGCGATTGCCAGCACGAGCAGCGCGCCGGGGATATCCATCTGCGAAAGCAGCACGTGCGTGTTGCGTGCGGAAATGGCCTGATTGGCCTTTCCGAGAATTTTCAGGTTGACCGACCAGAGCGTCATCTGCGTGAGGATTCCCGAAAGAATGGCGGGAATGCCGAAAACGATGTGCAGCACGCCCGTGACCATGCCGGCCAGCGCGCCGGCGAGCACAGCGCACAGGATGGACAGCCAGAGGCTTTGCCCGGAAAGCATCATCATTGTGCAGACGGCCGCGCCCGTGCAGATCGTGCCGTCAACGGTGAGGTCGGCGATGTCGAGGATCCTGTAGGTGATGTATACGCCGATCGCCATAATTCCCCATATCAGTCCCTGCGCAGCCGCACCGGGCAAAGACCCAAGCCAATCCATCATTGTCTGCTCACTCCTTCATTTCAGTTCAGCGCTTCGTATCCCTCGGGAATCGTCACACCCAGTTCCTCGCAGATGGAGGCGTTAAACATCTTCACAGCCGGAGCGTATTCAATGGGCATTTGGGAAATATCGGCTTCGCCGGTGAGAATCTTCGCGGCCATTTCGCCGGTCTTGCGGCCGAGATCGTAGTAGCTGATGGTCAGCGTGGCCACGCCGCAGCCGACGCAGATGCCCTGCTCGCCGGCGATCACGGGAACCTTCGCGGCAAGCACGATGTTGCCGATGGTCTCGGTGCAGGTGGCGGCGGTGTTGTCGGTGGGGATGTAAATGACGTCGCAGTCGGAGGCGGCCTTGGTGGTCACGACGGAAACGTCGTTGGAATCAGCGAAGGAGAAACGCGTGCTTGCAACGCCCTTTTCGGCGAGGTATTCCTCAATCACCTTCACCTGATATTCGGAGTTCGGCTCAGCCGAGCAGTACAGCAGGCCCACGTTCTTCGCCTCGGGGAACAGTTCAAGAATCATATCGCCCTGCTCGGTCAGCGGCGCAAGGTCGGACGTGCCGGAGACGTTGCCGCCCACGACGCCGTCAAAGTCGCTCAGCCCCAGCGCGACGCCGTATTCCGTGATCGCCGTGCCGAGGGTCGGGATGGTCGCGGTGGCGTTGTACGCCGCCTGAAGCGAAGGCGTGGCGTTGGCAAGAATCAGATCAACCTTCTTGGAAACGAAGGAATTGACGATGGTGTTGCAGGCGGCGCTGTCGCCGGAAGCGATCTGCTCGTCAAAGACGACCTTATCGCCGAGCGCATCGGTGAGCGCATCCTTGAAGCCCTTCGTGGCGGCGTCCAGCGCTTCATGCTGAACGAGCTGGCAAATGCCGACGGTGTAAACATCCTTGTCGCCGAGCGCGGCGGCCGGGAAGCACATCACTGCCGCGAGCAGCGCGGCCAGAATCGCCTTCATGACAGAACAATGCTTTTTCATGATCTTTTCCTCCATTGTGTTTTTTGTATTTTTTCAGGGAAGCGCAGCCTTTTGCGTTTATGGGCCGCGGTTCCTCTTGCCGGGGCGAAGCTGCTTGGTCATTTCGTCGTCCTCCTACAAAAAAAGCAACCGCATGGATTTGTGATTCCATGCGGTTGCGGTTTTCTGAGCTTCTCTTGCGGAGATTCAGCTTAAACGCTCTGCCGTTTGGGTGCATCACAAATCGCCTTTACTTCGTAATAAAAGTAAAAGCGGTAAGCATAAGCATAAACGACATTGCGATGCGTCACGGCTCGTATCTCCTCTCGAAATGATGACCGGATTATAGCACGCTCAAATTCGCATGTCAACGGGTTTTTGAAACTTTTTTCCTTTATGAATCAATCGCACCGGACGATTCGTCCGGCTGCGGTTTTATTTTTTCGCGCAAAAGCGCGCCTTATATAGAAAAGCCGAGCTCTGTGCATTGCTAAAGTGTCGCATAGCAGCGCTCCTTGCTGCAAGTTCTGATTTATTTCCTGCATTTTCTTGTGCAAGCCCGCTTTCTTTCCGCCGCTTTGCGGCATCAATCACAAAACAGTTCGGTTTGAATTATTGAACCGCAAGTTTTTGAAAAATCGGATGCGCCCGGTTCAAATTGTTCCAATATCAACGCAGTTCATTGACAATCATTCCAAGTTATCTTATTCTTCTTTATGACAGTTGTGCGTTGTGATGGAGGTTTACATGCTCCGCTATAAGGAAATCAAGCAGCAGATCGATACGATCATCACGTCCATGCGCCCCGCCGAAGCGCTTCCTTCGCGCGAAGCGCTCTGCAAATCGCTTGACACGACGCGCTCCACGCTCGACAAGGCCATCAAGGAACTGGTTGCGGAAGGCAAGCTGGTCACGCGCGGCGGAAGCGGCACCTATGTGGCGGGAGAACCCCTCCGCCAGCCGGACGAAATCAAGTCCATCGGCGTGCTGCTGCCCAACAACACGCATCTGTCCTACCGCGAATTGATCCGCGGCATTGAAGAAGTGATGCACGAAAAGGACGTCAACGTCATTCTCTGCAACACCGACAACGATATTCACAAGCAAAACCAATATCTCTCCCGGCTGATTCAATCCAAGGCGATCGGGCTGATCATCGTCCCGGCGCTGTATTTTGACATCACCAAGGATTACGTTCTTTACAGCCGGCTGATCTCGAATCAGTTTCCCGTGGTGTTCTGTTTCCGCGGCATCGACGGCCTGACCAGCGCGCCGCTGGTCTGCTACAACAACTTTTACGGCGGCTACATCGCCACCAAGCACCTGATCACGCAGGGCTATCGGCACATCGCCTATATTGCCGAAAAGACGCTCCGCACCAGCCTCGACCGCTTTCAGGGCTATATGGCCGCGCTGCTGGAAGCCGGGCTGGAAATCAATCGCAGCATGATCATTCTGGAGCCGGAAAACCGCGGCTACGAAGAAATGACGTGCATTCTGCAATCCGACGCGCAGGTCGATGCGGTGTTCTGTCAGGCGGACTGCCTCGTTCCGCATATCTACCGCGCCATCCGCGACGCAGGTCTGCGCATTTCAGACGACATCGGCGTCATCGGCTTTGACAACTCCGATTGCTGCGTCACGGAAAGCCCGACAATCACGGCGCTTGGCAATAAGGATGCCGAAATCGGCATCAAGGCCGCGCAGATTCTCTGGAAAAACATGGAAAAAACCGAGGAAGAAAAGAGCTTCCCCTATTTCCTCTTCTCGCCCGACATCATCGTCCGGGAGAGCTGCAGAGGACCCAAACCGAAAACCTGAACCGGCCGTGCGCAAAAAGGCAAAGGAGGCGAGGAAGTCACACGCAGCGCCGGTTCTCGGTCATACTCAATTTATTTTCTAAAAAAGGAGAAACATCATGAAAAAATTCTTTGCAATGCTGCTTGCCGTCGTGATGCTCGCGTCCTGCGCCAGCTTCGCCATGGCCGATGAACCCACCACCATCACCGTATGGCATCGCTGGAGCGGCGCCAACGAAGCCTACCTCAACGAAGTGCTCGACGCCTTCCAGGCTGCGCATCCCGAAGTGAAAATCGAAGTTTCCGCCAAGGCCGGCGAATACTTCGAGCTGCTCCAGAGCATGATCGCCGATGCCGCGGCGGGCAACCCCCTGCCGGACATCTTCGTTGGCGGCTACAACCTGCTCAACTACATCGCCACCGAAATGGATCCCGTTCCGGTGAACGAACTCGCCCCCAGCGCGGAAGCCTATGAAGCCGTTGCCGGCAAGTTCCTCGACACCACGCTGGCGCTCGGCCAGTGGGACGGCGTGCAGATCGGCCTGCCCATCGCGTGCAGCACCATGGTCATGTACGTCAACATGGACATCTTCGCCGAAGCCGGCCTGACCGAGGCTGATATCCCGGAAACGTGGGAACAGCTGGAAGAAGTCTGCAAAATCGTCAAGGAAAAGACCGGCCACTCCGGCACCGGCATCCAGCTCCCCGACAACTGGGGCGATCAGGCGCTGATCTTCTCCGCGGGCGGCGAACTGCTCAGCGAAGACAAGGCGCACGTTGATTTCACCAACGAAGGCATGGTGAAGGCCATCTCCATGTGGCAGCGCCTCTACAACGAAGGCTACATCCCGCTGTGCACCAACAACGAGCTGTACTCCAACTTCACCGCCGGCGACGTCGCCATGTACTTCACCTCCGTCATGTCCCTCGCCACGCTGAGCGAATACTGCGCGTTCGACATGGACGTCTGCCCCATGCCCGCCTTTGAAGGCCATCAGAAGCAGCTGCCCGTCGGCGGCGCGGCGATGATCTCCTTCTCCAAGGACGCCGACAAGAAGGCCGCCGTGTGGAGCTTCCTGGACTACTTCGCCAACGAAGGCGTCAAGACGTTCGTCAAGACCGGCTACCTCAACCCCACCACCACCGAAGTCGAAGTCGTCGCCGGACAGGAAGCCGCCTATGCGCAGATGGATTCCGTGCGTCCGTGGGAATGCTGGCCGGGCGGATCCGCCGGTCTGGAAATTGACACCATGTGGATTTCCACCCGCACCGACATCATCCAGAACAACGTCGATGTTGTGGAAGCCCTCACGAGCCTGACCGAAGAATGCAACATGCTGCTCGATTTCTGATTTGCCAATTTCATAAGAAACAAGGACGTTTGCGCCAGACGGGTCTCCGTCTGGCGCAGCGTCCGCCTATTGCTGACCGAGGTGAAACGTTATGATCTGGAATCAATCGGAATACGCCTTCTCCACTTGGGCAATGGACAATATGGATCTTCTCAGCGCGCTGGCGCTGATCCGCCGCTATGGATTTGATAACGTTGAAATCTGGGCGAACTCCGTGCATCTTGACCCCGCGATTGCGCCGGACGTCCGCGGCATCGCCGCTTACATGAAATCCGCCGACATGAAAACGCACTCGATTCATTCGCCTTTCGATATCCGGTTTGATCAGCCGGAGGACAAAAAAGCCTACGCCGACTACCGTATGCAGCAGTGGAGCAAAACGCTGGAATACTGCGCCGAGCTGGAAAGCGGCATCATGGTCATTCATGCAATGAACGCGCGCTATCCCTTCCATGTGGGCGAGGAAAATCAGGTGCATGATTTTCTGGGCGAACTGTGCGTCCGCGGCAAAAAGCTGGGCGTGTCCGTCGCGCTGGAGAATATCGTCAGCAACGTCAAGGCTGGCGAAATTCACTGCACGCTGGAAAATCAGGCAAAGCTCTACGGCGATCTGGAAGACCTGCGCTTCTGCCTCGACATCGGCCACGTCGCGCTCACCAACGCGCAGATGAAGCCGGAAATCGATGTCGTTGCAGACAGGCTCGTCTCCTTCCACGTCAACAACAACGACGGCAAGCGCGACCTGCATCTTACGCCGGATATCGGCGAAATCGACTGGGCCGACACGCACGATTATATTCGCAGCAAGGGATACACCGGCACGTTCGTGCTGGAAATCAACGGCCATAGCGACGGCGAAAAGGTGCTCGCCCACATGGCGGAGCTTTTCAAAAGAGGGGGGAACGGCTGATGGTCTCCCAGAGGCGCAGCGCGCTGCGCAAAATTAACACGCGCCGTGAATATTTGGGGTTCACGCTGTTCGTTCTGCCGGCCGTTCTTTTCTTCGGCCTGTATAAATACTGGCCCATCTTTTACAGCGCTTTCCTGAGCTTTGTAAAATGGAATTTCGTCTCCGCGATGAAGTGGGTCGGCTGGTCGAACTTCACGGCCATGTTCAACAAGGCGGTCTTCTTCACGGCCGTCGTCAACACGCTGAAATACATCGTGGCGCTTCTGCCGTTCTTCATCGTGCTGCCGCTCTGCCTTGCGCTCGCGCTGCTGCATGTCCGCTCCAAGGTGCTGGCAAACGGCTATAAGGCGTTCTTCTTCGTCCCGACGATCCTCGCGTTCTCCATCATCTGCATCGTCTGGCTGTGGATGTTCAACCCGCAGTTCGGCCTGATCAACAACGTGCTCTCGCTTTTCGGCATCGAAGGGCTGGCATGGCTGAGCGACAAGAAAGCCGCCTTCTGGGCGATCGTCATGGTGTGCGGCTGGAAGTATATCGGCTCTCACATGATCATCTACATGGCGGGGCTTCTGAACATCTCCGCCGACTGCGTCGAGGCTTCCGTTATCGACGGCGCGAACGCGTGGCAGTGCTTCTGGCGCGTGAAATTCCCGCTCCTTGCGCCCACGACGGTGTATCTGTTCACCACGTCCGTCATCTTTGCCGCGGAACGCGCCTTCACGGCCATCCACCTGCTGACGACCGGCGGCCCGTCGTACACGACGACGAACCTGTCCTATCTCATCTATGAGTATGGCTTCAAGGCGTTCAACATCGGCATGGCCAGCGCCATCGCCGTCTTTACGTCCATCTTCTTCCTGATTATCACGGTTGTTATGATGCGCACGATGGGAGGGTACGGCTACTATGAAGACTAAACGCGCCGCGTGGCAGGTTCTCCTCAATGTCGTGCTGATCGCCCTGCTGATCGTCAACATCTTCCCCGTGCTGTGGATGCTCTCCTCCTCGCTGAAGGAAGCGGACGAGCTGTTCTCCACAAAGATCTACCTCATCCCGCATCGCCCGACGCTGGCGCACTACAAAACCGTGCTGACGGAATACGGCTTTGGAACGTGGCTGAAAAACAGCGTCGTCACCACGATCGGCATCACCATTCTGCAAATCGTCGTTTCAGTCATGGCAGCGTTTGCGCTGGGATATTACCACACTAAGCTCAACTCCTTCGTGTTCTATTTCCTGCTGCTGACCATGGTCATTCCCTTCCAGGTGACAATGATCCCGAACTACATCATCACCAGCAAAATGGGGATGCTTAACTCGTGGAGCGGCGTCATCCTGCCCAACGTGGCCAACGCCACAACGTTCTTCTTCCTCTATCAGCACATCCGCAGCGTGCCGCGCGCTTACTACGAAGTGGCGCGCATTGAGGGCGGCAACGCCCTGTGGACGCTCAAACACGTCACCATCGGCCTGTGCAAGGGCGCAATTTCCGCCATTGCCATTCTGACGGTGATTGAATCGTGGAACATCTATTTCTGGCCGCTGCTCGTTCTGAGCAAGCCCGAGGCGCGCACGCTGACCATCGGCCTCAAGCAGTTTCTCGATTTTGAAAGCGGCAACCGCTGGGGCCCGTTCATGGCGACGGCCACGCTGGCCACGCTGCCGGTGGTGATCGTGTATCTGTTCCTGCAAAAGCACATCATCGCGGCCTTCGTCTCCTCCGGAATCAAGGGATAACGCGCGAAAATCCATTGACGTTTCCCTTTTGCAAGCCTATAATTTCCCTGTGCGGCAGCCCCGCGCAGGGAGATTTTTTTTATGATGAATGCAAGCGATATCTTTCAGAAAATCCGGCAGTATTTTCTTCCCGGTCTCAAGCGCCGCAGGCTCTGGATGGCCGTGTGGGGCGTGGCGCTTTGCGGCGTGAGCACGGCGCTTTTCAAGGCGTCCGCATTCGGCGTCAGCCCGTATCAGTGCTTCGTCGGCGGGCTGGATCGGCTCATTCCGATTCCGTTCGGGACGCTGTATGTTCTCATTTCGCTCGTGCTGCTGGTCAACGTGCTCATCATGGACAAGCGGCTGGTCGGCGTTTCAACGGTGCTGAACCTGCTGTTCCTCGGCTATATCATCGACGGCACCTGCTGGCTGCTTTTGCAAATCTTCGGCGAGCCTTCCGTGGCGCTTCGCGCCATTTATCTGGCGTCCGGGCTCATCATCACCTGCTATTCGGCGGCGCTGTATTATTCCGCGGACATGGGCGTTTCCGTTTATGACGCGATTGCGCTGCACGTATCCGCCAGCAAAAAATGGCCCTTCCGGCTGGTTCGCATCGGAACTGATCTCGTGTGCGTGCTCATCGGGCTGACCATGGGCGAAATTCCCGGCGTCGGCACCATCCTCACGGCGTTCTGCATGGGGCCGCTGATTTCGCTTTTCCGCGAGAAGGTCACCGACCCGATGATCGAAAAAGCCGCATCTGGAAAAAGTACTCAGAAAGGTCTATAATAAGCATCGCAGAATCCCCCTCGAAGGAGTGACACGATGCGGACCGGGCTTCAGACACACAAGCGCGTTTCCTTCCGCGAGACGCTGCCCATTTTCTTTTTTGCGCTCTGCCTTGCCGTAACCTGGTATACGACGTGGCATGTCACGGCGGCCATTCTCGATGGCGATACCTCAAGCGAGCTGGTGCTTTCCAACCTGCTGTCAAAAGCGCACCGACTGCTGACTGACGACTGGTTTTACTCCACAGAGCTTCGCGTCGTCAACATCGAATGGATTTATGCGCCGCTGTTTCTCATTTTTTCCGATTGGCATGTTGTGCGCTTTGTGGGCGCGATCATTTTGCAGGCGCTGCTGATCCTCTCCTACGCGTTTCTCTGGCGGCAGACAGGCGGCTCGCGCCGCGCATTTTTCTGGAGCGCAGCGCTGATGACACTGCCTTACAGCGTGGCGCACGGACGGTTCATGCTCTATCACTGCCATTACACGCCGCACGCCATTCTCAGTTTTGTCGTAGTCGGGCTGGCGCTGAGCGCACTGCGGGTCATGGAGAGCAGCTCCGTGCGGCGCGCCGGATGGCGAATCGCGCTGATGTGCGCCGTTTCCTGCGTCGCCGGTTTCAACGGCGTTCGCCCGCTGATGATCCTCTGCGCGCCCATGCTTGCGACAGGGCTTGTGTTCGTGCTTCGCGCGGAAGCGCTGAACGCGCAGCCCAAAGATGCGCTGCGCAACTGGAAACCGCTGCTGCTCGCCCTTGCCGCATCGCTTTTCACGTGCGCAGGGTTTTATGTCAACGCAACGATTCTCTCCGGCCGTTACACGTTTTACAGCTACGCCTCCACAGGGCTGAAGCTGGCTTCCGTCGAGCAGATGCGCGAAATTCTGCGCGCGTTTCTGTATCAGTTCGGCTTCCAGGAATGCGGCGCGATTTTCTCCGCAACGGGAATCGTTATGCTCTGTGGGCTGGCCGCTGCGCTCTATTTCGTTGTGCGCGGCGCGAAAGCGGTGCTTTCCGGACAGCCGGCGCGCAACGACCGGGCGCTGATTCTTCGCATGTTTTTCCCGATCGCGCTTGCGGTTGAGACGCTGATTTTTCTTTTCCTTGAAGGCGACTACTATTACGTGATTTATTATCTGCCCGTGTCCCTCTGGTGCATACCGTTTCTGGGCTGCTGCATCGACGAAATGGACGCGCATTTTTCAGCGCGGAACCTGCTGCTCGTCGCCGTATGCGCGGCGCTGGCGCTGTGCGGCGTGCGCAGCACGCTGTTCTATCTGAAGCCGGACGATTACCCGCTGGAATACGTCGGGCTTGAGGACGAATATGTCCATATCGTACAGGATCTGGAGGACGCGACAGAGTTTCTTCAGGAGGAGGGCTACACGCTCG
Organism: uncultured Oscillospiraceae bacterium; assembly: GCA_964553125.1. Lineage (GTDB taxonomy): Bacteria > Bacillota > Clostridia > Christensenellales > Aristaeellaceae > Aphodomonas. The sequence goes on from CAZKJW010000005.1 coordinate 46,182, forward strand.
GCTATGCGAGCTTCTGGCATTCCAGCGTCGTCACGGAAATGACCGACGGCAGCATTGCGATGGTCAACGTGCGCTACGACGGGCTGTCCGCCATGGATTACTACGACTGGCTCTCCGTGCGGCATTACCGCGATGCGGACTATGTGCTTGAGCAGAAGGTGTTCCTGCTTCTGACGCCGGAGGAGGAAGCGCGGTTCATCGAAAGCGACCTTGCGCAGCGCTGCGAGCTGGTATACGGCGATGAATGCTTTGTAATATATGCGCCGGAATCGGCGCAGGATGTGCTCGATAGCCTGGATTCGAGCGCCAACTTGATGCAGCTTCTGTTCAACTGACGCGGGAGGCAAAACGATGATCCATTTGGGCGACAACCGGACGGTCAACGAGCGCGACGTCGTCGCCGTCGTTCCGCAAACTGATTCCACCGGAAAACAGACGGCGGCCGTTTATCTCGCCGACGGCACGACGCGGCATTCGTCCGTGCTCGCGCTGACCATCCGCGCGCGCCTCAAAGAAGCGGAACGCTTCGGCGCGCCCGCCGAGAAAAGCGGGGAAAAAAGCGTTTTTTAAGGCCGGTTTGTGAACAAAAAGCCTTTTCGGAACGGACAATTTATGGTATACTATCTTGCGGATTTCAAAAAGGGGGAAGAAAGCATGCAATTTACCCGCGAAGTCGAAGAAATGGTTTGCGTCGCAAAGGGCTGCAATCACGGCCCGGCTCCCATTCCTGAGGAAGGCAAATGGGTCCAGTCCAAGCAGATCAGCGATATTTCCGGTTTCACCCACGGCGTCGGCTGGTGCGCGCCTCAGCAGGGCGCCTGCAAGCTGACTCTGAACGTCAAAGAGGGCATCATCCAGGAAGCGCTGGTTGAAACGCTCGGCTGCTCCGGTATGACTCACTCCGCGGCCATGGCCGCCGAAATTCTGCCCGGCAAGACGCTGCTTGAAGCGCTGAACACGGACCTCGTGTGCGACGCGATCAACACCGCCATGCGCGAGCTGTTCCTGCAGATCGCCTACGGCCGCACCCAGAGCGCCTTCTCCGAAGACGGCCTGCTCATCGGCGCGGGTCTGGAAGATCTGGGCAAGGGTCTGCGCAGCCAGATCGGCACGATGTACGGCACGCTCGAAAAGGGCCCCCGTTACCTCGAAATGGCCGAAGGCTACGTGCTCAACATCGGTCTGGACAAGAACGGCGAAATCATCGGCTACAAGTTCGTCAGCCTTGGCAAGATGATGGACGCCATCAAGAAGGGCGTCGATCCCAAGGAAGCCTATGAAAAGATCATCAGCACCTACGGCCGCTTCAACGAGGCCGTCACGGTGATCGACCCGCGCAAGCAGTAAGGAAGGAGGAGCAAGCAATGGTCCGTTTTGAAGGCTACGAAAGAAGAATCGAAAAGATCAACAAAGCGCTCCAGGAATACGGCTTCGCCTCCCTGGAAGAAGTGAAGGCTCTGCTCGACTCCAAGGGAATCGACGTGGAGAAGATCGTGCACGGCGTGCAGCCCATCGCGTTTGACAACGCCGTCTGGGCGTACACGCTGGGCGCCGGCATCGCCGTGAAGAAGGGCGTGAAGACCGCCGCCGAAGCAGCCGAGGCCATTGGTCTGGGTCTGCAGGCGTTCTGCGTGCCCGGCTCCGTCGCCGAGCAGCGCAAGGTCGGTCTTGGCCACGGCAACCTCGCGGCCATGCTGCTGAGCGAAGAAACCAAGTGCTTCTGCTTCCTCGCCGGCCATGAGAGCTTTGCCGCCGCCGAAGGCGCCATCGGCATTGCCCGCACCGCCAACAAGGTTCGCAAGGAGCCCCTGCGCGTCATCCTCAACGGTCTTGGCAAGGACGCGGCCTACATCATCAGCCGCATCAACGGCTTCACCTACGTTCAGACGCAGATGGACTACTACGCCAACGAAGTGAAGATCGTCAAGGAAACGGCTTTCTCCGAAGGCGACAAGGCGAAGGTTCGCTGCTACGGCGCGGACGACGTGAACGAAGGCGTTGCGATCATGCGCCTCGAAGACGTTGACGTCTCCATCACCGGCAACAGCACCAACCCCACCCGCTTCCAGCATCCGACCGCCGGCACCTACAAGAAGTGGTGCAACGAAAACGGCAAGAAGTATTTCTCCGTCGCTTCCGGCGGCGGCACCGGCCGCACGCTGCATCCGGACAACATGGCCGCCGGCCCCGCCTCCTACGGCATGACCGACACCATGGGCCGTATGCACTCCGACGCGCAGTTCGCGGGCAGCTCTTCCGTCCCGGCGCACGTCGAAATGATGGGCCTGATCGGCATGGGCAACAACCCCATGGTCGGCGCGACCGTCGCGGTTGCCGTTGCAGTTGAAGAATCTGCGAAGTAAGGCTTTCAAATCCTTCCCCTTCACGGGGAAGGATTTTTTTGTTTTTTGGGCTTCGATGAAACCGCAAAAGCATTGACGCGCACGGGCAGAAATATGGCCGCAGGGCGGCCCAATATAAAGCAAAGCCCTTCTTCGTTTCCGAAGAGGGGCTCTTGCAAACAGTTTGCTCTATTCTTGCTTTGTCCAGGTTGCGCCCAGTCCGATCTCCAGCGCGCCCGCAATGATGGCCCAGATATGATTCACGTCAGCGCGTCCCTTGACAATCCCCACGCCGAACAGAAGAATCATGCAGATCCCGACCGCAATCAGGAACTTGCCGGCGCTTCTTCTCCTCCTGATCTTTCTCCATTTCCATTCCTGCTCCTCAGGATCGTCCT
>CAZKJW010000006.1:0-48555 GCA_964553125.1 uncultured Oscillospiraceae bacterium
CATGAATGATCTCCTGAAACGGCACGATCATCTTCTCGGGGAACGCCGCGCCGTCGATATCCTTCACAATGCACTTGCGCACCGTTTCCGGAACGCCCTCGCGCGTCGGATAAAACGCCTTGAGCGTGCCGTCGTCGTTATATTCGGCCGCGTAAAACGCAGGCACATACGTGCCTTCGACGCGCGTGAGGCGCATGAGCGTTTCCTCGCGCGAAAGCCCTTCGGCCTTGGCCGCCTTGACAACCTCGATAATCTCGCCCACGCTGTCTTCGCCATCGCCGATGGTGAAGGCGTCGATGAACAGATGCAGCGGCTCCGGATTGAACGCGCAGGGGCCGCCCGCTATGACGATCGGATCCTCCTCGCCGCGCTCGGAAGCAAGCACGGGGATTCCCGCCAGATCGAGCATCTCCAGAATGGAGGTGTAGCTCATTTCGTATTGGAGGGTAAAGCCGACGATGTCAAACTCCTTCACCGGACGGCGCGTTTCCAGCGTGAACAGCGGAACGCCCTCGCGGCGCATCCCCTCGGCCATGTCCACCCACGGCGCAAACACGCGCTCGCACAGCGCATCCTCACGCGCGTTGATAATCTCGTAGAGAATCTTCATGCCAAGATGCGACATGCCGATTTCGTACACGTCCGGGAAGCAGAACGCATAGCGAACCTGCGCCTTTTCCCAATCCTTAACGACCGCGTTCATCTCGCCGCCGATATACCGCGCAGGCTTCTGCACGGTGTCCAGCAGCGCGTCAATTTTTCGTGAAAGCTGCATCCGTAATTTCCTCGCTTACCTTTTCAAATCACCCGGAAGACGATCATACTGCGTTATGTCCTCATAACGCTGCCGCTCGACGATCGTTCGCGCCGCGCCGTTTTTCAAAAGCAGCACCTTCGGCAGCGGCACCCGGTTATAGTTGCTTGCCATGGAATACTGATACGCGCCCGCCGTCGGAATCATCACGATATCCCCCGCTTCAGCGCGCGGCAGCATGAAATCATAGCCGAACACGTCGCCTGACTCGCAGGCGCGCCCGGCCAGCGCAACGGTTTCTGTTGGCCTCTCGTCGGCGCGGTTTGCAAGCAGCGCCTGATAGCGCGCGCCGTAAAGCGCAACGCGCGGGTTGTCGCTCATGCCGCCATCCAGGCTGACATACTTGCGCACGCCCGGAATTTCCTTCACCGCGCAAACGGTGTAAAGCGCCGCGCCCGCTTCCGCGACGATCGCACGCCCCGGCTCAATCGCAAGCCGCGGCGTAGGAATGCCTTTTGCCGCGCATGCGCGCTGCAAATACCGGCAAATCTCGCGCACCGCATCGCGCGGATCGAGCGAAGGCGGATCCTGCTGCGTATACCGCACGCCGAAGCCGCCGCCCACGACCATTTCGCGCGTCGGCACGCCCGTCACCATCGCCGCAAGCACGGCAAAATCCGTTAGGCAATTCACTGCCTGCAGGAACGGCTCCGTTTCAAAAATCTGAGAGCCAATATGCGTGTGCAGGCCCAGCAGTTCCAGATTCGGGCAGCGCACGATGCGCTTGAGCGCTTCCAGCGCCTCGCCGTCTGAAATCCCCAGTCCGAACTTGCAGTCCGTCCGCGCAGTCTGCACAGCGCGGAACGTATGCGCGTCGATTCCCGGATTCAGGCGGATGATCACGCCAATTTTCTGTCCCCGCCGCGCGGCAAGCTCCTGCAGGAGACCAATCTCCGTCAGGCTGTCGATGATATACCGGCCGACGCCGTATTCAAGCGCCGTCTCGATTTCGGCGCGCGTTTTTACGTTGCCGTGCAGCGTGACGCGCTCCATCGGGAAGCCCGCCGCATGGGCCGTATAAAGCTCGCCGCCCGACACAACGTCCAGCCCCAGCCCTTCCTGCTCCACAATGCGGCACATGGCCGTTGTGGAAAACGCTTTCGATGCGTAAAACACCCGGCCGCCGGCGGGAGCGTATGCTTCCATCGCATTGCGGAACGCGCGGCATTGCTCACGGATATAGCGTTCGTCATAGACATACAGCGGCGTGCCGTGCTCCTGCGCAAGCGCAGTTAGATCGCACCCCGCCAGAAACAGCCGATGCCTTGAACCAATCGCATATTCCTGCCGCAGCGTCATGGCGTCTCCTCCGTTCCGTATCGACATTAACAAGAAATTATAGCATTTTGGGCTTCAAACGTCAATCAAGCGGGCTTGTGCGCGCAGGGTTTCCACTGCCCAGCGCGCATGGGCTGCAACGACGGGATTTTCATGCGCGCACAGCGCGTTCAGCGCCGGAAGATACGCGGCGTTTCCGCTGTTGCCCGCCGCAAGCGCCGCCTGTGCCAGCACGCGCGCCGGGCGCGCTTCGTTCGCGCCGATGAGCGCCCCGAGCTCCATGCGTGTAGCCTTGTCAAAATGCAGCAGCCGCTCTAGCCGGAACGGATCCGCCGGCGGTTTCGTCTTTGGAAGCCCCGCGTTTTTGGGGCACACGCGCTGACAGATTTCGCACCCAAGCAGGCGCATTCCGTTCTTTTTGCGCAAAAATTCGGGCATGATTTTCCCCGAAAACTGCCACGCGCGGAGGCATTTTTCAGGGTTCAGGCCGCCCTGCCCGTCCAGCGCGCCCGCGGGACACGCTTCCACGCACCTGCGGCAGCCGCCGCAGGTCTCGTCCACGCTTGGCTGCACGAGGGCGGGCATTGCCGGTTCCACATCGGAAACGAGCGTTTGCAGCGTCAGACACGTTCCCCATTGCTGCGAGCAGAGCAGCGTATTGCGTCCCTGCGCGCCGAATCCGGCCATTGCGGCGAACCGCTTGGCGGGAACGCGCTGGCTGTCGTCCACAAGCGCGCCCTGCGCGCGAAAATCATCCGCCAAACGCTTCATCGCCCTGTACGTCTGATTGGACGCCAGATAAAACGCCGAAACCTCCGCACATTCCTGCGGCCATGCGTCAAACCAGACGAACCGCTTCGCCAGAACCAGCACGCTTTTCGCCTGCGGAAGCAGCGCACACGGATCGCCTGTCACGCCCTGACGCGCCGCCTCGGCGTTCGGGCGATACGCAACCGCCGCCGCGGGCAGCAGCGCCGCCGCGTCGAACCCGGCCTCGCGCGCCATTTGCAGCGCATCCTCTGAACGCATACGCATCAGCGTCCCCGCTCCAGAATGGGGCTGAGATACCTTCCGGTGAAGCTCTCTTTCACCTGAACCACCTGCTCCGGCGTGCCCTGCGCGACAATTCGTCCGCCTTCGTCGCCGCCGTCCGGCCCGAGATCGATCAGCCAGTCCGCCGTCTTGATGACGTCAAGATTGTGCTCGATCACCAGCACCGTGTTGCCCGCCCCGGCCAAGCGATGCAGAATCTGCACGAGCCTGTCCACGTCCGCGACATGCAGCCCGGTCGTCGGCTCGTCCAGAACATAGATGGTTCTGCCCGTCGGCCGGCGGGAAAGCTCCGTGCTCAGCTTCACGCGCTGCGCTTCGCCGCCGGAAAGCGTTGTGGAGGGCTGGCCGAGCTTGATATAGCCCAGCCCCACGTCCTGCAAAAGCTGCAGCTTGCGCGTGATCTTCTCGTGGTTTTCAAAAAATGCAAGCGCTTCGTCCACCGTCATGTCCAGCACGTCCGCGATGCTTTTGCCCTTGTAGGTCACTTCCAGCGTTTCACGGCTGTATCGCTTGCCGCCGCAGACCTCGCAGGGAACGTAAATATCCGGCAGGAAGTTCATTTCGATTTTGAGAATGCCGTCGCCCGAGCACGCTTCGCAGCGTCCGCCCTTGACGTTGAAGCTGAAGCGATTTTCCTTGTAGCCGCGCGCCTTTGCTTCTGGCGTCATTGCAAACACCTTGCGGATCAGATCGAACAGCCCCGTATACGTCGCCGGGTTGGAGCGCGGCGAACGTCCGATTGGCGATTGATCGATGGCGATAATTTTATCCAGCTGCTCTTCGCCCTCGATTGCGCGGTATTCGCCGGGGCGCGTATGGGCGCGGTTCAGGTCGCGCGCAAGCGCTTTATAAACAATCTCGTTAATCAGTGAGGATTTCCCGCTGCCCGATACGCCTGTAACGCACGTCAGAACGCCCAGCGGCAGCTTCACGTCGATGCCCTTGAGGTTATTTGCGCGCGCGCCGCGCACGGTCAGAAAACCCGTAGGCGCGCGGCGCATCTTGGGCACGGGAATGAACCGCTTGCCGCTCAGATACTGCCCCGTGATTGATTCCGGGCAGGCGATAATGTCGTCCACCGTTCCGCTTGCTACAAGCCGGCCGCCGTTCGCGCCCGCGCCGGGGCCGATATCGACCAGAAAATCGGCGGCGCGCATGGTGTCTTCGTCGTGCTCGACGACGATGAGCGTGTTGCCCAGATCGCGCAGGTTTTTCAGCGTTGCAAGCAGACGGTCGTTATCCCGCTGATGCAGGCCGATGGACGGCTCGTCCAGAATGTACAACACGCCGACGAGCGACGAACCGATCTGCGTGGCCAGCCGGATGCGCTGCGCTTCGCCGCCGGAAAGCGTTGCCGCCGCGCGGGAAAGGGTAAGATAGCCCAAGCCGACGTCGCGCAGGAAGTTCAGCCGCGAACGGATTTCCTTGAGAATCTGGCGCGCGATCATCTCCTGCCGGGGCGTGAGCTGCAAATGGTCAAGGAAATCGCACAGCTTCACCACGGACAAATCGCTCAGATCGGCAATCGACAGCCCGCCCACCGTTACGGCCAGCACCTCGGGGCGCAGCCGTTTCCCGCGGCACTGCGGGCAGGGAGAGTCCATCATCTGCGCCTCATAGGCCTCACGCATCGCTTCGGAGCTCGTCTCGGCGTATTTCCGCTGCAAATTCGGAATGATGCCCTCGAACGGGGATTCAAACTTCATCATGCGATTTCCGACGGGATACTCCACGGTGATCTTTTCGCCGTCCGTGCCGTAAAGAATCACATCCAGCGCCTTCTTCGGCAGATCGCACACCGGCGTATCCACGGAAAATCCATAGCGCTTTGCCAGCGCCTGAAAATACACCGTGCTGCCGCTGGTGTCGCTGTGGGAGTTCCAGCCGCTTGCCACAATCGCGCCCTTCGCGAGTGAAAGCGACCTGTCCGGAATGATCGCATCCGGGTCGATTGTGCGCAGAAAGCCAAGCCCCGTACACGTCGGGCACGCGCCGAACGGGCTATTGAACGAGAACATGCGCGGCGTCATTTCCTCAATGCTCACGCCGCAGTCGGGACAGGCATAATTCGCAGAGAAAATCATTTCGCCAGCCTCGGCGGCGTCAACGATCACCAGCCCATGCCCTTCGCGAAGCGCCGTTTCCAGCGAGTCGGTCAGGCGCGTGCGGATTCCCTCGCGCACCGTCAGCCGATCGACAATCACCTCGATGGAGTGCTTCTGCTGCTTCGACAGCGCCGGCGTTTCGTCCGTCTGATAGATTGCGCCGTCGATGCGCACGCGCACATAGCCCTGCTTCTGCAGCCCTTCCAGCAGCTTCACATGCTCGCCCTTGCGCGCCCGCACAAGCGGCGCCATGATTTGCAGGCGCGTCCGCTCCGGCAGCGTCAGCAGCTGATCGACCATCTGATCCACCGTCTGCTGCCGGATTTCCCTGCCGCATTTCGGGCAGTGCGGAACGCCCGCGCGCGCGTAAAGCAGACGCAGGTAATCGTGAATTTCCGTCACCGTGCCCACCGTGGAGCGCGGGTTGCGCGCCGTGGTTTTCTGATCGATGGAAATGGCCGGGGAAAGCCCGTCGATGCTGTCCAAATCAGGCTTCTCCATCTGCCCGAGAAACTGCCGCGCGTAGGACGACAGCGACTCGACATACCGCCGCTGGCCTTCCGCATAGATGGTATCAAACGCCAGAGATGATTTTCCGCTGCCGGAAAGGCCGGTAAACACAACCAGCTTGTCACGCGGAATTTCAATATCGATGTTTTTCAGGTTGTGCTGCCTTGCGCCCTTGATAATGAGTTTATCCTTCATTGCTTTCCCGTTACCTTATCCTTTTCTTCTTGGGATGTCTGCGGCCTTTGAACTGCGGCGTATCCGCCGGCTGAACGGGCGCGTCCCCGCGGAGCGCAAACAGCTGGTCGCGCAGCGCGGCAGCGCGCTCAAAGTCGAGATCCTGCGCTGCGGCCATCATGTTGTCCTCGATGCTCTTGATCATCGCTTCGCGTTCTTCATCGGTCATCGCGCGGTCGCCCGCCGCATCCGCCGCTTCCTCCGTGATGGAAAGCAGCGCGTGGACCGTCTTGCGGATCGTCTCCGGCGTGATGCCGTTGGCCTCGTTGTACGCCTGCTGAATGGCGCGGCGGCGGTTTGTTTCGCGAATGGCGCGCTCCATGCTCTCGGTCAGCATGTCGGCATACATCACCACGCGGCCTTCCGCGTTTCGCGCCGCGCGGCCGATCGTCTGCACAAGCGACGTTTCCGAGCGCAGGAAGCCTTCTTTGTCTGCGTCGAGAATCGCCACCAGCGACACCTCCGGCAAATCCAGCCCCTCGCGCAGCAGGTTGATTCCCACCAGCACGTCAAAATCGCCCTTGCGCAGCCCCTGAAGAAGCTGACTGCGCTCCAGCGTCTTGATATCCGAGTGGAGATACCGCACGCGTATCTCCATCTGCTTCATGTAATCGGTCAGGCTCTCCGCCATTTTCTTGGTGAGCGTCGTCACCAGAACGCGTTCACCCTTCGCCGTCGTTTTCTTAATTTCGCCGATCAGGTCGTCCACTTGCCCGACGGCCGGCCGCACGCTGATCGCCGGATCAAGCAGCCCTGTCGGGCGGATGATCTGCTCCACCGTGTTCTGCGCGCGCTCTAATTCGTAAGGGCCGGGCGTGGCGCTGACGTAAATTGTCTGATGAACGCGCTCCTCAAACTCCGGAAAGCGAAGCGGGCGGTTATCGTAAGCGGACGGCAGACGGAAGCCATAGTCCACAAGCGCGTCCTTCCGCGCGCGGTCGCCGTTGAACATGGCGCGGATCTGCGGCACGGTCACGTGCGCCTCGTCGATGAAAAGAAGGAAGTCCTTCGGGAAATAGTCCAGCAGCGTATACGGCGCGTCGCCGGGCTGCCGCCCGTCAAAATAGCGCGAGTAGTTTTCAATGCCCGTGCAGTAGCCGATCTCGCGCATCATCTCGATGTCGTACTGCGTGCGCTGGCGCAGACGCTGCGCCTCCAGAACGCGGCCGTCGCGCTCAAAGTCCGCGCAGCGCGCGTCGAGATCGTGCTCAATGTTTCCAATCGCCTCGTCGATGTGCTCGCGCGAGGTGGCATAATGCGAAGCCGGATAGACGGCCGCGTGGCGCAGATTCGCCAGCGCGTGGCCAGTCGTCGTGTCAATCTGCGAAATGCGGTCGATCTCCTCGTCAAAGAACTCAATCCGCAAAGCGCGGTCGTTCTGCGAGGCGGGAATAATCTCCACCGTGTCGCCGCGCACGCGGAAGCTCCCGCGCTCAAACTCGAAATCGTTGCGCACATACTGGATATCCACCAGCTTGCGCAGCAGCTCCTCGCGGCTCATTTTCATGCCCGGACGCAGGGAAATCATCATGCCCTCATACTCGGACGGATCGCCCAGAGAATAAATGCATGAAACAGACGCAACGACGATCACGTCCCGTCGCTCGCGCAGCGCTGCCGTGGCGCTATGACGCAGACGGTCGATCTCGTCGTTGACGGAAGCGTCCTTTTCGATGTATGTGTCGGAGGAAGCGATATAGGCTTCCGGCTGATAATAGTCGTAATAGGAGACGAAATACTCCACCGCGCTGTCCGGAAAGAACTCGCGGAATTCGGCGCACAGCTGCGCCGCCAGCGTCTTATTATGCGCAATGACCAGCGTCGGCTTCTGAATCCGCTCAATCACGCTGGCCATGGTGAATGTTTTTCCCGAACCGGTCACGCCCAAAAGAATCTGATCGCTCAGCCCCTCCTGCACGCCGCGCGCCAGCCCGTCGATTGCCTGCGGCTGATCGCCACGCGCCGTGAAGGGGGCTTTCAAAACAAATCTGCCTTCGAGTTTTTCTTCTTCCATCTTTTTTTGTCCTATAAAAATCTTGAGGCAGCGATGGCCTTTTCCACGCGGCGCTCCACATGCGCCCGCATCAGGCGGAACGCGTGCTCCGCCGTTTCTTCATCACCCTCGGGCAAGCCGCGCTTTCCCGCGAGAACAAACGCGCCCTTTTGGTGCGCTTCGCGCAGCCATAAAAGCGTCTGCGGCGCGAGCGCATACCCCGCCGGCGCGCACTTTGCGCAGCAGGCGCCCCCGTGCTCCGCATCGTAGCGGAGCGGCGGCTCAAGCGGCCTGCCGCAGCGGGCACACACATCGAGCGACGGATCGAAACCCGCCAGCATGGAAAACTGCATCAGAAACACCGCCGTCAGCGGGCGTTCGGGCAGCTCGCCGTAGGTGAGCACAGCCAGTGAAAGCAGCAGCATTTTGAAAAGCCGCGTGCAATCCTCTCCCGGCTGCGCCGTCGCTTCGCACAGCGCGAGCCAGTACGCGCCATGCGAAAGGCGCGTGAAATCATTCCGGAGCGGATAGAAGTTTTCCTGCAAAGAAAACCCGGACAGCGTCAGCCGCCCCTCTTTTTCGTAGAGCAGAAACTCTCCCGCCGTAAAAAGCTCGGACGCGGACAGCATACGGCTGGTAGCCTTGCGGCATCCGCGCGCGGAAACTGTCACAAGGCCCATGGAAGGCGAGAGAATCGTCAGGATGCGATCATTCTCGCCGAAATTCACATGTCGCAGCACAATGCCGTCCGTCCGAACAAGCCCCATTTTATTCGTACCCCAGCGTTCTCAGATCGTCGTTGCGGTTTCGCCAGTCCTCGCGAATCTTAACCCACAGCTTCAGCGAAACATGCGTGCCCAGCAGCTTTTCGATATCCTCGCGCGCCTGCGTTCCGATGCGGCCAAGCATGGTTCCCTGCTTGCCGATGATGATGCGCTTGTGCGAATCGCGCTCGCAGTAGATTGTCGCGTGAATTTCCGTCAGGTTGTCGGACAGCTTTTCAATGCGCTGCATTTCCACTCCGATGCCGTGCGGCACCTCGTCGCGCAGGTTGCGCAGCGCCTTTTCGCGGATAATCTCCGCACACAGCAGCCGCTCGGGCTGGTCGGTGATCATGTCGTCCGGGAAGTATTTCGGCCCTTCCGGCAGGAAGCCAATGAGCGTCTCCTTCAGCTTGTCCATGGAATCGCCGCGCCGCGCACTGACGGGGATGATTTCGTCATAGCCCTCGATGCTCAGCGAAGCCAGCAGCGGCGCAAGCGTCTGCGGCGTGAGCAGATCGACCTTGTTGACGACGAGCGCTTTGGGCGCTTTGATCTGCGCCATACGCTCAACAATCTGCCTGTCCTGCGGGCCGCACGCAGCGCCGTCGATCATGACCAAAAGCGCGTCAATGCCGTCAAGCGCGTCGTTCGCCGCCTGAATCATGTATTCGCCGAGCTTCGTGCGCGGCGTGTGAAGGCCGGGCGTGTCCAGAAAAACCATCTGCCACTCCTCGCCCGTCGCTACGCCCATGATGCGGTTGCGCGTCGTCTGCGGCTTGTCCGAAACGATTGCGACCTTCTCGCCCACGAACGCGTTCATCAGCGTGGATTTTCCAACGTTCGGGCGGCCAATGATTGCAACAAAACCGGAATGGAAGCTCATTTTTTCACCTCGTCGCTCATCAGGTTTTCGGGGCCGAAATCCAGCGGCAGCAGCGCCTTGAGCGTCGTAACCAGAATTTCCTCGCCGCTGACGAGAATCACCTTCATGTCCTTGCAGAATTCGCGCAGGAACTGGCGGCACGCGCCGCACGGCGTGGTCTGCTCGCTGGGCGTGTAGATTGCAATGGCTGTGAATTCGCGCGCGCCCTCGGCCACGGCCGTGGTGGCGGCGTTGCGCTCGGCGCAGATCGCCAGCCCGTAGCTCGCTTGCTCCACGTTGCATCCATGGAACATGCGGCCGTCGCTGGTGCGAATGCACGCGCCGACGTTATAGTGCGAATACGGCGTATAGGCGTTTTTGGAAATCTTTTTCGCTTCTTCAATCAGTTCCCAGTCGGCGTCGGTCAGTTCGCGCGGCAGATTGGCTTTTTCCATGATTTTCTCCTCCATTTCGCGCATCACGGCGCGTTCTTTTTCTTCCATGTGATCGTATCCCATCAGGTGCAGCATTCCGTGCGCAAACAGGAAGCCGATTTCGCGCCGGAGCGAGTGTCCATACTCGGCGGCCTGCTCCCGCGCGCGCGGCAGCGAAATGATGATATCGCCCAAATACGCGCCGCCCATCTCCGGATCCAGTTCTCGCCGAATCCGTTCCGGCACGTCGCGCGCCGTTTTTCCCGCCGGATAGGACACCGTCGGGAAGGACAGCACGTCTGTCGGCCGGTCGATTCCGCGCTGCGCGCGGTTAATCTCCCAAATCCCCTCGTCGTCCGTCAGCGTAAAGCCGACGGCGCAGCGGGCGTTCACACCCTCGCATGAAACGGCGCATTCGCCCGTATGCTTCAGCAGACCTTCCAGCCACTCAGGCGTTTCCGTTCTCTCCGCTGTGATTTCCAGCAGCATCCGTGCCCGCGCCTCCTTTCCATGCCGCTTTACTCTGCGCGCCCGGACGCAGCAGAGGCCGCGACGCAGGCTGGCGCAGGGGTTCCGCATCCGCCTTCGGATACTCGATCCGCTGATGATACACGCCGTTCATCACCTGCGCGAACGTTTCAACAATCTTGGTGATATCGTTGAGGCGCAGCGGCGTTTCGTCCAGCTGCCCGGAGTCGATTTTATCCTTGACCAGCTCGCGAATCTTCTTGGCGATTTCTTCCGTCGTGCGGTCGGTGCCCGCGCGCACGGCCGCCTCGACCGTATCCGCCATCATCAGGATGCCCGCTTCCGCCGTCTGCGGCTTGGGGCCGGGGTAATGGAAATCGTCGGCGTTCATTTCGTCCGCTTTGTCGGAGGTGAGCATTTTGTGGTAGAAATACGACACGCAGCTGTCGCCGTGATGCTGCTCGATGCAGTCCACAACCGTCTGCGGCAGATGATGATGCCGCGCCAGCTGCACGCCGTCGCGCACATGCTCGATAAGAATCGCCGCGGATACGCGCGGGTCGGTATGGTCGTGCGGGTTTTCCCCCACCTGATTTTCCTTGAAATACAGAGGGCGCTTGAGCTTGCCGATATCGTGATAATACGCCGCGACGCGCGCCAGCAGCGGGTTTGCGCCGATAGCCTCGGCCGCCGCCTCTGCAAGATTTGCCACCATGATGGAGTGATGATACGTGCCGGGCGTTTCCACGAGCAGCCGCCGCAGCAGCGGCTGGTTCGGGTTCGCCAGCTCCAGCAGCTTGTAGGGCGTCACAAGGTTGAAGGTCGCTTCCAGCAGCGGCTGGAAAGCGATGCACAGCACGGCCGAGAGGAACGTTCCGCCGCCGCACCAGAGCGCGTCGCTGAGCACGCCGGAAATGTTGTTGTTCGTCAGAAGGCCGACGCAAAGCATACTCGCCACATTGATGACGGCCATCACAAAGCCGGCCAGAAAAACGATCACGCGCTGCTGGTTCCTGCGCATGATGAAGATGCCTACAGGGGCGCTCATGATGCCGGAAAACAGAATGCTCAGAATCTGCTGCGAGGAGGACAGCGTGGTGCTGTCGCCCGCAACGCCGATGAGCACCAGACCGATCAGGTTCGCTACGGCCGCAAGGTTCGGCGAAATCAGCGCCGTCGTCAGCAGCGGCACCACCGCAATCGGCACAAAATATGGATTCAGCTTGGATGAAAAATAAGCGATCAGCGTCGTCGCCGCAAAAATTACGGAAAGCAGCAGCACAATATGCGGCTTGCGCAGCACTTCCGGCGCGAAGCGCATCATATAGAACCACAGCGCCATCAGCGACAGCGCACCCACCATGCACGCGCCGAGGATGATCATCTTGTCGAACTTGTTGCCCTCGAGCAGGCCGAGCGTCTCCAGCACCTGAATTTCCGCTTTCGTCACGCGCTCGCCGGCAACGACGATGTTCTGCCCGTTCTTGTAGTATACCGGCTCGACTTCGGCCGCGGCTTCTTCCTGATTGGCGGCCGTCGCTTCTTCGTTGACCACCATGTTCGGCTCCAGACACTCGCGCACCGTCGGCACGGCGATATTCCAGCAAAGGTCGGACGAAATATACTGGATGATCTGACGCTGGATATTGGAAATCGCCGTTTCAATGGCGCTTTGCCGGATTCCGGCGTCCATCGCCTTTTTCACGGCGCTCACCGTTGTGGAATAGGTGGCTGTCAGTTCGCTTTCCGACAGCTTCATCAGGATGGTCAGCTGCCAATCGCTCAGCTCGGTCTTTTCAACCTGCGATTTGGCGTAGTCCAGATCCTCCCGCAAAAACGTTCCGCTGTATGTGAAGGTTTCCCCTGACGCGGAAGGAACCTGCCCCCTGCGCAGCTGCTCGCCGTATGCCCGGACAACCTCGTATTCTTCAAAATACGCCTTGATGTTTTCCAGCACGCGATCCTGCGCGGTTTCATCCTCCTGATAGACCGACTGCACGGCCTGCCGCGCCTCCTGGCGCTTCAGTTCCGTCGTCGCCTCGTCGATGACGTCTTTCGTGGCGGTAATCGTCTTCGGGGCGATATCGCCCACCATCAGGCTGTACCTTTCAGGCGACAGCGCCAGCAGCATCACCAGCACCAGCACCGCAAAGCATGCCGAAAGAATCAGCATGCTTGCCATTGATTTTCTTACGGCGCGGGTCGCTCCGCCCTTTTGCTCCATAAGATTTCCCTGCCTTTCAGGCGGCCTCAGCCCTGCCGCCTTCGTTCGTGCTTTTCATAAGCCTTCACGATCGTCTGCACCAGTTCATGCCGCACGACGTCGCGGTGATCGAGCATCGCAATGCCGATCCCCTCCACGCCGCTGAGCACCTCCACGGCTTCCTTCAGCCCCGAGCGCTTGCCCTGCGGCAGGTCGATCTGCGTCGCATCGCCCGTGACCACCATGCGCGTGCCGAAGCCCATGCGCGTGAGGAACATCTTCATCTGCTCGCAGGTCGTGTTCTGCGCCTCGTCCAGAATCACGAACGAATCCGACAGCGTGCGCCCGCGCATATACGCCAGCGGAGCCACTTCCACCGTGCCGCGCTCGGCCAGCCGCTGATACGCTTCCGCGCCCATCAGATCGTACATCGCATCGTAGAGCGGCCGCAGATAGGGATCGACCTTCTGCGCCAGATCGCCCGGCAGGAAGCCAAGCTTCTCGCCCGCTTCCACGGCGGGACGCGTGAGAATGATCCGCTCCACCTCTTTGTTCTTGAGCGCCACGACCGCCATCGCCATTGCAAGATAGGTTTTGCCCGTGCCCGCCGGGCCGACGGCGAAGGTGAGCAGGTTCTTGCGCATCATTTCCACATAGCGCTTCTGTCCGAGCGTGCGGCATTTGATGCGCTTGCCGCGATACGTCACGGCAATGGTATCCTGCATGATCTCCTCGATTTCCTCGACGTTGCCCTCGCGCGCCAGTTCCACCGCGTAGCGGATGCGGGAGCGGTCGATCGGCTCCTTGCGGGAAATCATGTCCAGCAGTTTTCCCGTCACCATCACGGCCAGATCGACATTCTCTTCCTCGCCGGAAACGCACAGCTCGTCGCCGCGCAGCGCAATGGCCGCGCCCGTTTCCTCCTCCAGAATGCGAACGTTCTCATCGCCCACGCCAAAGAGCTGTATGTATTGATCCATCGATTCAACGGACAGCGTCTGCTGCTTTTGCGCCAAAGAGGTTCCTCCCATCGTTTATGATCCTTCGGAAGGGCGCGCAATCTCTGCCAGCGTTTCCAACACTGCCGTCGCGCGATAACCTTCCTCTTGTATCATACTATAATCTACCCATTTGTCAATAATTTCCGCGTCCCAACCCGCCTTTTCCCGCGCAATCCGCATGGCCGCAGTGCCCGCCTCGGCCCTGATTTCGTCCGGATCGCGCGTCTCCGCGACGGTTCTTGTCTCGCGGTAAATCTCCGTTTCAAGCCATACGGGCAGCGCGCCGCCGATTCGCAGCAGCCCGGTTTCTTTTTCGTATTGTGCGTAATCCGGCGCGGTTTCAAACGCATATCGCCAGTCGGGCGTGCAGAGGATGCGCCTCACAGCCGCTTCGCCTGTCGGCTCCGCCCGCTCGCCCTTGAGCGCAACGAACGCCTCGCCCGTGTGCCACACGCGCGCAATGACGCTGCCGGCTGCACGCACCGCAGTGCGCGATTCGTCTGCGCCGCGCTCAAAGCCCTCGATCAGCACATCGCCCGCGCGCACAGCGTCGCCCGGCCGAACCTTCGGCGTGCCCGCGCTGCACACAACCGTATGCACCACGCCGTCCCGCGCGGCGACGATGTTCTTTCCGGCGATTTCGCCGGTTTCAGCCGTGTCCGCCGCGACGCACTGCACGCGCAGCGTCACGCCGCTCCGATATACGCCCGCCCACGAAACGCCCGGCAGCTCCCTTTCGATCTGCCGCGCAATTTCCGTCGTGCTGACAAGCGGCGCAAACCGCCCCGGCCGCGCGTTCTGCTCCGCAAGGATTCGCCCGATCTCGGCTTCATACGCGCCCGCTCCGGAAATTTCAACAAACCACAGGCAGGACGACGCATACCAGCACAGCGCCAGAAACGCCGCCGCGCCGCACGCCAGCAGCGCCCTTTTCCGTGCGACGCGTCCAAGGCGCGTCACACCGGCGCTCCGCCTAACTGTAATGCTCCAGCCGCGCTCCGCAGCGAACGCGCAGAGCGCCGCGTAATCCGCTGGCGACGCCGACGCGCAAACGACGCGCACGGAACACCTGCGCACATTGAAAAGCCGGATGCCCTCCTGCGCGCAGCGGTTCAAAAGCCGTTCCATCGACAGCCCCGTCACCTGAAAATCCACGCGTCCGAATCTTTCCATTGCCACCTCGCGCGCTCACATTTCAACCCGGCGAATGCCGCCCGTCACCATCAGATCCGTTTCGCCCAAAGCCGCCAGCGCCAGCCCGTCCCCTTCGATGGTCACAACGCCCGCCGCCGTCTTTACGCGCAGCCGCTCCGGCCCGTATTCGACAATCCCCTGATGATTCTCAATCAGCAGCTGCCTTCCGCCGCAGAGCACCATGCGCGGCAACCCAAGGACAACGTCCTCCGGAAGCCCCGCCGCGCAGATCGCGCGCCTGAACAATTCCCGCCGCGCCACGCGCTCACCCCCGCGAAAGCATATGCGCGCGGCAAGCAAAAAGAACCGTTTGAAAAAAACGAAGGGGCTTCCCTTTCACAGGAAACCGCTTCAAATAGAAAAGCGCGCCCGACAGCCGAAGCCCTTCGCGTCTGCCGGGTCGCGTTATGCTCACTTCATGCCCGCAACGGCGGCTTTTTCCGCCTCAAGCGAACCGATAAACCGTTCGAGGTAGCGCGCAAACCCGCGCACATCCTCGAGCTCGGGGCGCATCATGCTGCTCCTGCTATCGGCAAATACCTTGTTTTGCAGATAGTCGCTCAGGCTTTCGCCCGGCGCGCGGCGCACGCGATAATCCGCCAGCAGCGCCATTCCCCACGGTCCGCCTTCGCCCGCCGTGGACATCACGGCAACCGGCGTATCCAGCGCGGCGGCCATCAGCTTCTGCCCGGCATTGCCCGTCTTGAAGAAGCCGCCGTGCCCCAGAAGCGAATCGATCTTCACGTTTTCCTCGCGCGTGAGGATATCCATACCAATCTTCAGCGTCGCAACCGCGCCGAACACCAGCGAGCGCGCAAAATTCGCAAACAGCGGCGCCGCGTCCGATGTGCGCAGCATCAGCGGACGGCCTTCATCCGTGTGGGTGATCGTTTCTCCTGCAAAGTAGTTGACGTTGACAAACCCGCCGCAATCCGCTTCGCCGGCCAGCGCTTCATTGAACAGCGCGGTATAAACCGCGTTCATATCGCACGGCGCGCCCGCCGCCTGCGCAAAGCCATGAAAGATCTTCGCCCATGCGTTGATGTCGCTGGTGCAGTTGTTGCAGTGTACCATCGCCACGGGCATCCCGTCCGGCGTGGCAACGATGTCGATTTCCTCATGCGGCTTTTTCAGCTGCTTTTCCAGCACGAGCATTGCAAACACCGACGTGCCTGCCGACACGTTGCCCGTGCGCACGGCCACGCTGTTCGTCGCAACCATGCCCGTTCCCGCGTCGCCCTCCGGCGGACACATCGGACAGCCGGGCTGCAGATCGCCGTCCGGGTCGAGCAGCTTCGCGCCCTCGGCCGTCAGTTCGCCCGCATCCTCGCCCGCGCCGAGCACGGCGGGCAGAATCTGCCGCAGGGAGAAGGAATAGCCCATTTCGCGCGCAAGCGCGTCGAAAGCATCCGCCATGGCCGCGTCGTAACTGCCGGTTTTGCTGTCAATCGGGAACATGCCGCTCGCTTCGCCCACGCCCATCACTCTGCGCCCCGTCAGACGCCAATGGATATAGCCCGCCAGCGTCGTCAGATGCGCAATCTGCGGCACGTGCGCTTCGCCGTTGAGCATTGCCTGATACAAGTGCGCAATCGACCAGCGTTGCGGCACGTTAAATTGAAAAAGCTCCGTCAGCCTCCGGGCGGCTTCGCCCGTGATCGTGTTGCGCCACGTGCGGAAACCCGCCAGCTGGCGGCCTTCGCCGTCAAAGGGCAGATAGCCGTGCATCATGCCGGAAACGCCCATACCGCCCAGCTTTTCGAGCGTCACGCCGTATTTCGTCCGCACATCCTCTTTCAGCTCCGCGTATGCGCGGCGCACGCCCTCCCACGCATCCTCAAGGCGATACGTCCACACGCCGTTTTCCAGGCTGCTCTCCCATGCATACGAACCCATGGCGATCGGCGCGTGATCGGCTCCGATCAGCACAGTCTTGATCCGCGTAGACCCAAGCTCAACGCCCAGCACGGCGCTCCCGGAGCGAATCTGTTCCGAATAGCTCTGCATTGCACTGCATTCCTTTCCTGTCGTTTCTGCTGTGGTTTGTGATATCTGCTGCAATTCTTAAGCGCATCGTACCACAAAAAGGCGGTTCGTGTCAACGCGGCGACAAATTTCATGGGCTTACGCCTCCTGCGTCTCTATCAGCGCCACGGCATGCGCCGAAATGCCAAACCCTTCGCCTTCAAAGCCCATGCCCTCGGTCGTCGTGGCTTTCACGCTCACCCGCGTCAGCGGAAGCTCCAGCGCCTGCGCAACGTTGGCGCGCATCTGCTCCATGAACGGCTTCAGCTTCGGCCGCTGCGCGATGATGGTCACGTCCACGTTCACAGGCTTCGCGCCCTGCGCGGCAAGAAGGCGCGCCGTCTCCTTCAGAAGCAGCAGCGAGGAAATGCCGCGATATTTTTCATCGCTGTCCGGGAAATGCCCGCCGATATCGCCAAGCGCCGCCGCGCCCAGAAGCGCGTCCATCAGCGCGTGCAGCGCTACGTCGGCGTCGCTGTGCCCCAGAAGTCCCTTCTCATACGGGATCTCCACGCCGCACAGAATCAGCTTCCGGCCTTCGACCAGCCGATGCGCGTCATAGCCATGTCCGATGCGCTGCATGGTTTTCGCCTCTCTTTCTCCAAACCGCAGCCGCGCAAGCTCCATATCCTCCGGCCGCGTGAGCTTGACGTTCCCTCCGTCGCTTTCCACAAGGCGCACGGAGTAGCCGCACGCTTCCATGGCGCGCGCATCGTCCGTCGCCGCTTCGCCGCGCGCCGCAAGCAACTCAATCGCGCGGCGCAGCTCTTGCGTGCGGAACGCCTGCGGCGTCTGCATTGCCCAGAGCTGTTCCCGCGGCAGCGTTTCGCGCACGACGCCGTTTTGCTCCGCGCGCTTGATGGTATCGGTGACGGGCACAGCCGCCACGCCGCTGCCATATTTCCGCACCGACTCGATACACGCCGCAATCGTCTCCCGGCGCACAAACGGACGCGCAGCGTCGTGTACGAGCACAATCTCCGCATCCTCCGGCAGCGCGCGCATCCCGCTGAGCACCGAATCCTGCCGCGTTTCGCCGCCCCGCGCCAGCCGGGCGCGAAGGTTCAGCGCGCGCACGGCCTGCTCATCCTGCGTGCGATACACGACAACCGCGCCGTCCACCAGCCCTTCAAACGCCTCCAGCGACCGCTCCAGCACGGTTTTTCCGACGAGCGGCGCAAGCGCCTTATTGACCGCAAGCCCCATGCGCGTGCCGGAACCCGCCGCCACGATAACCGCCCAGACGCTCATGCGTTCAGCGTGCGGTACATGTCCGCCGCCTCCGCCTTGGGCGCATGTTCGCTCACGGACAGCACCTCGTACCGGGTGACGCGCTCGCCGAAACGAATTTCGATCACGTCGCCGATTTTGATCTCTGCGCCGGGCTTTGCCACCTTGCCGTTCACGCTCACATGACCGCCGCCGCACGCGTCGTTTGCAACGGTGCGCCGCTTGATGATGCGGGACACCTTGAGATATTTATCAAGTCTCATAGAAAAAACGCTCCTTGTCTGTGAACAAAAAAGCCCGTGCGCACGCACGGGCCTTGATTTTGCCGCAATTAGTTGAGGCTTTCGCGCAGCGTCTTGCCAGCCTTGAAAACAGGGGCCTTGCTGGCTTCGATGGCGATGGTTTCGCCCGTGCGGGGATTGCGCGCATTACGAGCCGGACGCTCGCGGACTTCAAAGGTACCGAATCCGACAACCTGAACGCGCTCGCCTTTCTTCATGCTTTCAATCACGGTTTCGACAAAAGCGCCGGTGAATTTCTCTGCGTCTTTCTTCGTCAGGCCGGTCTTGGCCGCGATCGCAGCGCAAAGTTCAGATTTGTTCATGGTCAATTTCCTCCTTGATTTTCCTGGATACTTACGCAGTATTCAGTGATTCGACCCCGTTTCGTTTTTCCCTGCACGTTTCCAGAAAAAAATCGAAAAATTCTTTGTTTTTCGTGCAAAAACGAATCGCCGTCCTAAAAAATGTTGCTCCATGTCACGTCATCCCGGTGATGCAGATGCTCCAGCGCTTCGCGCAGAAGCGCCGCGTTCTCCATCACAAGGCCGCGGTCGCCGTTCTCCAGCCCGCACAGCACCAGCAGCAGCTTTTCGCGCACCTGATCGGTGTCCTCGTGGCATACCCACAGCTGAAGCGCCGCCTCCCATTTGCTCCACTTCGCTTCCAGCTCCCGTGCGGCGGCAAGCGCGCTTTCCGGCTCGCCGGCGCGCATGGCCGATTCCAGCGTGTCCACCATTGCTTGTCCCCGCTGCGAAACGGACTGTGCCGCCGCCATGGACGCAACGCCCGTGAAAACCAGCAGCGGAAGCACTACGACGATTGACAGCAGCTTTCTTCGCAATTACCACACCGCCTTTTCGGGCGCAAGCGCCCTGAAAATCTTCAGCCGCGGCTTTTCCCCTTTGCCCTGCACGAACATCATGCCGCTTGTGTCGAGGCTTGCCAGCAGCACCTGCGCCGCGTCCGAAAAGCCCTGCGCGGCCAGCGTTTTCCGGAGCCATGCTTCGTCAAGCCCGCCGCTTTGCAGGTTGCGCCGCTCGACGTCGCCGTCCTGAACGAGAATCAGCGGCATTCCCTCGTAGCCCGTTTCAAGGTTCAGATCGGCGGGCGTGGCCGGGCGATAGGCGCTCTTTGGAAACACGCTCATTTTTCCGCTTGTTTCCAAAACGGCCGTCCCCACCTCTGCCGGGTTGAGCACGCCGCACGCGCGCAGCTCCTCCAACAGATCGGTGAGGTTATAGCAGTTGCGCAGCAGTTCGTCGTTTTGAATCACGCCGCGGCGGATCAGCACGCTCGGCACGCCGTTGAGAAATTCCCGCAGTCGCTGGTTCTTCACGCACAGAATCGAGATCGCGCTGTGCAGAATCATCAGCGTCAGCATCGGCACGATGCCGTAAAGCAGCGGCACGCCGATATCCTCCATTGGCGTCGCCGCCAGCTCGGCAATCATAATCGCAATCACCAGCTCATACGGCTGAAGCTGCCCTACCTGCCGCTTGCCCATCATGCGCATGACAGCCACCGCCGACAGGAACAGAATCGTCGCCCGCAGAAGCACCGTCAGCATGGAAAACCTCCTTTACATTTCGCGCGAATGTCTGTAAAATATAGTTATTCCCAAAGGAGAATATCATTATGAATGAACTGCTTGAAAACGCACGTGCGCTCCTGGACGCCTCTCATCCCGTCATGACCACGCTCGCGAACGCTTCCGCGCTCGTCTACGACGCGCTGGAGCATGTTAACTGGGCCGGCTTTTATCTGCTTGAGGACGGCGCGCTCTGGCTCGCTCCGTTTCAGGGGAAGCCCGCCTGCACGCGCATCGCGCCGGGACGCGGCGTATGCGGAACCGCCTTTGCGCGTAACGAAACGCTCGTCGTTCCGGATGTTCACGCGTTTCCCGGACATATCGCCTGCGACTGCGCTTCGCGCTCCGAGATCGTCGTTCCCCTGCGCGGGGCGGACGGCGCGCCCTTCGGCGTGCTCGACATCGACAGCCCTGAACCCGATCGCTTCACCGACGACGACACGCGGACGCTCGAAGCCTTCGCCGCGCTTGTGTCTGAGCGCTGTCACTTCCGCTGAAACAATATCGCGCCGCCGATCATGGCTGCAAGCCCCGTCCACTGCCGCCATGTAAACGCCGTCTTTTCCGTTCCAAACCAGCCGAAGACGTCGAACGCCGCCGCTGTGAGGAGCTGCGCGACGAGGATCACTGATACCGCCGCGCCCGGGCCGAGGCTGCGCGTGGCGAGCATCACCGTCAGCGTGATGACAAGCCCCAGCACGCCGCCAAGCCAGTAAACGCGGTTCGTCTGCCCGAGCTGGCGCACGCCGCCGTCCCGCGCAATCAGCGCGGCCGCAATGGCAAGCGCCGCCGCCATCGTCTGCACGAACGCGCCCGAAGTAAACAATCCCGCTTTTTCGGAAAGGCGGGCGTTAAAAACGCCCTGAAGGCTCATCGCAGCCCCCGCCGCAATGGCCGTAAAAATTCCGATCATCTCTTCACCCTCCGCGCAAAGCATTCCCGCCGCGCGCGGATTTGATGCAAGGAGGAATATTCCATGAAAACCCTTCTCGTTTGCGCCAGCAAATACGGCGCGACGGTCGAATGCGCGCACCGCATCGCCGCAAGGCTGCCGGGCGAGACCGTCGTCCATCGTCTCGGCGAGGGCGAGCTTCCCGCGCTGGACGGCTTCGACGGCGTCATCGTCGGCACGTCGATCTATATGGGCCAGCCGCGCAAGGAGTTCAAGCGCTTCTGCAAAGCGCACAGCAAAGAGCTTCTCAAGCGTCCGCTGGGGCTTTTTCTCTGCTGCATTCAGGATGTGAACCGCAGCGTGGCCGAGCAGGTCGAGGTCGCGTTTTCCCGCGCGCTGCGCGAGCATTCGTGCGTGATCGGCGCGTTTGGCGGCGCGGTGGAATTCGACAGGCTGCGCGGGCTTGACAAGTTCTTCATGAACCTCATCGCCGCCGACCTGCGCAAGAAAACCGGCGCGTCCGCGCTCAACACCGTCAGCGACGAGCGCATCGCCCAGTTTGCCGAAACCTATCTGCAGGGGCTGCAGAAATAATTCGCGCCCTGCGCGAAAAAAATACGCCGCCGCATTCCGGCGCGCACGATCTGCCCGACTCAAAAATCAGAAAGGATGATTGATTTATGATGTTTTCCGTTATGGACGCAATCCACCAGCGCCGCAGCATCCGCGCCTATCGCCCCGACCAGCTGACCGACGGCCAGCTGCAGGCCATTCTTGAAGCAGGACTGGCCGCGCCCAGCGCGCGCAACATGCAGCCGTGGCATTTCACCGCCGTGCAGGATCAGGCGCTGATCGGCCGCATCAACGAAGAAACGCGCCGCTTCCTTCTGGATACGGCGGCGGACGACGCGCAGCGCAAAACGTTCTCCAACCCCGACTGGAGCGTTTTCTATCACGCGCCGACGGTCATTTTCATCTCCTGCCCGCCCATTTCTGAAATGAAATACGCGCAGACGGACACCGGCATCGCCATTGAAAACATGGCGCTGGCTGCCGTCGGGCTTGAGCTGGGCAGCGTCATTCTCGGAATGCCGCGCGCCGCTTTTGAAGGCGAACACGCCGAAGAATTCCGCAAGGCGCTGCACTTCCCGGAGGGATACGACTTCATGCTTGCACTCGCGGTCGGTTATCCCGCCACTGAAAAGGAAGCGCACGTCGTGCATCCCAATCACGTCAGCATCGTCAAATAAGCAGGGAGGATTGTGTTATGCGTTTAGGCGCGCTTGAAGCCGGCGGCACCAAAATGGTCTGTTCCATCGGCAACGAAACCGGTCGTGTTTTTTCCCGCGTCAGCTATCCTACGCTCTCGCCCGCGGAGACCATGCCCAAGCTGATCTCCTTTTTCCGTGACGAAGGCATTGAAGCGCTCGGCGTGGGCAGCTTCGGCCCCGTCGATCTGCACGAGGATTCCCCTACCTATGGCTACATCACCAGCACACCCAAGCCCGGCTGGGCGGATTATCCCTTCCTGCCCGAGCTGCGCAGCGCGCTGAACGTCCCCTGCGGCTTTGACACGGACGTAAACGCAGCCGCCATCGCGGAGCACCGTCTGGGCGCGGCCAAGGGGCTGTCGAGCTGCGTGTACGTCACGGTCGGCACGGGCGTCGGCGGCGGCATCATCGTCGGAAACAAAATCCTTCACGGGCTGACGCACCCCGAGCTCGGTCACTTCCGGCTCGTCGCGCATCCGGACGACCCCGCGCCGCGCGGCTTCTGCCCCTTCCACGAAGGCTGTCTGGAAGGCATGGCGAACGGCCCGGCCATCCTCAAGCGCTGGGGAACGCCCGCGCAGGAGCTTGCGCCCGATCACTTCGCGTGGACGCTGGAAAGCTATTATCTGGCGCAGATGTGCGCCTCGCTGATCCTGATTCTCTCGCCGGAGAAGATCATCCTCGGCGGCGGCGTCATGCAGCAGGAGCACCTGTTCCCGCGCATCCGCAAGCAGACGCAGGAGCTGCTCAACGGCTACGTGCGCGCTCCCGCCGTAATGGACGGCATCGACGATTATATCGTTGCGCCCGGCCTCGGCATCAATAGCGGCGTGACCGGCGCGCTGCTGCTCGCGGCCGACGCGCTCGGCGCATAAAAGCGCGCTTTCGCGCATAAAAAAACATTCATCCTCCGTATGTTTCCGTCATACGGAGGATTTTTTTGCGTGCTTTTCTTCTGCCGTGCTCATCGGTGTTCTGAAAATTTTTTGTTTCTGTTGCGAAAACGCCGCATCTTCCATTTTCTGCCATTGACAGCGCGTTCGCGTTTGTTTATCATAAATGCGAACAAATGTTCTTAATTCGAGGTGAGCAATTCGTGCAGCGCGTCATCCTTCATTCCGATGCAAACTCCTTTTACGCCTCCGTGGAGGTGCTGTATCATCCGGAGCTGCGCGGAAAGCCCGTGGCTGTCTGCGGCGATCCGGAGGCGCGCCACGGCATTGTGCTGACAAAAACGCCCGAAGCAAAGCGCTTCGGCGTGCAGACGGGCATGGCCATCTGGCAAGCGCGTCAGGCGTGTCCGGAGCTGATCGTCGTGCCGCCGGATCACCGGCATTACGTACACTTCTCCAAGCTCCTGCAGCAGCTCTACGCCGGGCTTTCCGACCGCGTGGAGCCGTTCGGGCTGGACGAAAGCTGGATCGATCTTTCCGCCGCGGGGCGCGATCTGGAATACGGCCGCCGCACTGCCGATGCGCTCCGCGCCCGCGTCCGGGAGGAGCTGGGCATCACGGTCTCTGTGGGCGTCAGCTTCAACAAGGTGTTCGCCAAGCTCGGCAGCGACATGAAAAAGCCGGACGGAACCACCGTCGTCACGCCGGAAAATTTCCGCCGGCTGGTCTGGCCGCTCGACGCGCAGGAGCTGCTGTTCGTCGGGCCGCATACGCGGCGCAAACTGGAGCGCGCCGGGATCCGCACCATCGGCGCGCTGGCCAACGCCGATCCTGCCGCGCTGCATGCGCTGCTGGGCAAGAACGGCCTGACGCTTCGCGCGTTTGCGCGCGGAGAAGATCATTCCCCCGTTGCGCTGGCGCAGCAGGCGGACACGCCCAAATCCATCGGCAATTCCACCACCCCGCCGCACGACGTTGAAAACGCGCAGGATGCGCGCTGCGTTTATTACCTGCTGGCCGAGAGCGTCGGCGCGCGGCTTCGCCGGCAGGGGCTTCGCGCGCGTTCCGTCTCCATCAGCGCGCGCACGACGTCGCTGGAAACGTTTTCGTGCCAGTGCGCGCTGTCTCCCGCAACCAACCTCACCAGCGAAATTGCGCAGACCGCGATGCAGCTTTTTTCGCAGCGGTTTGCGCGGCTTCTGCCGTTTCGCAGCGTCGGGCTTTGCTGCTCGGAGCTGACGGACGGCGACGCGCCGATGCAGATCGACCTGCTCGGCGGCGCGCGGCAGCGGATTCACTCCGAAGCGCTTGAGCGCTCGGTGGACGCGCTGTGCGACCGGTTCGGCCGGAAGATCATTCATCGCGGCGTAGTGCTGACCGATCGCGCTTACGCGCAAATCACCCCCGCCGAGGAGCAGCTGATGCACCCATTTTCGGTCGCTTCCGGCAAACAATAAAGGAGAATGAAATGAAGGTATTTGTAAAAGTACGCGGCGATTTCGATGTGAACGGGCAGTTCACGCCGCTTTTGTTCCGCACGGAAGAAGGCCCCGTCGTGCGGATCGATCGCATTCTGGATGTGCGTCCGGCCGCGTCGCTCCGTTCCGGCGGCAAGGGCATCCGCTATTTGTGCCGCGTTGAAGACGCGCGGGTTTACCTCTTTCGCGACGAGGACAAATGGTTTCTGGAAAAAATTCTTTTGCCTGAGCGCGCTTTTCCGGACAGCTGCCGCGCATAGCGCGCCGATTGCCCCATGCAAAGAAATCGCTGTGTCCGGAGATAGACTTTCTGGTTTCAGATAAAACAAAAGCCCTTGAACCTTTACGATTCAAGGACTCTTGCGGATGGGGTTAAATGGACTCGAACCATCGACCCTCACGATGTCAACGTGATACTCTAACCAACTGAGCTATAACCCCGCGAACAGGACATAGTATATCACGCATTCCATAATAAGTCAATACCCTTTTTTGAATTTTTTCTTTTTTCTCGTCAGATATGTAAGCAGATTATGCCGGCAGATGAATTGTGACGTTTGTTCCTTCTCCCATGGCGCTTTCTATTGCAATTGTGCCATGATGCATGAGAATGATCTCCCGCGAAATAGAAAGCCCCAAGCCAACGGATTTTCCCTTTGACCCGCGATAATACCGCTTGAACAAATACGGAAGTTCCTGCTCCGGTATTCCCTTTCCGTTGTCTTTCACCTGCAAGACAAGCATTCCCTCCTGCTCAAAGCCGCACAATGCGATGCAGCTCCCCTCGCTGTGTGCCAGCGCGTTATCGACGAGATTGTCCAGCGCCTGTCTGAGCCGATACTGATCGGCGCAGATATTTTCAACCGTACAGTCGATTGTTATATCCATGTTCGCGCTCTTTGAAAGCGCATCCGTCCGCACGCTTTCCAGAAAATCACGCAGGGAGAAAATTGTTTTCTCCAGCGTAATCTGCCGATTTTCAAGCCGCGAAATCAGCAGCATTTCATCCACCATACGGCAGACATACTCCAGCTTTCGGTTCATAAGATTCAGCCACTTTCCTCTTCCGGCTTCATCCGTTTCGCTTTCGAGCATGTCCAGATAACCGCCCAGTGCAAAGAGCGGGTTGCGCAGGTTATGCACCAAATCCGTCATAAACTGCTGACGTTCCTTCTGCTGGCGCACAACATCGTCGCTATATCTCTGAATTTCTTCGACCTGCTCGGCCACCTTCGCCTCCAGAACGGCGGCGAGATGATCTGCTTCGCAGTATTTTCGCGCCACCTGCTCAAACACGGACAGCGCAAAGGTGAACATATACGACATATGTGCGTACTGCATGGGCTTAATCAGCACATCGACAATGCCCTGATGGATGATTCCAGCCGAAAGCATCCTGTAAAAGCCATCCATGCCCGCGTACATCATCCAGCCGAACGAAATGACGATCAGTCCGCGATGACCACGGCGCAAGCCGTTAAAAATCAGGATTCCCTCCAACGCAATCAGCACCAGGTTGATTGCATCGCAAACTTGCGTGTACTGTGCGCGCAATGCGATAAAGGAAAACAACGCCGCCGCAGCCATGGCCAGCGCAAGCCTGTCAAACAGTCTGGGCCGTTGCGCGCAGGCGAAATGGCGGCACAGCAAATAAGAGAAAAAAATTGAAAGCCTGGAAACATCGCCCGCCATATGGATAAAGCTGCTTTCGGCGAAAAAGGCAGAATAATCGAGCAAACGAAACGCCGTCATGATAATCATTCCGGCCAGCAGCAAAAGGTATTTTTCTGCCTGTTTCCGAAAGAATAAGACCAAACAGATGATCAGCAGCGCGAAACACGCTCCCAAACATGCAGCCTCGATCAGCGTTCGCGCGTGGATGGTTGCATTCAGCTGGCTGTACGCGCCGATGAGCATTCCTTGGTAACCGCTATAAAAATAGTGATTCTGCGGCACCTGAAGAAGCACGTCTATACGGCCGTCCTCCGCCGCATACGGCGCGAAGCTGAAGACCTGGTCGGTCTGCGGGCTGGCGCCATCGTCGCCCAATACTTCGCGGCCATTGAGCCAAAGCCGGCTCCCGCGCGGGCGCGCAAGCGCAAAAGACAAAGCCGGATTCTCGAGCACAAGCTGAAACTGATATGTATGGTTCGTCATCTCGCCGACGCGAGAAATATCAACCAGCCGGAAATCCGTCTGTCTTGCCGTTTGCGGGGTATACATCCCTTCTGCGCTATACCATTCTCCGGAAACAATGCAGGGATGCAAAACATTTTCACCGCATGCAAACACGCCGTCGCGCACGGGCAGCACAGCGCCGTTGGAATTATACAAGGCCATCGCCACATAAAACGTCACAATGACCAGCAGTCCGGCGAGCAAAAGCCCCCATTTTCCGAATGCTTTTTTCATGTTTTTCCGCCGCTCCTGTCAAAACGATACCCCGTCCGGGTTACGGTTAACAAAAAACGCGGGTTGGAAGGATCGTCCTCTAATTTTTTGCGAAGATTGCGTACATGTGTGAATACCGTCCGCAAATCACCATAGCTTGGCCGCTGCCAAATCTGTTGAAACAGCTCCTCATAGGGAACGAGTTCACCGTCGCTCCGGATCAGATAGAGCAGCATCTCAAATTCCGTAGGCGAAAGGTAGATGCTTTCATTCGGTTTTTCCAGCGTGTGATTCTTGACGGAAAGCTGAAAATCGCCGATCGGGATACTCTCGTCTTTTTCCGGGCACTGCGGCACACGGCGCATCACGGCCTCCATATGCGCCAGCAGAACAGGAGCGCGGAACGGCTTGGTCAGATAATCGTCGCCGCCAAGATGAATCGCACGGACAATCGTTTCTTCGTCGTCCAGACAGCTGATGAAAATGATCGGGCAAAACATCTTCCTGCGCAGCTCTACGCACAGATCGACGCCGTTCATGTCCGGCAGCATAATGTCCAGCAGCACCAGATCGAACGTCTTGTGTTTGATCAGTGCGATGGTTTCTTCCGCGCTGTGCGCGATAGAAACCTGATAGCGCTGCGATTTTATAAGAAACAAACTCAATATTTCGCAGTTTTCCAGATCGTCCTCAATCAACAGCACCTGAAGCATTCCTCCACCCCCTTGCCTCTGACATCATACCATAAGAAACGCCGTCCAGACCAGACCGGACGGCGCTTCTTTGTGAAAGATTTATTCGGCTTTCGCAGCGTTTTCGCCCGCGATACGGCCGAAGACGATCACGTCCGCAATCGCATTGCCGCCAAGGCGGTTGCCGGCATGAACGCCGCCCGTCACTTCGCCAGCGGCGTAGAGCCCGGAGATAACGTTGCCGTTGGTGTCGATAACCTGCGTTTCCGCGTTGATTTCCACGCCGCCCATGGTATGATGCAGCGCCGGGGACATCTTGATGATGACATACGGGCCTTCGTCAACCTGTCCCATGAAACCGTAACGGCCAAACTCGGGATCGTTCTCATTTGCAACGTAAGTATTGAAGGTTTCAATCGTCGCCTTCAGCGCTTCGGGATCAATTCCGGCCCACTGCGCAATTTCATCGATCGTATCAGCGACATAGCCGTAGCCCTTGGCAACGGAATCGGCCAGCTTTTCGGCGCCCTGCTGCGGATGGTTATACATCGCGGCGCCGCCAACGCCATAGAAGTAGCCGCCGGTCTGCGCCAGAGCCGCGTTGACAAGCACGTCGCGCTCGCTGGTTTCATTCACATAGCGCACGCCTTCCTGATTGACGTACAGCTGGCTGCCTACGCCCTTGCCGGCCTGACCGTCAAGCGCGGCGCAAGTGGGAAGCATCTGGATAAAGCCCATGCCGACCGTGTTCGCACCGACAGCCTGCGCCATTTTGATGCCGTCGCCGTTGATCGTGGAAGTATTGTCATTCTTCGCATCCGCGCCAAGGTTCGCCCAGTAGTTGTTGTACTGGAGCACCATGTCAATGTTGCCCGCAAAGCCGCCGGTTGCCAGCACAACGCCCTTGGACGCATGCACCATCACCTTGGTGCCGTCCTGCTTGAAGGCGACAACGCCCGCAACGCGGCCGGCATCGGACAGCAGCTCCTTCGCTTCGGTTTCCAGCATGATTTCCGCGCCCTGCTTTTCGGCTTCCGCCTTGAGCGCAGCCACCAGCGGATACGCGCCGTTTGCGCCGGCATCCACGGAATGCGTGCGCTTCCAGAGCGCGCCGACGCCAATGCTCAGCGTGTCACGGACGGGCGTGCCAATCTCAACGAGCCATTCCCACGCATCCAGCGCATTGAAGCACATGGTCTGGATCAGCTCATAGTTGGGGGTGATCACGTTTCCATCCAGATCCGTGCGTTTGCTGCCGGTATAGGACTGAATCATGTGCAGTTCGGGCGTATCAAACAGATACGTCGCGCCGCTTGCCACATAATCATTGATCTGCTGCTTGAGCGTCTTGAGCGTTTCCGCGAATTCGCCGAACTCGGCCTCGTCATAATCCAGCACCTTCAGCAGCTCGTTGCGGGTGGACTCGGTCATTTCTTCCTGCTGCTGCTTTTCCGGATCCGCCGCGTTCAGGATACCGCCGCTAAGCAACGTGTTGCCGCCAACAGCCGCGCCCTTTTCGAGCACGATAACGGAAGCGCCGTTCGCGCCCGCAGAGGCCGCAGCCGCAAGGCCCGCGCCGCCCGCGCCAATGATCACGACGTCCGCCGTAATTTCGATATCCTCGCCGGCCTTCTTTTCAACAGCCTTGTCGAAGTCCGCCAGCTTGCCGCCAGCCTGCTCGATGCAGCCGATAACGGCCTCAAGAATTGCGTTGCTGGTAATCGTCGCGCCGGTCACAGCATCAATCTGCACAGACTGATACTCAACAACCTGCGCAGGAATCTTTTCCAGCGCAGCGTCCGCCACGCCCTGCGTTTCCTGGTGATTCGTCACCTTCACGTCGGCGATGCCGTTGTCATCGAAAGTGACCTGCACTTCCAAATCACCGTTGCGGCCAGCGACGGTTTGGGTATACGTGCCGGGGGTGAGTCCTTCGGCAGAAGCTGCTCCAATTGCTGTGGTCAGCAAAAGGAGCGTGGACAGTACCAGAGCCATGAGTCTTTTCATTGTCATTCTTCCCTCCTTAAAGTGTCGTTATTATTATATCAGTCCCAATCGCATAAGTGGTTGAAACTCCAATGAAATTTTCAGGCATGTGAAAAAACGCCTGCCTTTTTGTCGGGCGCAGTGTAAATTCAGTAAGTCTTTCATAACCATTCCGTCCCGGCAGATCGCCCGGCTTTTTCGGCCCCCTGCTTGACAGCGAAATCGTTTCTTTTTATAATCATTGCAGATCAGATTCGTTTGCATTTTTCAGTAGAAAAGAGTGATGAAACCAGCATGAACCTATATCGAAATGAAGAATCCACGCTTTCCCCTTCCTTTTTTATGACGCCGCCGAGCGAGTATCGCGGCGCGCCTTTCTGGGCGTGGAACTGCGAAATCACCAAGGATAAGCTCGACGAGCAAATCGAAACCTTCCGCCGCATGGGCATGGGCGGCTATCACATCCATGTGCGCACGGGTCTGCAGACGCCCTATCTTTCCGATGAATACATGGATCTGGTGAAATACTGCCTTGAAAAGGGCAAGCAGAGCGGTCTGCTCACATGGCTTTACGACGAGGATCGCTGGCCCTCCGGAACGGCGGGCGGCCGCGTCACGGCCGGTCATCCGGAGTTTCGCGCAATGAACCTGCTCTGGACCACGAAGGCTTATGGCGAAGCCGGGCCGGTCATCGATCTGGGCACCGAAGCGACGGGCCGCGGCGGCAACCGCGAGGAAAACGGCGACCTGCTCGGCGTATACGACGTGGAGCTGGATGCTTCCGGCTGCCTGAGCCGCTATCGGCGCATCACCGCCGACGAACCGGCGAACGGCCAGAAATGGTACGCCTATGCCGAATACGCCGCCCCGAGCGCGTGGTTCAACAATCAGGCATATATCGATACGCTCAACCGCAAGGCGGTTGAATATTTCATCTCCATCACGCACGAACGCTACCGCGAGGTGGTCGGCGACGAGTTCGGCAAGGCCATTCCCTCTATTTTCACCGACGAGCCGTGCTTTGCCATCAAGGGGACGCTCCCCTTCTCCGACAGCACCGGCGACGTATTCCTCACGTGGTCGTCGTCGCTCGTGCCGGAATATCTCCGCCAGTATGACGAGGATCTGCTCGACGCGCTTCCCGAGCTGTTCTGGGAGCTGCCCGACGGCCGCACCTCGCTCGTGCGCTATCGCTTCCACAACCTCACCACGGAAATGTTTGCCAGCGCGTGCGCCGATACGCTGGGCGCATGGTGCCGCAAAAACGGCCTCATGCTCGCCGGACACCTGCTGCACGAGGAAACGCTCGAATCGCAGACAAAGGTCGTGGGCGAAGCGATGCGCTCCTATCGCGCTTTCTCCGATATGCCGGGCGTGGACATACTTTGCGACCGCCACGAGTACAACACGCTCCAGCAGGCGCAGTCGGTCAAGCATCAGATGGGCGTGAAGGCGATGCTTTCCGAGCTTTACGGCGTAAGCGGCTGGGACTATGACTTCCGCGGCTTCAAGCTGCAGGGCGACTGGCAGGCCGCGCTGGGCGTAACGGTTCGCGTGCCGCACCTGACATGGATGAGCATGAAGGGCGAAGCGAAGCGCGACTACCCGACCTGCATCGGCTATCAGTCCCCGTGGTGCGATCAGTTCTCGCTGATCGAGAACCATTTCGCGCGCCTGAACACCGCGCTCACGCGCGGCAAGCCGGAGATGCGCATCGGCGTCATTCACCCCATCGAGAGCTACTGGATTCACTGGGGGCCGTCAGAGCAGACGCGCGCCATCCGCGACCAGCTGGAAAAGCACTTCACCGACTTGACCGAGATGCTGCTTTTCGGCAATCTCAGCTTCGATTTCATCAGCGAATCGCTCCTGCCCGACCAGTGTCCCGAAGGCGGCGCGCCGCTGCATGTGGGCGCCATGGCGTATGACGTCGTAATCGTTCCGGCGTGCCACACGCTGCGCTCCACGACGCTCGCGCGTCTGGAAGCCTTCCGCAATGCAGGCGGCCGGCTGATTTTCCTTGACGAATGCCCCGCGCTGGTCGATTCGCTTCCCAGCGACGCGGTGCGCCCGCTCTACGAGCGCTCCTGCCGCCTGCCGTTCACTGCATCGGCCATTCTTGCGGCGCTTGAGGATGTGCGCGCCGTTGACGTGCGGCTGGAGGATGGCACGCGCGCGGACTTCCTGCTCCATCAGCTGCGCAGCGAAGGCGAGAACCGCTGGCTTTTCGTGGCGCGCGGAAAGAACCCCGTCAGCCCCGACGTTGACGACGCGCCGCGCGTGCGCATCAGCATTTGCGGAGAATATGCCTGCACGCTCTACGACACGCTGACCGGCAGCATCACGCCTCTCCCCGCGTCCTACCGCAACGGCCAGACGCTCATCTGGCGCACGTGGCACGCGCACGACAGCCTGCTGCTGCTTCTGAAGCCCGGCCGCTTTGAATCCGATGCGCCGTGCGACGGCATAGACGCGCTCTGCGCGGTCAAAACGCCCGTCTCCGCCAAATTCTCCACCAAGGAGCCGAACGTGCTGCTTCTGGATATGGCGCGCTTCGCGCTTGACGACGGCGACTGGCACGACGAAACAGAGCTGCTCAAAGTGGACAGCCTCTGCCGCGATATGGTCGGCCTTCCGCGCCGCGCCCGGTTCGTCCTGCAGCCCTATCTGCTGCCGCCGGAAACCGCGCCGCACACGCTGCATCTCTCCTTCCACTTCCAGAGCGAAATCGACCTTTCCGGCGCGGAGCTTGCGCTGGAAGACGCCGCGCAGGCGCACATCCTTTTCAACGGCGAGCCGGTTGAATCGGTCGTGAACGGCTATTACGTGGACAAGGCCATTGAGCGCGTGGCGCTGCCGCCCATCCGCAAGGGACTGAACGTGCTGGAGCTGGCCGTTCCCTTCGGCAAGCGCACCAATCTGGAGTGGTGCTATCTGCTGGGCGAATTCGGCGTGCGGCTCAACGGCACGGAAAAAACGCTGACGGAGCGCCCGACCGCCATCGGCTACGGCAACATCGTGCCGCAGGGCTTCCCCTTCTCCACCGGCGATTTCACCTATCGCTTCACCGTCCGCACAGAGCAGGCCGGCCGGCTTCGCATTCGCGTTGCCAAGTATCGCGCCGCGCTGCTGAATGTGCGCGTGGACGGCGTTTCCGCCGGGAAGATCGCATTCTCCCCTTATGCCGTCGTTTCCGCACCCGTCGAGGCCGGCGAGCATGAAATCGAAATCGAGTGCTCCGGAATGCGCCAGAACGGCTTCGGTCAGGTGCATCACGAGCAGGGCATCTATTTCTATCAAAGCCCCGACTCGTGGCGTTCCGAGGGTGATCTGTGGCTGAACGAGTATCAGCTGCTCCCGCTCGGCATCCTCAAAGCGCCTGAAATTTCCCTGCTTCCCGAAGAAACGAAGTAACGCCCGCGCGGCGCGATGAAGCCGCAGTCTTACGGAAGACACAAAAAAACAGCATGATATCAGAAGCCCAGTTCAGCATAAAACCGAACTGGGCTTCTATCGTAATGTTATTGAGTTCTCATACTGTCATTCGATCAGATTTGTCGTTATGAAATCCACGCCGAGGTGCAGCATCCGGTAGGCCGCTTCCAGATCATTGACCGTCCACACATTGACAACCGCGCCCATTTCATGGCAGGATTCCACAATCTCCTTCGTGCAGTTGCGATAATCCATATCCAGATCGATCTTCTTTTCCCGAAGCACAGCAAGGACTTCATCATCACATTTTTTGACCAGATACTGAACGCGCTGCTGCGGCAGCTTCTCACGCAAGCACAGGCAGTTGGGCAGATCAAAAGAAATGAAAATCGTGTGCTCCAGCCACTCCAGATCGCGAATGATCGCGATTACACGCTCGATGTCTTCCGGCGCAAAATGATTCTTAATCTCCAGCACGCTCTCCTTATCGTATTTTTTGCAAATACGAATATATTCTTCGAGCGACGGCAGCAACAAATCGCCGCGCGTCTCGCCATCATGATCCGCAAGGCGCAGCGCACGCAGTTCTTCAAACGTCATTTCTTCCACCACGCGCTCGTCGCCCAGCAGACGAACGAGATTATCGTCATGGAATATGATATAACGTCCATCCTTCGTGCGATGAATATCGGTTTCAATTCCATAATAGGAGCGGTTCCCCGCCGCAACAAACGCTGCGCAGGTGTTTTCTCTTTCCAGCCCGCTCAAACCGCGATGCGCGATCATCATCGGTTTGTTTGAGAACATCTTGATTGTTTCTTTCATGCTCACATCTCCTTTGAAATCGGCGTCTTCGCCGGTTAATCAAACAACGTAGTCGTTCGGTCTTTTTCAGTGATTACACTGTAATCCCGATTGCCCGCAGTCCGCAGACAGATCGAACCGTCCAGAAGCGTATGATACATTTCCTGCCCATTCTTTGTGTACTTCCGCGCAATCGAAAGATCCTCGATTGCATCGCTGGTGATGAACGTAATCATCGGGCTGACCGCGTCGCGCCACACCTTGCTCGACGACGTAGCCGCTCCATGGTGATTCGCCTTCATCACGTCGCAATCGAGCGCATCTCCCCACCGTGCGACAACCGCCTTTTCTCCGCCGACATACAAATCCCCTGCAAGCAAAATCGTCGATTCGCCGTAGGTCAGCTTGAGCACAAGCGACCGATTGTTGATGAATTCCGTGCGGTTTCTCCGCTCCGCTATCGTTGCCGGCTCGACATTTGCAATGGGATTATAAACGTCAATGCGCACCTGCTCGCCAAAGGAGATGACATCTCCGTCGGTCACAATGATATGCTCAATTTCCTTTTCCTCAATCGCGCTCATATACGCGCGATAGTAGGACGAAGACGAATATTCCACGTCGCTCGTGTACACTGCGCCAATCTCATAGCGATCCATCAGCGTTGTAAAGCTGCCGATATGATCGATATGCGGGTGAGATGCAACGAGATAATCGATTTTTTTGACGCCCATCGCGTCAAGTGCATCGGTCACATAGCCGGCAGAAAGCGGATGTCCGCTGTCCAGTACCATGACCTTGCCTTCAGGCGATGTAAGAATCATGCAGTCGCCGGGTTTATCGTCCGCCTCCGGAGATTGCGGCCCCAGCCACACAAAGCGTATGGAAAGCATCCCCGCATCATCCGACGTATCAAACACCTGCTCGTAGCGGTTTTCATCGGCGGCTGCGCCGCATGCAAACAGCGTTACGAGCAGCGCAAGCAGAATTGCAAATCTTTTTTTCATGAAACGCCCTTGTCCTTTCGCATTTTTCACAGGCAAGTGTAAAGCGTTTGAAGGGAAACACACAATCGTGTTTCCCTTCAGAATCGGATGCGTATGCGTCACTTCATCGCAGCCTTGCTCATACCCGTCATAATGTATTTCTGCAGGAAGAAGAAGAGCAGCACAATCGGAATGATCGCCATGACGGCGCCGGCCATGATCTCGTTATAGTTGGACACTTCCTGCCCTGCAAACGTGTTTTTCAGCTGCTGCACGCCGACGGCAATGGTGCGGCTCGCCTCCGTCTTGGTGACCATCTTGGGCCAGAAATAGTTGTTCCAGCCGTTGATGAACGAAATAATGGAGACGGTGATCAGTGTCGGCTTGCACATCGGGCAAAGGACATTGACAATCGTGCCGAAGCGTCCCATTCCGTCGAGTTTTCCCGCCTCGATATAGCTGTCGTCCACCGCCATAAAATTCTGGCGCAGCATGAAGATGAAATACGCGCTCACCAGATTCGGCAGGATGATGCCCAGATAGGTATCGATCGTGTTCAAGCGGGAAATCAGCACATAAATCGGGACGAACGTGACCTGAATCGGCACCATCAGCGCGCCCAAGACCAGCATGAACAGTCCGTCGCGCCCCTTGAACTCGCCCTTTGAAAAACCATATGCCGCCGAAACGCCGAGCGTCAGTTCTGTCACCATGATCGCGCAGGTCGTAACCAGCGTATTGAGCAGGTATTTGGCAAACGGCGCACGTTTCAAAACGTTCGGATAGTTTTCAAACACGAACTTCACAGGCCAGAGCGTCGGCACAGGCGCGAGCAGCTCGGTGCTTGTTTTAAAGGAAGAAATGATCATCCAATAAATCGGGAACAGCATCACGAGCGTAAAGAATATCGCAGCGGCGTACTGCGCAACCTTGCGATAAACCCCGTGGGCGATGCGAAGCGAATCATCCGCCCGAACGATCGGAGAGATAAAACGCATATAGGCAAGACACAGCGCCACAACCGCCAGAACGATTCCGGCAGACGCAAAAAGCAGGTTGTAATGCTTTGCAAACGTGTTCAGGTCGTGGTTGAAGTTATACTCAACGAACCCCTCAAGCTGCCGCGCAGCTTCAAGCGTCGCAGGAACCTCGCCGCCCGCCGCAGCCATCTGCGCATGCTTTGAAAAAGTCGCACGATAGGACACCGCGCCAAAGGCGCCCAGCGCCAGCAGCACAATCGCCAGAATCGTCAGCAGCATCAGCAGATCAAAGAACCCGCTTTGCCGCATCCTTTTCAGATGGCCGCCTTGGCGGCCGTATTTTTTCAGGTTGCAAATGCCGTCACGCCACATCAGCGGCAGCGCGCACAGAATCAGCGCAGCGCCGATAACCGCCATGCACACGAGCGTTTTCATATTCCAACCCAGCGGAATTCCAAGTATGATGCCCAGCAGGGACGTGAATCCGCCAAGCGTTAATGCGATACCAACTTTTTTATTTCGACTCAGCACACTTTGTCCCTCCTCTCAGGAATCATAATTGACATTCCGGTTGGAATACTTCATGGTCGCCGCGGTACACACCAGCAGGATCAGGAAGAACACAACGGATACCGCAGCGCCACGCGCCGTGCGGAAGTCGGAGAATGTCAGCCTGTAAATCCATTGCACCATCACGTTCGTTGCCGTACCCGGTCCGCCGCCCGTCATGACGTCCACGGACTGGAATACCTTCATGGAAGCAATGAACGTAGTCACAAAAAGGAACAGCGTCGTAGGCGCCAGCAGCGGGATGGTGATGAAGCGGAACTGCTGCACGCCGTCCGCGCCGTCAATGCATGCCGCCTCGTAGTAGTCCGCCGGAATTCCCTGCATCGCAGAGAGATAAATCATCATCGCGTAACCAACAACTCGCCATGCTGTCAGAATGAGCACGCCGGCCAGCGCGGTATTCGCATCAATCAGCCAATGTGGTCCCTGAATGCCGAAAAGCATAAGAAAATAGTTGAGGATGCCTTCGCTCTGGCTCGCCCCCGTCGCCGCCGGACTGTAGAGGATCCACATGAACACGACAGCAGAAGTGGAAACCGCAATGTACTTGGGCATGAACACAAAAGCGCGCATGATATTGAACGAACGGGACATGCGGTTGAACAGCAGCGCCAGCAGCATACCGCCAACCAGCGTTATCGCGACTTCCCAGAAGGTATAGGTTGCCGTAATGCGCAGCGACTCCCAGAAATAACGCGCGCCCGACTGCTTAAACAGCCAGTTGTAGTTTCCCAGACCGATATACTTCTGAAGCCCCGTGGTGAGGATGCCCATATCCGTGAAGGAAATGCGCACCAGATCGATCACCGGATAATAAACGAAGAGCAGGAAAAACAGCAGCGCCGGCTCAACGCAGAACAAATCCTTCATTCGCTCCCAGCGCTGGACGCGCAGCATAATGCCGTTAAAAATCAGCACCACGCCGACGAGAAGGATAATGATCGCATAATTCATAACGGCGCTCAGTGGCGCAAGCGGAATGTCCCCCTTCGCAGAGAGATAATACGTTCCGCCTTCCGGAATCGCAAAAGTCAGCGCTTCCAGCGCGCCCGTCACATCTTTGGACGCAGGCGCCGTCGCCTCGGCAACTTCGCTACCGTCCTTCGCGCTGTACAGCACCAGACGCCGGCCCTCGTTTTCCATGGAAGACACCGCGTAGACGCTCAGCTCAGCCGCGCCGCCAGTCGTCAGTTTAAGGCTGCGATACTTGCTTGTGCCCGCGCCGCGCAGCTTGACGCCCTGCGTAAATGTCATGCCGTTGTCAAGGGTGATCGTCTCCTCCTCGGCGACGACGAGATTCATATACTCCTTCGTGCCCGGAAATTGCAGATTCTCGCCCTTGAGGGATTTCTTTGTTTCTTCAATCTCGAAATCCATGGCGTTGATAACGCCGGTTTCATCTTCCGCGTCATAGGCCGCGTAAAACACATGCACGCCGCTGTCATCACCGTAAAGATCGAGCGCGCCCGAAACCTTTGTTCCGGCGCTCTGCGCTGCCTCACGCGCAATGAACACCTGATTGGCGTATTCGCGGAAAACGCCAACCTGCAAATCCCCTACCATGTAGCCAAAGAGGCCGACTATCATGCAAAGAATGCCTACAAGAACCAAGGCCGCGCCAACAATGCGCTGACTCGACGAAATATGTCTTCTTTCCAGCGTCTTCTGCCGCGCCTTATAGGCTTTATCGAGCGAACGGTCTTTCACGGATATAACCTCATTTCTTGCCAAAGGGCGGAGGAGTGAACTCCTCCGCCCCTATAAGCTGAACTAATTTGCGATAACCGATCGATTACTGATCGTCAAGGTTCTCCTGAATCTCAACAGCGAGCTGATCGAGCGTTTCCTGAATCGGAGCGCCGTTGTTGAAGATCTCGTTGAGCGCAGTACGCCAGAGGTTGCCGCAGGCGTCATACGCCGGGTTCTGGTTGCGCGGGTTGATCCAGCCGGCCATGGCAACGATGTCCGCCATCGCGGGCTTACGGGTCAGATACTCGGCATACGCCTCAGTCTCCTGAACAGAAGCTTTGGTCGGGAAATAGCCGGTCTTGTCAGCCCAGTAGAGGTTGATTTCCGGGCTGGTCATGAACATAAGGAACTGCCACGCAGCATTCTTTTCGGCCTGAGAAGCCGCCGCCGGGATGATGATCGCAGCGCCGCCGACTTCAGACTTGAAGGTTTCGCCGTCGTTTCCGCCCGGGCACCACGCCATGCCGACTTCAAACGGATTCTCGCTCGCGGCAACGTTGGTCACATAGGTGTCGTACAGCGAAGAGGTGTGGAAGACGGAAAACGCGCCGCCGTCCCAGAAGAGCTGACGCATGTTGCTGGAAGCGCCCGTGCCGAAAGCATAGTACGCATAGCCCTTGTCGATCCATTCCTTGATCTTCGCGGTGATTTCAACGCTCTTTTCGCCGTTGACGTCGGTGGTGCCGTCTTCGCACACGGTCTCAACGCCGTTGTTCTTGTAGAGCATCTCATAGTACCAGTAGTCCCAGCCGCCGAAAACGGTGCCGTAACGCTTGGTGGTTCCATCCTCGTTGAAGATGGTCGCCTTCTCAAGGAACGCTTCCATTTCGTCGAGCGTCTTGGGCATGGTGATGCCTTCCGCGTCGGCAGCGGTCTTGTTGTAATACATGACCTGCGTAGAGATCAGGTACGGAAGCGCGATCTGTTCATCGTCGAAGCTGGTGGAGGCAATGAGGCCCTCACCGAAGTCTTCAACGTCGTAATCGTACGCGTCGATGTACGGATCAAGAATCTCGCACAGACCGTCGTTGCCATAGCTGGCCGGATAAGACGTGTTGCAGGTGACCAGCGCGGGAACAGTGCCGGTGCCGGCCGCAGCCGCGGCGATGAACTGCGTGTTGATTTCGGAATAGCTGCCGATGTACACCGGGTTGACGGTGATGCCGAATTCGTTCTCGGCATTGAACTTATCGACCATGTAGTTCAGATACTCGGAGAGCTGATCTTCATGCGCATGCCACCAAGTAATGGTGATCGGTTCGGTGACGTCGTACTCGGACGCGGCCAACCCCAATGCGGGCACCATCATCAGCACGACAAGCAGGAGAGCAACCAGTTTCTTCATAATGGAACCATCCTTCCTTGAGATAATAAAGATACGTTATGGAAACGCTTTCGCGTTTGCATCGCTTCTGACCGGATAAAAACGGAACTGGAACTTAACTCGTTTCCATCAACTGTAACGTTATTATACACAATTCTCCCCCCCTTTCGTCAAGGCGTTTTGGGATTGTTTATCAAATTTTAATACTTTTTTATTGAATCCGCCCACCTTGTGCCTTTGCCCTGCTTCCAGCGCTGGACTCATAACGCCGGCAAAACCCTTTTGCTTATAAATACGCAAGAATAATGTATGCTCCCAAATACCCGCTCCATCGTTTCACACCACCCAAACGGATGCGTTCAACGCAAGTCACAGCGCAGCCTGTGCGCAGTCTGTTTGAAGTCCGGTGTAAAGCGTCTGTAAAATTATCCTTGCGAAAACCCACGCTTCCCGGTATACTACAAGTGTTTTTTTTATTTTTCATCGAAATCATAGGAGAAAGCTTTATGACCATCAGAATTTCTTCAGACAGCACCTGCGACTTATCCCCCGAGCTCATCGCGCAGAACCAGATCACCATCACGCCGCTTTACGTCGTCTTCGGCGAAAAAGCGCTCGCCGATGGAATCGACGTTACGCCCGAGGACGTCTACGCGTGGACGCGCGCGCAGAAAAAGCCCTGTTCCACCGCCGCGGTCAACGTGGAAGACTATCTCAAGGTTTTCGGCGCGCTGCGCCGGGAGTGCGACGCGTTGATTCACTTCACCATCAGCTCCGACATGTCGTCCTGCTACCTCAACGCCTGCACCGCCGCAAAGGAAATCGGCGGCGT
Organism: uncultured Oscillospiraceae bacterium; assembly: GCA_964553125.1. GTDB lineage: Bacteria > Bacillota > Clostridia > Christensenellales > Aristaeellaceae > Aphodomonas. The sequence goes on from CAZKJW010000006.1 coordinate 40,321, forward strand.
ATACGTCGTGGACAGCCGCAACCTCTCCACCGGAATCGGCCATCTCGTGCTGGATGCGTGCGAAATGGCGCGCGAAGGCATGGCGGCGGAGGATATTTTCCGCGCGCTGGAAGCGCGGAAAAAGCTGCTCGACGTCAGCTTCGTCGTCGATACGCTGGAATATCTGCGCTACGGCGGCCGCTGTTCGTCCCTTGCGGCGTTCGGCGCAAACCTGCTGCACCTGCGGCCTTCCATTCAGGTGACCGACGGCGCCATGGGCGTCAGCCGCAAATATCGCGGCAGCCTGAAAAAATGCCTGCTCGACTATATCGCCGACAAGCTGGCCAACCCGGAAACGATCGACGCGCGCCGCGTTTTCATCACCGATTCCGGCATCGACGAAGAAATCCGTCAGGCCGTCGAAGCAGAAGTGCTCGCTCGCGTCCCCTTCGAGAAGGTGTATCACACGCGCGCCGGCTGCACCATCAGCGGCCATTGCGGCCCCGGCACGCTGGGCATCCTGTTTTACCGCAAAGAAAACTAAAACGTCAAGCGCCCCGCAAAATGCGGGGCGCTTTTGCTATACTTGCTTTTCATCACCCGCGTTTCCCGCGCGTCATAGGATGCTTCGGGAAAGGGGCGTGCGTTCAATGGCGGAAATGCTGGCAGTTTCCGAGGCGCGGCGCGGCATCGTGCTCTACCTGACGCCCGACAATCTGGAGCCGGTCGGTTTCATCCGCTGCGGCCGTTCGCCCGGAAGGCTCGTCTGCTGCGGCGACACATTCTGCGCCGACCGTGCCGAACAGGCCGTCTACCGCTTTTGCAGGGGCGCGGAGCAGGCGGCGTGCGCTTTTCGCACTGCGCCCGAAACCGAGGCGCTCTGCGTCTGCCGCGAGCGGCTCTTTGCCCTCTCCGGCGCTGCAAGCGCTTTGCAGGCGTTCTCGCTGCAAACAGGCGCGCTGATTGGCTGCGCGTCCGTCGGCGTTTGTCCGCGCGGGCTGTGCCTGCTTCCCGATCAGCGCACGCTTGCCATTGCCGGCGGCGCGGACGGCCGCGTCTGGCTGCTCGATGCGGAAACACTTGCCCTGCACGGCGGCTGGCGCACCTGCGGCGACGTCTGCGCGGTTGCGCTTTACGCAGGTTTTCTTTACGCGCTCTGCGCGGAAGGAGAATACGACCTCCGCTCCATCGTCGGCCTCATTGACGAGCGCGGCGCGTTTCATCCGCAAATCGCGCTTCCGGGGTTTCCCGGCGCAATGGCGGCATGCGGCGGCGGGCTGCTCGTCGGCCATGCGGGCTGCCTGACCATGCTCGACGCGCCGAACTGCCGCATCCGTTGGCAAACAAAAATGCGTGGGATTCCCACGCAAATTGTGCCTATGAACCGTCTCGCCGCCTTCGCGGATGAAACGGATGGTCTGGTCGGTCTGGTTGAATTGCGGCAGGGAAACATCCGCCGCCGCGCGCAATGCGACTGCCCCTCCGGGCTCGCGGTCGTTTAGCCGTCCGCTTCGTCGTCGGCCAGCGCGCGCATGATCGCCTCGTAGACGCGGCCCGCGCGTTTCTCCCAGAGGTCGGCAAATTCCTGCGCCGTCACGCGCGACGGCACGGAAAGGCGCAGGTCCAGCAGGTCGCAGCCGCGCTCAAGGAGCCGCAGCCGCACCTCGTAGTCGTTCTCGCCATGCTTTTCAAACGTGGAAAGCATTTCTTTTTCGCGCCGGAAGCGCGCGCGCCACTCCTCCGCATGCGCGTCAATGCCGGCCAGCCGGGACGGCGGAACGCGTTTGCGGAACATCAAAAGCGCGTCGTGTCCCCTGCCCGTAAGCGCGTACAGCGTGCCGAGCGCATGGGGCTGCTTGCGCAGGAACCCCGATTCGTCCAGCTCGGCGAGCCCGATCTGGAGCGAAATATAATCCATCAGTTCGTTCTCCGCCACAAACGCCAGCAGCTGCTGCGACGTCGCCGACCCGAGCCGGTCGATTGCGTGCAGCAGGAGCAGCTTGTTTTCGGTTTCCGAAGGATGGCGCTGCATACTCAGACCTCGAAGGGCTTGACGGCCTCAAGGATATCGTCGCAGTTTTCGCTGTGGACGATCAGCTTGACCGGCTTGGACAGATCGAGGCTGAAAATGCCGAGGATCGACTTAGCGTCCACCACATGGCGGCCGGACTGCAGATCCATTTCATAATCAAAGCGGCTGACGATATTGACAAACGATTTTACGTTTTCAGCAAGGCTGAGACGAATTTCGACTTCCTTCATTTTCTCTTTATCTCCTTTTCCGTTTATTCGTTTTCCATTATACGCATGAACGCGCCAAAAATCAACTGTCCAGAAGCGCCGCAAGCGGCTTTGGCAGCGGTGAAAACAGCTCGATCATTTCATCCGTAAGCGGATGCCGGAAACGGATGCGCGAAGCATGCAGCGCAAACCTTCCCGGCAGCGCGTCCGACTCCGTGCCGTAGAGAAAATCTCCGGCAATCGGGTGGCCGCAATAGCTCAGGTGTACGCGAATCTGATGCGTCCGTCCTGTTTCCAGCCGCAGGCGCACAAGCGAATAGCGCTCGCCCGTTTGCATCGTCTTGTAGTGCGTTACGGCGCGCGCGCCGCGTTCAAAATCGACGATGCGGCGAATGGACGCGCCGTCCTCCTTGCGCATCGGCAGCTCGAACGTTCCCTCGCCCTCCATGCGCCCCTCGACGACGGCGAGATATTCCCGCACATAATCCTCCGTGTGCAGGCGTGCCTGCATCAGCTGACAGACATGCCGGTTCTTCGCGGCAGCCATGAGGCCGCTCGTGCCCTTGTCCAGCCGGTTCACCGGCCGGAACAGAAAGCCCGGCTCCTCGCGATAGCGCCATGCCAGTCGATTCTCCAGCGTGCCGCCCGACTGGCGGCAGGAGCATTGGCACGGCAGCGGCGCAGGCTTATCAATGACGAGAATGGACTCATCCTCCCACACGACGGGCGCTTCGCCCTCCTCCGGCATCACCACGACGTCCTCGCGTCCGGCGTCCTCCGCCATTTCAAGCGTCACAACGTCGCCCGTATGCACAATAAAATCCGCATGGCGCGGCACGCCGTTCACCAGCACGCCGTCAATGTTTTTCAGGCTCGACAGGCAACGATGGCTGACGCCCATCGCGCCAAGCGCGAACCTGCCAAGCCGCTTGCCGTCCTCCTGCAAGCCGACCGTTCTGGATATGGCGCTCATTCGGGCAGCGTAGCCAGCAGCTCGTTGACGCGTTCGTGCGTGGCGTAGTTCAGCGGCGAAACCCGCCCGTTCAGGCAGATCTCCAGCTTTTCGCGCGCCGCGCTGTAATCGCCCGCTTCGACGTCATACAGCGCAAGGAAATAGTTCGTGTCCACCGCTTCCGGCTTGAACTTGACGGCCTTCTTGAACCACTTGAGCGCTTCTTTCTTGCCATCCTCGCCGCCAAGGCGGTAGTATGTCTGCCCCATATTGTCCAGCGCAATCGGGTCCTCGTCGTCATAATCAATCGCCTGACGGTTGAACTCCAGCGCCTTGTCAAAATCGCCCGCCTCCACCAGCAGATAGCCGAGCGTGGCATAGCTGTTGCCGCAGGGGTTCTTGCGATGTACCTCCTGCAGAAGCTCCAGCGCGTAGTCCGTCTTGCCCAGCTTCCAGCTGCACACGGCGTAATTGGTCAGCAGCGTCGTGCGCTGATCGGGCTGCAGCCCGCCGGGAGATTTCTCCGCCTTTTTCAGCACCTCGCGCGCTTTTTCAAATTCGTTCCTGCGCAGCAGCAGAATAGAGTACGGCAGCAGATACTTTGCATCCGTCATCTTGCCCTCGTCATAAAGCGCGGTATACTGCTGATACGCGCTCTCCGTATCCCCCTTGCCGTGCGCCATCAGCGCTTTGCGCGCTGCAAACATGTCTTTCAGTCCCATAACCATTTCCCCCTTCTATGCTTTTCGGATCAGGCGCAGATATCTTCTCTGCAGCGCCTCCAGATCGGCCTGTTCCACCCGGTAGCGGAAATCTCCGCCCGAGAACCGTGCCAGCGCCTGCTCCGTAACCCGCAGCGCTTCTTTCGGCCGGCCAAGCCGCCATTCATACAGAATTGCCAGCGTCCTGTACGCTTCCAGCCCACCCTCGCCGCGCGCGATCATCGCGCGATACTCCTCGGCGGCCTGCGCATACTCATGCGCGCGCGCATACGATACGGCGAGCTTTTTGCGCGCAAGCGCGCTCAGATCAGAACCGCTGGCCAGCCGGTAGCACCGGCGCGCCCGTTCCGGCTCGCCGAATTTCTCCAGCGCTACCCCGACGGACAGCACGTCGAGCATACTCTGCTGCTCCTCGGCGCGCTCGTATACGTTCGCCATGCGCGCCAGAAGCCGCGCGAGCGAAACCACGTCCTCGGCGTTGTGACGCATGACCGGCTCAATCAGCGAAAAATCGCCCGTTTTGAGATAGGCGAAATATCGCTCGGGCGCTTCCGCGCCGGGGATATCGTCCTCACGCGCAAAGCCGAGAATCTCACGCTCCAGCGTGCCCAGATCGCATTTGCCCAGCCGCGGCTTCCACGTGCGCCGCGCGGCATGCAGCAAATCAAGGTGCGGCTTCTCCTGCCAGTCAGCGCGCATCCGCGCCATCAGAAACCGGTCGCGCAGAATCGGTATGTCGAAGGTTTTGCCGTTAAAGGTGACGATGCACTCCGCCTCGTGCAGCCTTTGCGCAAAGCAGCTGAGCTGCGCCGGCTCCTCCGGATAATCGCGCATGAAGGCCTGCTCCACAACGAACTCGCCGTCTTCAAGCCGCCCCATGCCGATCAGAAATGCCACCGTGCCCGCGCCGGCAAAGCCTGTCGTTTCCGTGTCGAGATACAGCACCTTCTCCGCGGGAACGTCGCTTGTTTCCAGCCCGAGCCTGCGCATGTCCCGCGCCGCAACGGCGCGCAGTGCATCCGCTTCCGGGAACGGAAAGCGCTCCGTGCGCATCATGCATTCCGCAGGCTTTTCCGGCTTCGGCGCTTCTTTTGCGGCTGCCTTCAGCCGCGCGCGCAGATCGGGAATCATCCGACCAGCCGCTGCAAAAGCAGCAGCGCCGTCTTCTTGCCGGACGCGCCCACTTCACCCGACGGCCCCACACACGACGGGCAGCCCGCCTCGCACGGGCATTCCGCAATCGCATCGCGCGCACTGCGCAGAAGCATCGGCAGCATATCGTAGACCTTCTCGGCTAGGCCGACGCCGCCCGGGCAGTTGTCGTACAGATAAATCGCGGGCTTGCGCGTGAACGGGTCGCGCGTGCGGTACAGCACCGCGATATCGCGCGGCGCGCACATCAGATACAGCGGCGCAATCTGCCGGAGCATCGTGGAAATGCCCAGCATACCGCCCTGCAGTTCATCCTGCGAAAGCCCTTCCGCGGCGCTTTCCGGAAGCGTCCACCAGCAGGCGGACGTGGTCAGCTCCATTTCCGGAAGATCCACCGGCCCGAAGCCAAGATTCTCATGCGTGTCGAATTTCATTTTCTTGAACAGCGTCACCATGCTCGTCACAAGTACTTCGCCCAGCGCGCGCGGCGGCACGGAATCCGCGTCCTCCTTCTCGGAATCGAGCACGCGCAGGTCGACGTTCAGGTCTGCGTCGGTGTAATAGCCAACGTCCACCTTGCGGATATACGCCTTCTTGTTTGCAAAATCGAGCTTCTCCACCTGATACTGCTGCGCCTGATGCATGTAAATTGCCTGCTCGTGCAGGAGCATCGGCACGGTGTAGCGATCCATCTCGCCGATGATCTTATGATTCGCCGGATCGGTAATGTCCACAATCATAAAATTCTCATCGCCCGCCGAGCGCAGGCTGATCTCCGCCGCCGGGAATTCCTCCGTGCTCCAGTGCCAGCGTCCGCCCGTAAGGCGCAAAAAGCCCTGCTCTCCCAGATAGGACAGCATGGCCTGCGTCGCGTCCGCAGCGCCGAAGCGCTCGTTTTCGAGGAACGGCAGTTCAAACGCCGCGCACTTGAGATGATTCATCTGAATGTAGAGGTTGTCCGGATTCACCAGCGCGTTTTCCGGAGACTTCCGGAAGAAATAGTCCGGATGGTTGACAATATACTGGTCCAGCGCCGAGGACGACGCGACCAGAATCGTCAGCGAGGTGCCGCGCCGCCTTCCTGCACGCCCCGCCTGCTGCCATGTGCTGGCAATCGTTCCCGGATAGCCGCACAGCACGCACGCGTCCAGCCGGCCGATATCGATGCCCAGCTCCAGCGCGTTCGTGGCGACGACGGCCGTCACGCGTCCGTCGCGCAGGCCGCGCTCAATCTCGCGCCGCTGCGTGGGCAGATAGCCGCCGCGGTAGCCGCGCACACGTTCCGACTCGCCCAGCACGCTGCGCACGAGATCCTTGAGGTATTTTGTGAGCACTTCAACGTGCAGACGGCTGCGCGCAAAGACAATCGACTGAATGCCGTTGCGCACAAGCAGCGAAGCGATATTCCGCGTTTCCAGCAGGCTCGAGCGGCGAATGCCGAGCTGCCGGTTCACGACGGGCGGATTGTACAGCACGACATGCCGCTCGCCCATCGGCGCGCCGTTTTCGTCAATGAGCGTCATCGGCTCGCCCGTGAGCGTTTCGGCAAGCTCCTTCGGGTTCGCAATGGTTGCAGAGCAGCAGATGAACTGCGGGTTGCTGCCGTAAAAAGCGCACAGGCGTTTGAGACGGCGAATCACATTGGCAAGGTTGGAGCCGAACACGCCTCGGTAGGCGTGAATTTCGTCGATGACGACATATTTCAGGTTTTCAAACAGCTTGACCCACTTGGTGTGCCCCGGAAGAATCGCGGCGTGCAGCATGTCCGGGTTGGTCACAACGACATGCCCGGCCTGCCGGATGGAGCGCCGCGCAGCGGCCGGCGTGTCGCCGTCATAGGTGTACGCCTTGATGGGCACGTCGAGCGCTTCGACCATTTCGTAAAGCTCGTGCGCCTGATCGGCGGACAGCGCCTTAGTCGGGAAAAGATAGAGCGCCCGCGTGTCTTCATTGTGCAGAATGCCGTTGAGCACGGGAAGGTTATAGCACAGGGTTTTGCCCGACGCGGTGGGCGTAACCACCACGACGTTTTCCCCGCGCAGAATCGCTTCCACGGCCTGCCGCTGATGCGTATAGAGCGCCTCGACGCCCCGCGTTTTGAGCATCGCGGGAATGCGCGCGTCAATCTGCGGCGGGAACGCCGCGAGCCTTGCGGGGCGCGCCGGAATCGTTTCCCACCGCGTTACGTTTTCCATAAAAGCCGGACTCGCTTTCAGCGAGTCGATCAGCTGCTCAAGATTCACCTGCCGGGCCTCCTGCCTGTAAAATGCCACAGGGTATTATATCAGAACGCCCGGCATACCGCAACCGCTTACACCGACGCGGCGGCGGTGTTTTTCTGCGCGCACGGCGCGCCGATATCCTTAGGCAGATTCTCGAAATAAAGCGCGAACGTCGTACCTTTGCCCGCCTCCGAAATGCAGTCCACCTGCGCGCCAAGCTCCTTTGCCATGCGCCTGACAACGTGCAGCCCCGTTCCCGCGCGGACTTTTCCCTCAAGGAACGCTTCGCGGCGTCCCTCGGGCAGACCAAAGCCCGTATCGGAAACCAGCACAACGCAGCAGTTGTCCAGCTGCTTTGCCGCCACATGCACGTAGCCCTCCGAAGGCGTGCAGCGCACGGCGTTGCACAGCAGATTGAACAGCGCGCGACGCAGCGCCTCCGCATCGGCAACCTCCGGCAGAAGCTCATCCGCATCGCAGTCAAGGCATACGCCGTTGTTCTCCGCATACGCTTCAAACGACGCGCAGACCTCCTGCAGGATATCCGAAATGGAACCGGCCACCCTTGGTGCGCGCTCCAGCGTGCCGTGCTCCATGAAACGGTTGAGCAGCTCCATTGCATAGGCCACGTTTTTGCGGATGGTTTCAAAATACGTCTTGCGCTTGTTTGCATCGTCCGCTCCGTTTTCCAGCAGACCAGTTGCCGAGCGGATCATTTGCAGACAGTTTCTTATGTCGTGCGCCAACCCGATTGCATCCATTTGCCGAGCCTTCATTGTAACACCCCTCCCGAGAATAATTCCTGTAGTTTGTTTTGCCTGATTATAGCATATAATACCAAGATTGTCATCCTTTTTTAATACTTTTTACGCAATTATCGCTTGACATAATTTGACAGAATACGCCACGTTTCGTCATTTTTCGCGCATATGCGCGCGAAATTTGTCGGCTCAAAGCGCACATTGTC
>CAZKJW010000007.1:0-15083 GCA_964553125.1 uncultured Oscillospiraceae bacterium
TGAAGCTGGTGGAAGAGATTGGCGAAGTTGCGGAAGTCCTGAATAAAAAAGCTGGCAGGAAAGCTGCTGGCGAAGAAGATTTACAGGCACAGTTGGGCAAGGAATTGGCGGATGTGATCCATTACACTGTGGCCATCGCTGCACTGAATGGCCTGGATCTGAACGAGTTTATTATAGAAAAAGATAAAGCCGCTTCCGTAAAATACCATCACGCAACAAATCTGGAACAGTTTGTTCTGCACAAGCGGAGTACAGAGATGGAGCTGTAATCATTTGCAGATGGGGCTGTCCCTAATGCCAATCACTTGTGAGTGGCAGCCCCATCATTCAAGACGGAAAGCTGATCGGCGTGGTGACGCATGTTTTTGTAAACGAAATGATTATGCAGAGTTTGATACAAAGAACTGGAATAATTAATAGGTATGCCCTTGCGGTGTAAAACAGTAGTTGCAGTGTACAGTGGGGTCGGGGCATCTCTGCTATTTTCATATATAGAAACAGTTTCGATTAGGCTACAGGAAATGTAGACAAGTATGGTACAATGGCTACATAGAGAAAAACAGAAGGGAGAATAAACGAATGGACCCGACGGCCGGATACGGCATATTCATTGAGAACATGCTGGACGCGGCGGGGTAACAGAATGCCAGAGGCGTAAGCCTCTGGCGTTTTCTATGGGATATGCTATAATGGGTTTATTGGAATGCATTTATCATAGGGGGAAAATCATATGGATAGAATTGAAAAAATAAGAGAAATAGTGGACGGAATCTTGCTAAATATTTCAGACCATGGTGAACGCAGCCGTGCTTATGTGCATTTATATGGTGTTACACAAGCATGTGCGCTGCTATCTATAAAGCGTAAAGACAATGTGGAATTAGCTGTGATTGCCGGTATGCTGCATGATATTTACTCTTATGCAAATATGGATACTCAAGACCACGCTCACAAAGGCGCAGCAATGGCGCACAGTATTTTGAGCTCGTTAAACGCATTTACGGAAGAAGAAAAACAACTGATTTGTACAGCGATATATAATCATAGCGATAAGGCAAATATTCATAATTCACTTGACGAGATCTTAAAAGACGCTGATGTTATGCAACATATCTTGTACAACCCATTCGCTGATATAAAACAGCATGAGCAAAAACGTTGTCAGTTTCTAAAAGAGGAGCTTGGTTTAGGAGAGTAAACGACGCTCCCAATAAGTGGTGCTGGATATGGCGAATAAAACCAAAACACGGGACAGCGCGCTCATGACGTTTTCTATGAAAAGAATTCTTCGATAAACATCATAACGGCGAAGTCCAAGCACGAAAAAGGATTTTCCGGCGCAACGACGAATCAGCATAAAGAGCGCAGCGCGAGAGATCACACGCGCACAAAGCGGATGAGCCGCTTTTTTTCAGCAGGCGCGCAGAGCGCGCTCAAAAAAATGTGCGCTGCACAAGGAGGAAAATGAAATGCAGGTGCGCAATGCCGCAATTATCAGCCTGTCTGCCGGGACAATCGGCGAGTCGTTCGTCCGGCATGAGGTTGAAATTGGGCTGAAAAGATTGCAGGCGTATGGGCTGAACGTCGTCATGACGCCGCACGCACTTTGCGGGATTGAATACATCAAGAACCATCCTGAGGCGCGCGCAAAGGATTTGCTGGATGCGCTTTGCGATGATTCCATTGACATGATTTTGTGTGCCATCGGCGGAATCGATACATACAGGCTGCTCCCGTATCTGTTTGAAAACGACGAACTGAAAAAAGCGTTCCGGCAGAAGATATTTCTGGGGTTTTCCGACACGACAATCAACCACCTGATGCTGCATAAGCTCGGCGCGGTCAGCTATTATGGGCAGTCTTTTCTGGCAGATATCTGCGAGCTGGACAGCGAAATGCTGCCGTATTCGGCGCGGTATTTTGAGGAGCTGATTTCAACCGGAAGGATTCAGCGGGTCACACCGAGCGACGTATGGTACGAGGAGCGAACGGATTGGTCGCCGGCAGCAATCGGCACGCCGAGAAAACAGCATGAAAACGAAGGCTTTCAGCTGCTTCAGGGGAGGCCGGTGTTCTCCGGGAAAATCCTCGGCGGCTGCATAGACTCGATATACAATATCCTTGAAGGCGGCGGCTGTGCCGAAGTGGCTGCGCTTAGCCGGAAATACAGCCTGTTTCCTGCGCAGGAGGATTGGAAGGGCAGAATTCTGCTGCTGGAAACAAGCGAAATGCATTCGAGCCCGGAAAAATATCGCGAAATGCTTCTCGCGCTGAAAAAGACGGGGATCTTCCAAGCGGTGTCCGGCATCATCTGCGGCAAACCGATGGACGAAATGTACTTTGAAGAATATAAGAAAATTGTTGTCGATGTGGTCGGCGATCCCGAGCTGCCCATTGTGGCAAACCTGAACATCGGTCACGCCACGCCGCGCTGCATTCTTCCGTTTGGCGTTGACGCCGTCGTGGACACGACGCGGCAGGTGATCGAATTCCAATATGCAAACTGCTGACGGTGGAATCCGCTGAAACGCCGCAGTGCAGCCGTTATTCCCTGTGCAGCAGGGAAAAATGAATAAATTTTTGAACCGCATGTTTTTTGACATGCGGTTATTTGCAGGAAACAGGTCGTTTTCGTCGAACTGTTTTAACATGGGAAAGAATATGATTGCGGCGCTTGTCGCCGATTGTGACGCTGCAACAAGAACAGAGACCGGCATCGCGCTGGAAAATATGGGCTGCCGCGTCGCGTTCGCGTTTGACGGATGCGATGTGATTGGCGCGCTTCAAATCAGCCGGTGCGACTTGCTGGTAGTTTCGCTGGTTCTGGCAAGATGGGACGGCTATACTGTTTTGGAGAAGATTCCTTCTCTGAATCTGAGCCGATACCCGTATGTGGTTGCGCAGACGGCCATGGGCGATGCAGAATGCGATCGCGCCCTTGCCATGGGCGCAGACGCGGCATTCCGAAAGCCGGTCACGCGCCAGAACTGGAAGGACACGCTGCCGCTGGTGCAGAGCGAGATTCCGCGCGCTGCAAACGCCGTTGCGGAAAAACGCTTTCCGGCGGCGCAGCGATGCGTCGCTTCGCTGGGCATTCCGACGCACTTGAAGGGGTTTCAATACCTTTCCCGTGCGGTGACGCTGTGCAGCGTTGACGATCGATTGATGGACAACGCCACGTCCATGCTTTATCCGTGGCTTGCCAGAACCTATATGACGACGACCGGCGGTGTTGAACACGCGATTCGTCAGGCAATTGAAACCACGTGGACGCGCGGAAGCATGGAGAATCTGCTGACGCTGTTTGGAAACAGCATCGACCCGCAGCGCGGCAAGCCGACCAATATCGAATGCATTGCCCGCCTTGCAGAGATCATCCGCAGGAGCGAGAGGTAGGAGGAAACAATGAAAAACAAAAAGGCAATTCTGATTGTTCTGGACAGCGTAGGCTGCGGAAACGCGCCGGATGCGCGCGCTTATGGCGACGAAGGCGCAAACACGCTGCGGCATATTGCCGAAACGGCGCATCCGCGCCTTCCAAATATGGAAGCCATGGGGCTTGGCAATATTCAGGATACAGGCTTCCGCGCCGCCGAATGCCCGAAGGGGCTGTATGGCCGCTGCATGGAACGCTCGGCCGGAAAGGATACGACGACCGGTCACTGGGAAATCGCAGGGCTATCGCTGGAAACGCCGTTTCCGACCTATCCCGAGGGCTTCCCGGACGACGTGATCGAAGCGTTTGAAAAGGCCGTCGGGCGCGGCACGTTGGGCAACTGTACCGCAAGCGGTACGGAAATCATCAAGCGTCTCGGAGAGGAGCATCTGCGCACCGGAAAGCTGATCGTGTACACTTCCGCGGACAGCGTTTTTCAGATTGCGGCGCACGAAGAACTTGTTCCCGCGCCCGAACTGTGGCGCATCTGTGAAACGGCGCGCGCGCTCCTTCAGGGCAAGCACGGCGTCGGCCGCGTCATTGCGCGTCCGTTCGTGGGAAAACCCGGCGCATTCAAGCGCACCGGAAACCGCCGCGATTTCTCTCTGACGCCGCCGTCGGACACGATGCTCGACGTAATGAGCCGCGCAGGGCTTGACGTGTGGGGCGTCGGCAAGATTGAAGACATCTTTGCACATCGCGGTCTGACAGATTCCGTACATTCGGCTGGCAATCCCGCCTGCATTGAGACGCTTCTTTCCATGATGCAGAAAGACATGAACGGCTTGATCTTTGTCAACCTTGTCGATTTCGACTCGGTATACGGACACCGCCGCGATACGGTCGGCTATGCGAAAGGGCTGGAGGAATTTGACGCGGCGCTGCCGCAGATCATGTCGCTGATGGGCGAGGACGACGTGCTGATGCTGACAGCCGATCACGGCTGCGACCCAACGTATCGCGGCACGGATCACACGCGCGAGATGGTGCCGCTGCTCTGCTGGGGGCGCGGGATCAGCCCGCAGGCGCTCGGCACGCGCGGATCATATGCCGATATTGCCGCTACGCTGCTGGAATACTTCGGTCTGGAGAACACGCTCGGCGGAGAATCCTTCGCAGAGATGCTGAAAAAATAAAAAACGGAGGAAGCCTCTTATGACGATGATGGAAAAAATTGACGCAGCTGCAAATGCGATTCGCGAACGGTGCGGCGAAGCCGAGATCGGCCTGATTCTCGGTTCCGGGCTTGCGGGAAGCATTTCGCTTGAAAACGAGAAAACGATCGACTATCACGAGATTCCGGAGTTCCCGGTTTCCACGGCGCCCGGTCACCGGAGCGAATGGGTTTGCGGCGAACTGAACGGCAAGCGCGTGTGCCTCATGCGCGGCCGGTTCCATATGTATGAAGGCTGGCCGATGGAAAAAATCGCCATGCCGATCCGCGTGATGAAACGGCTCGGCGTGAAGGCGCTGATTGTCACCAATGCCGCCGGCGGCGTAAACATGGGATTTGAACCGGGCGACCTGATGATGATCAACGACACGATCAACTTCAGCGGCCTGAATCCGCTGATCGGACAGAACGCCGACGAATTCGGTCCGCGTTTCCCCGATATGTCGCGCGAGTTTGACGCGGAATTCATGGAAACCGCCAAGCGCGTTGCGAAGGAACAGGGCGTCGCTTTGCGCGAGGGCGTTTATATGTGGTTCAGCGGCCCCTCGTTTGAAACGCCTGCAGAAATCCGCATGGCGCGCGTTCTCGGCGCGGACGCCGTTGGCATGAGCACCGTGCCGGAAGTGATTGTCGCAAGGCACTGCGGCATTCGCGTGCTGGGCGTTTCCTGCATCACGAACATGGCTGCAGGCATCCTTGACCAGCCGCTGACGCATCAGGAAGTGCTTGAAACCGGCGAGCGCGTGAAGGAAAAATTCAGCCGCCTGATCGAGGGCGTCGTCCGCGAGATGAAGCTGTAAAGCATAAGCATGTCATAAATCCGAAACCTCCCGCACAGAATGTAACAACTGACGCGGGAGGTTTTTGCAATGAAAAAGAATATCCTCTGCCTGCTGCTGGCGTGCTGCTGTGTTTTTTCAGCGGCGCTGGCCGCGCCTTTGGAAAACGAGCCGCCGTTTTCGCTGGAGTCTCCGAGCTTTCTGCTGATGGAAGAATCGACCGGGCAGGTGATCTGCGAAAAAAACGCTGATGAGCATCGTCCGGTGGCAAGCGTGACGAAGCTGATGACGCTGCTTCTGACATTTGAAGCGCTTGAAAGCGGCGATATCCGGCTGACAGACAGCGTGAACTGCTCCAAAAATGCGGCGGGGATGGGCGGTTCGCAGGCGCTTTTGGACGCGGGAAGCCAGTACAAGCTCGAGGATTTGCTGCGTTCCGCAATCATTGCCAGCGCGAACGATTCCGCCGTAGCGCTGGCCGAACACATTGCCGGAACCGAGCAAAATTTTGTTGAGAAAATGAACGCGCGCGCCGCGCAGCTTTCCATGAACGACACGGTTTACAAAAACTGCACCGGCTTGCCTGCGGAAGGACAATACACCACGGCACGCGATGTGGCGGCTCTTTCGCGCGAGATGGCGAAGCATCCGGATTATTACAAATACAGCGTGGTGTGGATGGACACGCTCACGCATCCCGGCGGGCGTGTAACCGACCTGACGAACACCAACCGGCTTGTGCGCTTTTATCAAAGCTGCGACGGATTCAAAACAGGCTCGACAAACGAGGCGCGCTACTGCATTTCCGCCACGGCGAAGCAGGGCGATATGCGGCTGATTGCAGTGGTGCTGGGAGCCCCCGCGAGCCTCACGCGCTTTAACGAAGCGCGGAAGCTGCTGGAATACGGATTCGCGTCTTATCATCTCATGGAGGTTTGTGCCAAGGGGGATCGGCTCGATGAAAACGTCGTGGTTTCGCACGGGGGCGCGGACGTCGTCGGCGTCGCCGCCGGCACAACGGCGAAGCTGCTTGTCAGGAAAGGCGCGGAAAAAGAAATCTCGCTGCAGGTTGCGCTGCCGGATTCCGTGAAGGCGCCTGTGCGCCGCGAAGACATTCTGGGCGAGATTCGCGTGCTCAAAAACGGAACCGTGGTGGAAACGCTGCCGGCCGTTGCGGCGGAGGACGTGGTCATGCCGGGATACCTGGAGGCGCTGTTCCGCATTCTGCAGGGGTGGAGATAGGGATTTGTCAAAAAACAGGCGACGCTGCTTCAGCCGTTCCGAAAGGGACGGCTTTTGCGCGCTATGAAAATGCGTGAAACCGGCACAATTATCAAACAAAGTCAGAAAACACCGCTTGCTTTTTTGAGCGTGTGTGGTATACTATGAATATCAAAGATGGTCAAAAATGGGAGGGGTCCGGAATGCGGCCGTTAACGGACAGCATAGAAGAATTTATCAAATCGCTGCTTGAGGAAGGGCAGGAGCAGGTGGACGTTCAGCGCAACGAGTTGGCGCAGTATTTTCGCTGTGCGCCTTCGCAGATCACGTACGTGCTTTCCACGCGCTTCACGCCCGATCACGGATATGTGATTGAAAGCCGCCGCGGTGGCGGCGGATATATCCGCATTGTGCGGCTGCGCGAGTCGCCCGGAAGCAATCTGATGTATCTGATCAACCAGAGAATCGGCAGCTCGATTTCGCGTCATGATTGCGAGGCGATTATTTCGCAGCTGTTTGAAAACGACGTCATCACGGAAAACGAAGCGGGACTGATGCGCGCCGCAATCTCTGCGGAAGCGATCAACCTGCCGGTTGCGTTCAAGGATTCTCTGCGCGCAAGCACGCTGCGCGCCATGCTGCTGCAAATTGCCGGGAGGAAGCCGAAGGAGGGATGAGCATGCTTTGCGACGAATGCGGCAAGAATCCCGCCCGAATCAAAATGGTGTCCGTTGTAAACGGCGAAAAACGCGAAACGAACCTTTGTCCCGAGTGCGCGGCGAAGCGAAATCTGGCTTCCAAAGCAAACGGGATGGGGAAGCTGTTTTCCGCGCTTTTCGGCACGGAGGGCGAAGCAAAAGAAAGCCCGGCGTGCGCAAAATGCGGCATGAAATTCGCAGCGGCAGTGAAAAAGCAGCGCGTCGGCTGTCCGGAGTGCTATGAGAGTTTCCGCGAACAGATAGCCGCGGGCTTGAAAAAGCGTCAGGGGGCGGACACGCATATTGGCCGCGTGCCACAGGCGTGGCGCGATTCCTGGGAGGAGACGATCATTGAATTACAGCAGGAAATGGATCTGGCCGTTGCCTGTGAAAACTTTGAAGAAGCCGCCGTACTGCGCGACGCCATACGCGCCCTGACCGCAACCGGCGAAGGAGGCGGCGAGAATGCCTGACACGATGGCGGACGTCGTTCTCCGCAGCGAAGCGCGGCTGGTGCGCAGCATGGAGGGCTATCCGTTTTCCGGCGCGATGGACGCGCAGCAGGAGGCGGAGATTCTTGAAGCGGTTATGCCGTTTGCTTCCGACGGACGTTTTGCGCTGCTGCCGCTGAGCGCACTGTCTTCGCAGCGCAAGGCGCTGCTGACAGAAGAACGTCTGCTTCCGCTTCGCTCCGTGCAGCAGGAGCGGGAGAATATGGCGGTGGCGCTGGATCGCGAGAGCATGACGAGCGTTCTGATAAACGGAGACGAGCATTTCTGCTTTCTTGCGGTGCGCATGGGTCTTGAGACGGAGCAGGTGCTGGAATGCGTGCGCGCCGAAGAAATGTTCTTCGCGCAGCAGATTCATTTTGCATACGACAAGCAGTTCGGCTTTCTCAACGGCGCAGTTGCCGACGTCGGAACGGGGCTTCGCCTGACGGTCGCATTGCATTTGCCGTATCTGGAAAAAGCAAAGCAGGCAGAAGCGGCGCTCAAGGCGCTGGGCGGACGGATTATGTCCGCAAAGATGCCGCTGGGAAGCGTGTATCTGATTTTCAACGGCGCGTCGATCGGCGTGACGGAGGAAGAAATTTCGCTGAGTGTCGCCGGAGCCGCCGAAAGGATTGCGGCGCAGGAACGGGCGGCGCGCGAAAAATCGCTGCTGGAAGCGCCGGAGCAAATCACAACGGAGCTTTCCTGTATGCGTGAAATGATTGCGCTCGATGAAAGCCTTTCCGAAAAGGACTGTATGCTGAACTGGTCTTTTCTCAGGCAGGCTGTTACGGCAGGCGCGCTTGCAAAGGATCTCAAAGCGGTGGACGCGCTTTTGACAGCGTCCTCGCCGGGGCATTTGGATGCGGCGGCCGGGCGCGAGCTTTCCGCAGAAGAAAGAGGCGTTTTCCGGCTGGCGCTGTTTCGGGATTTTATCGGGGAATCGATTTCCAAGGGGGAGGCATAACCCATGGCATTTGCCGGTCGTTTTTCGGATCGGGCGCGGCGCGCGCTCGGCGCGGCGCAGGAAGCGGCGCGCGAAATGCAGCACAATTACATCGGCACGGAGCACGTACTGTTAGGGCTTCTGCGCGAACCGTGCGAAGCGGTTCAGCCGCTGCTCGGCGGCATTAAATATGAAACGGCGATGGCGCAGGCGATTCGACTCGTTGGGCGGGGCGAATCCTCGCCGGAGCATCTTTCCTATACGCCGCGCACAAAAAAAATCATGGATCAAAGCCATGCCGAATCGCTCACGTTCGGCTCGGACGTCATCGAGCCTGAGCATTTGTGGCTTGCGCTGCTTCGCGAAAGCGAGGGCGTCGCCGCCCGCATCCTTCAGGATATGGGGATGGATATCCGCGACGCGCGCGAAAAGCTGCAGGCGACGCTTCAGGCGAGCGCCAAGAAGTCGGGCGCTGACGCCGAAACCCCTCTGCTGAAGCAGTACGGACGCGATTTGACGCAGGCGGCACGCAACGGCGAGCTGGATCCGGTGATCGGGCGCGAAAAAGAAATTGAACGCGTGACGCAGATCCTCCTTCGCCGGACGAAAAACAATCCCGTGCTGATCGGCGAGCCGGGCGTTGGCAAGTCTGCAATCGCAGAAGGGCTGGCGCAGCGCATTGCAAACGGCACAATCCCGCAGATGCTCCGCGGCAAGCGGCTGTTCTCGCTGGACATCGCTTCGGTTGTCGCAGGGAGCAAATACCGCGGCGAATTTGAGGAGCGCTTCCGCAATATCATGGCGGAAATCCGCAAAAACGGAAACGTAGTGCTGTTCATCGACGAACTGCACACCATCGTCGGGGCGGGCGGCTCAGAAGGCGCAATCGACGCTTCCAACATGCTCAAGCCGGCGCTGGCGCGCGGCGAAATTCACTGCATCGGCGCAACTACGATTGCCGAATATCGCAAATACATCGAGAAGGACCCGGCGCTGGAACGGAGATTTCAGCCTGTGCGGGTTGAGGAGCCGAGCAAGGAGGAGACGCTCGACATTCTCAACGGGCTTCGCGAGAAATACGAGGCGCATCACCATGTGCATATAACAGACGACGCGCTGAAAGCGGCGGTTACGCTTTCGGATCGCTATATTCCGGATCGCTGCCTGCCGGACAAAGCCATCGACTTAATCGACGAAGCTGCCTCGCATGTGCGGATTCAGTCCTTCACGCCCGCTCCGGATATGAAGGCGCTTGAAGCGCAGATCGATACGATTGCACATGAAAAAAACGCGGCAGTTCACGAGCAGGCGTTTGAAAAAGCTGCCGTGCTGCGCGACGAAGAACGCGCTTTGCGCGCAAAAATCGAAGCCGTCAGAAGCGAATGGGAGAACGGCGTCGAGCTTGCGGAAAAAGATGTGGACGAAGAAGAAATCGCGCAGGTCGTGGCAGGGTGGACCGGCGTTCCCGTAAGCCGCATGACGGAAGGGGAATCCGAGCGGCTGCTTCGGCTGGAAGAAACGCTGCACAGGCGGCTGATCGGGCAGGACGAAGCGGTGACGGCCGTTGCACGCGCGATCCGGCGCGCACGCGCCGGGTTGAAAGACCCGAAGCGTCCGATCGGTTCGTTCCTGTTTCTTGGCCCGACGGGCGTGGGCAAAACGGAATTGTGTCGCGCGCTGGGCGAAGCCATGTTTGGCGACGAGGATTCGGTGATTCGCATCGATATGAGCGAATACATGGAGAAGCACTCCGTCGCGCGGATGATCGGCTCGCCTCCGGGATACGTCGGCTTTGACGAGGGCGGGCAGCTCACGGAGAAGGTGCGCCGCAAGCCATATGCAGTGCTGCTGTTCGACGAGGTGGAGAAGGCGCATCCGGATGTATTCAACCTGCTTTTGCAGCTGCTGGACGACGGACGGCTGACCGACTCGAAGGGGCGTACGGTGGACTTCAAGAACACGATCGTTGTAATGACCAGCAACATCGGCGCTTCGACGATCAGCACGGAACGGCACATGGGCTTTGGCTCGGCCGCAAGCGGCGCGCAAGATTACGAGGCGATGAAAAACCGCGTCCTGCAGGAAGTGAAAAACTTCATGCGTCCGGAGTTCCTGAACCGGCTTGATGAAACCATCGTATTCCACTCGCTGACCGAAGAAGAAATCGTGCAGATTGCGCGCCTGATGCTGGAGGCCGTGACCGGCCGACTGAAAGAACGCGGCATTTCGCTTACGGCAAGCGATGAAGCCGTGCGCCATTTGGCGAGAACGGGATTTGACCCTGCGTTCGGCGCGCGCCCGCTTCGCCGCGCCATTCAGCGCGCGGTGGAAGACGCGCTCTCGGAATCGATTCTCTCGGGCGAAGTGAAGATGGGGGACGCGGTAGAAATTGTTATGGAAGGAGAGACGCTTCGCTTTCGTCATATGGCTGAGGTGATGTAAATGAAGCGTGCTCTGGCGACGGCGCTGCTTGCTTTGCTGCTGTGCAGCACGGCAAAAGCCTCGGACGCGGAAGTGAAAATGGCGTATCTGCCGGAGGCGGGATTCTTCTTCTGGTATCCTGCCTCTCTGGCTGAACAGCGCACGGACGATGACGGCGAGGTTTTGCTTTATGCCATGGACGCAAGCGAAAACGAGCTGTGCATCCTGCGCTACTATGCGGACGATGGGGTTACGCTGGACGCATTGGCAGCTTCGCTGCAAAGCGACGACGCCTGCGCCGACGTTTCCGTTGCGGACGCAAAAAGCATTGAGTATCTGACCTATACGGCAGAGGGAAATGTGAACACCGTAATCGTCGGGGACGACGGAAACCTATACGAAATCATGCTGCGTGGCGACGGCGCATTCACGCAGACCGCTGCAGAACTGATTCGCACAACGCTTTCGCCGGGGTGAAAGGCTGCTGGAAACTAAAACACCGACGGAGTGTAATGCCGCAAAAAAGCGGCACGCAAAAGGGACGCAGATGAATCTGCGCCCCTTCGCTTTGCGGCAATTACCGGATTTCGATTTTTCTGCTTTCCGGTTCCGCAGGATGAACCTTCGGAAGATGAACGGAAAGCACGCCATTGCGGTACTCGGCCGAGATGCTGCTTTCGTCAATGCCATCCAGCGAGAAGCTGCGATGGAAGGAGCGCTCGCTGAACGCATAGCGTCCGGGGTTCTCGCCGGTTTCCTCAGTCTTATGCTCAGCGTCGATCGTCAGCATTCCGCCGGAAACATTCAGGTCGATGTCCTTCTGCTCAAAGCCCGGAAGCTCGGCGTCGAGAATGTACGCGTTCTCAGTTTCGCGAACACCGGTACGCAGGGAAGGCGCGGCCATTTCGGCAAACGGGCGGAAGAAATCGTCAAAGGGGAAGCCGGAGTTGAGGACGCGACGGGCAGGCATATTGTTGTTGCGGGTGGTAATGGTAAGCATATTGAAAACCTCCTTCGAATGATCGAGTCGTTTCTTCTTAACTGTTCCCTTGGAACGTGTTTATCATACTTTAAAAAGCAAAGATAGTCAAAGTATAATATTCGGCAGATTTTGAATTTTATCAAAATATCTTCCGAAATCGAACAAAATCGTGCTTATTCGCATTTTTTGAGAATGAATAGCAAAATGAAGATGAGGCTTGCGTTGCAGGCGGGTTTATGGCATAATAACGGGTAACAACATAAGGAGGCTTACTATGAAGAAGAACCGTTTGTTTGCAATGCTGCTGGCCGCAGTGCTGCTGGTTTGCTCCTTCGGCGTTTTCGCCGAAGAAGAACCGGACGTGATCGTTGCGGGCCGTTACAGCGTGAAGCTTTCCGATGCGCAGATCGCAGTCGATGAACTGATTGCGCAGTACGAAACATATTTCCAGCAGCAGGGCTATACGCTCAGTGCTGACCAGTATTCCTATCTCCGCACGCTTGCCCTCCAGCAGCGCGGCATGTATTGCGTCATCGACAATATCCTTGAAGATCGCGGCTACCCCGAGCTGACGGAAGAGGAAACGGACGCCATCAAGGCCGAAGTGCAGACCTACTACGACGAAACGCTCGGCTACATCAAGGATATGTATGTGAGTAGCTACGGTCTGAGCGAAGATCAGGCGCTGATTCAGGCTGAAGAAGCAATGGCGCAGGCTGGCTACTCTCTGGAATACATGATTTCCGAGCAGATCCGTTACGCGCGCTCCAACAAGCTGTATGACGACGTGACCAAGGACATCAACATGACCGACGACGACGTGAAGGCCTACTACGACACGACGTACGTTGCGCCCGACCGTGAGCAGTATGAAGGCAACGTATACTACTACGAGCTTGCCAAGAACTACTACGGAACCGAGAGCTACTACGTGCCCGAGGGATACCGCGCGGTTTCGCACATCCTTCTGACCACGCCCGAAGACATCAACGCGAAGCTGACCGAATGCTCCGACAAAATCGACGCTGCGCAGGCCATCGTGGATGGTTTCGTCGCCGAGCTCGGCGAGCTGGAAGTGACGCCGGAAGAAGGCGCTGAGCCTGTCGAACATCGTTCCGCTGAAGAAATTCAGGCTGACATCGACAGCGCGAAGGCCGATGTGGAAGCGCTCGAAGCAGAATATGCCGAAATCAAGGCCGGCATCGTGCCCGCCCTTCAGGAGAAGATCGACGAGATCTATGCCAAGATTGAAGCTGGCGAGGCGTTTGAGGATCTGATCGCCGAATACGGCGAGGATCCCGGAATGACCTCCATGCCCGACGGCTACGAGGTTCACAAGGAATCCGTCGTGTGGGTTCCGGAATTCCGTGACGGCGCAATGGCGCTTGAAGCGATCGGCGACGTGAGCGAGCCGGTGGTTTCCGACTACGGCGTGCATATCATCAAGTATCTGGCCGACGTTCCCGGCGGCGCGGTCGCGCTTTCCGAAGAAGCGTTTGCCGATATGCGCGAAGAAGCGCTTTCGAGCAAGAAGGACGAAGCGTTCTATGCCGCCTATGCCGAGTGGGAGGCGCAGTATCCGATGACGATCAACGAAGAACTGATCTCTCTGCCCGCTGCTCAGACGGCTGCCGAAGGCAACTGATCCCAACAAAACATCAAGCCCCGGGGCAGCATGCTCTGTCCCGGGGCTTTCGAGGTTCGCATTCGATGAAAGAAAAAAACAACGCGCCGCTGATTTGCGTGCAGAATTGCAGCTTTTCCTATGAGGGAGCGGAAAGAAACGCGCTGGATCACGTTTCCATGTCGCTTGCTGAAGGAGAATTTCTCGCAATTTTGGGACGCAACGGTTCCGGAAAATCGACACTTGCCAAGATACTCAACGCGCTCTATCTGCCGTCGGACGGCAGCGTGACCGTCTGCGGCATGGATACGTCCGATGAAAGTCTCATCTGGAAAATCCGCCAGTGCGTCGGCATGGTGTTTCAAAACCCCGACAACCAGATCGTCGCCACAATGGTGGAGGAAGACGTGGCTTTCGGCCCTGAAAACATGGGCGTTCCTACGGACGAGATTCGCAGCAGAGTCTATGAGGCGCTTCGCGCCGTCAATATGGAAGACTATGCAGCAAGCGCGCCGCACATGCTTTCCGGCGGGCAGAAGCAGCGCGTGGCCGTCGCCGGTGCGCTGGCGATGAAGCCGAAGGTGCTCGTGCTCGATGAAGCAACGGCAATGCTGGACCCGGTCGGCCGCCGTGACGTGTTTGACACGGTCCGCAGGCTCAACCGCGAGGAAGGCATTTCGGTTGTGTGGATTACGCATTTCATGGAGGAGGCCGCGAAGGCAGACCGGGTGCTCGCCATGCAGAACGGCATGGTGAAGCTGGAAGGCGCGCCGCGCGAGCTGTTTTCCCGTGTTGAGGAGATGCGTTCAATCGGGTTGGACGTACCCGCGCCGGCGGTGCTTGCGCATGAGCTGCGGCAGAGCGGGCTGGACGTACCGCCGGGCATTCTGACGGCGGAAGAGATGGTGGAGGCAATATGTCGATCAAACTGGAAAAACTGACATACACGTATATGCCCGGAAGCCCGTTTGCCGCAACGGCGGTTCGCGACGTCTCCTTTGAAATCGGAGACGGCGAGTTTTTTGCGCTGATCGGCCATACTGGCTCTGGAAAGACGACCATTGCCATGCATCTCAACGCGCTGCTCAAACCCGTTTCGGGGCGCATTCTTGTTGACGGGCAGGACATCAATGAGAAAGGCGTCAGCCGCAAGGACGTTCGCCGCAAGGTGGGCATGGTGTTCCAATACCCGGAATATCAGCTGTTTGAAGAAACCGTCAACCGCGACGTCGCTTTCGGCCCGAAGAATCTCGGCCTTTCGCAGGCGGAATGCGCCGAGCGCGTTTCGGAAGCGCTTGCGCGCGTAAAGCT
>CAZKJW010000007.1:15183-35360 GCA_964553125.1 uncultured Oscillospiraceae bacterium
TCCGCATTGCGGATATGCTTCGCGAAAAGGGCTTTGCGCCGCCCGAAGGCGTTTGCCGCATGGAAGAACTGCGCGACTGGCTGCTTGCGCACATGGAGAGGGGGACTGACCGCAAATGATGAAGAATATCACGCTCGGTCAGTTCATGCCCGGCGATTCCGTGATTCATAAGCTCGACCCGCGCTGCAAGCTCGGACTGACGCTCGCGTACATCGTCGGCGTTTTCCTTGTGAAGGGCATTGCGGCATATTTGCTTACAGCAGCGGTCGTGGTTCTGGCGGCGCGTCTTGCAAAGATTCCGCTGAAATACCTTGCCCGCGGGCTGAAGCCGCTGAAGTGGATTGTCATTTTTACCGCCGTGCTGAACCTGTTCATGACGAGCGGCGAAGATGTGCTGATCCGCATCTGGAAGATTACCATAACCGAAACCGGCGTACACAATGCAGTGTTCTTCACGTTCCGTCTGGCGTTTCTGGTTCTGGGCACATCGATTCTGACGCTGACCACATCGCCGATCGTGCTCACGGATGCGCTGGAGCACGTGATGTCCCCGCTGAAGGTCGTGAAATTCCCTGCGCACGAAATCGCCATGATGATGTCCATTGCGCTGCGGTTCATTCCGACGCTCACGGAAGAAGCGCAGAAAATCCTGAACGCGCAGAGCGCGCGCGGCGCCGACTTTGAAAGCGGCAGCATCTTCCAGCGCGCAAAGGCCATGGTTCCGCTGCTGGTTCCGCTGTTTGTCAGTGCATTCCGCCGGGCAGGCGATTTGGCAATGGCAATGGAAGCGCGTTGCTATCACGGCGGCGAAGGGCGGACGCGCCTTCGCGTGCTGAACTATACGCGCTATGATCTTTACGCCGTGGGCGTGATGGCCGCGTATATTGCGCTGCTTGTCTTGGAGGGTATGCTGCTGTGAACGGCGATAGCCGCCGCGTAGCGCTGCGTGTGAGCTATGACGGCACCAACTACTCCGGCTGGCAGCGGCAGGAGAACGCAGACAGCGTACAGGCGCGCATCGAAAAGGCGCTGCACGCGCTGACAGGGCAGGAGATCGGCGTAACTGGCGCAAGCCGCACCGACGCGGGCGTTCACGCGCTCGGTCAGACGGTGCATTTTGATAACCCTTCGCGCATTCCGGCCGACCGTTTTTGCTATGCGCTCAACACGCGTCTGCCGGACGATATCCGTGTGACGGCTTCCTGCGCGGCTGCGGAGGATTTTCATGCGCGCTTTAACGCGCGCGGAAAAACGTATCGCTATCTGATCGACAACAGCCGCCATGGCACGGCGATGTATCGCCATTTTATGGCGCATGTCCCACAGCCGCTCGACGCGGCGCTGATGGACGCCGCCGCCAAGGATCTGCTGGGCGAACATGATTTTGCCGCCTTTGCCGCTGCTGGAAGCGTTGCAAAAACAACTGTGCGCGAAATTTGGCGCGCGGATGTGCAGCGCAATGGCGATGCGATTGAATTGACGGTCGCGGGCAAGAGCTTCTTGTATAACATGGTGCGCATTATTGCGGGCACACTGATTTACATCGGCATGGGCAAGCTGCCGCCCGAAAGCCTGAAAAAAGCGCTTGAAACAAAAGACCGGCTTGATTTAGGCATCACCGCGCCGGCCAGAGGGTTGACGCTCATGGAAGTCTATTACGATTGTCACTTGTGGTAGGTTTCGTTCGCAAGGATTTTTCTCGCGCGGTAGAGCTGCTCAAGCAGCATCACGCGCGCCAGCTGATGCGGGAAGGTCATGGGGGAGAAGGAAAATTTCGCGTTTGCGCGGCTTATGACCGCCGGCGAAAGCCCGTTGGAACCGCCAATGAGAAAAACGGCGCGCGCCGCTCCGGAGGATTCGATGCGGGCGATATCATCGGCGAACGTAAGCGAATCATGCTGCTTTCCATCGATGCAGAGCGCGACGACATAGTCGCGCGGCTTCAGCTGTGCAAGCATTGCCTCGCCTTCCTGCGCGATAATCTTTTGAATATCCGCCGCGGAAGCATTTTTCGGCTCCGGAAGGTCGGCCAGCTCGATGATCGAGAACGTGCCGAACCGCTGGAGCCGTTTTGCATATTCCGCAACGGCGTCGCGCCAATAGGCTTCTTTCAGTTTGCCCACGCAGAGAATCACAGTCGTCATGAAAACCCTCCTGAAGCGAATCGGGGAGTATATGCGTTTTGGCTATGCCGGGCGCTTTGCGCCGATAAAACGCCGCAAAGCCGTCCTGCAAATCCGCAGCACCATTCATTCGATTTCATAGTAGCCGCCGAGCCGGTCGCGCCATGCGAGATCGACGCGCATATCTTCCTGCGGTCGGATGCCGTTCTCGGATAGCGTGCGGCAAACCGTGTCAAACGCGAGGTCCGGGTTGTTGGTTTCCTGGCTCAAGTGACCGAGAATCACGTTCCGTACGCCGGTTTGCGCAAGCCGCACAAGCGCCTTGCCGCAATCGCCGTTGGAAAGATGCCCGCGCGAGCCGTAAATGCGCGATTTCAGCATAGAAGAATAGCGCGGCGTGGCAAAGAGCATTTCGGGATCATGGTTCGATTCCAGCAAAAGAAGATCGGCGCCGGAAACGGCTTCCATCCAGTTCTTTGCAATGTGGCCAAGGTCGGTCGCAACGCAGAGCTTTCGCCCGCTGCATTCCAGCGAAAAGCCGACCGGATCGGCCGCATCGTGCGGAATGGAGAACGGCGTAACCGCAAGATCCCGGATATAGAACGTCTCGTCCGGCGAAAAGACGCGGCGGTTTTTCAGCGCGATGTTCTGCATTCCGGGTTTTGTCTGCATGGCAAGCCATGTTTTTTCCGTTGCGTATACGGGCAAATCGTAGCGGCGACTCAACACGCCCACGCCCTTTATGTGATCGGAATGCTCATGCGAAACCAGAATGCCGCTGAGCTGCGAAGGATCGCCGCCGACAGCGCGAAGCGCTTCTTCAACCGTCTTTCCGGAAAGTCCTGCGTCCAGCAGCAGTGATGCGCCGCCCGCAGAAACAAAGAGAGAGTTGCCGCTCGAACCGCTCCGGAGCGGGCAGAAAGCCATGGGCATTGGACGTGCCTCCTGAATGATTTGATTAAACCGCAGCGTTTAGTGCGCTTCCACCGCGATTCAGCACAGCGGCGCGAAGATTCGCAGCACGCCGTCAACAATCCAGCGGCGCAGATAGCGCGCGCTCATATCGTAGGGCTGAATTTTGTGGCTCTTTTCCTGCGTGGCAAGGAAATCCTTTTTCATTGCTTCCACTATGGAGGAATGCAGGAAAAGCGAGTTGTTTTCAAAGTGCAGGAACAGACTGCGATAATCGAGATTCACCGTGCCGCATGCACAGACGGCGTCGTCGATAATCACGCCTTTTGCATGGAGGAAACCGGGGGTGTATTCGTAGATGCTGATTCCCTCCATCAGCAGCACCTGATAATAACTACGCGACATCCGGAAAATCTGTTTTTTATCCGGAATGCCCGGCATGAGAATGCGCACATCCACACCGCGATGCGCCGCCTCCGTCATTGCGTCAAGGAGCTTGTCGCCGAGCATCAGGTAGGGCGTGAAGAACCATGCGTAATCCGTCGCCTGCGAAAGCAGATCGATATAGAGCTGATTGCTGGTAGCTTCCGCATTGAGCGGCGAGTCATAATAGCTGAGCACATAGCCGTCGGCATTTTCCGGGCTGGGCTCGTCTGCGTCAGGCAGGACGGGCGGATGCGTCAGCGGCTGGCCGGAAAAAGCATTCCAGAATGTCAGGAACATATGAACGTAATTGCGCGCCGCTGCGCCCGTCAAACGGAAGCCGATATCCTTCCAGTGACCGAAGCGCTCGATTCGGTTGACGTATTCGTCGGCGAGGTTGACGCCGCCGCTGTATGCAATCGCGCCGTCGATAATCAGCATTTTGCGGTGATCTCGGTAATTAACGGTGCCTTTTACCGCGACCAGCGGATTGAAGGTGATGCACTTGATCCCTTTTGCGCGAAGCTGGCGGCAATTATCGGCATTGAAGGTTGCAATGCTGCCGAGATCGTCATAGATCAGGCGCACGTCCACGCCTTCCGCAGCCTTTTCTTCAAGAACCGCCGCAATGGAGTCCCACATGTATCCGGCGCTGATGATGAAATACTCCACATAGATGAAACGCTTGGCGGCTTTCAGGTCGCTAAGCATGTCGGGCAGCATATCGTCGCCAAGCGGATAATAGCGCACGCTCTCCACGCGATGCAGCGGATAGCCGGTTTTTCTTTCCAGCCAGCGAACCGTCTGACCCATCCGAACGCTTTCGTTATAGGAGACCGGCGCAAGCGAAGCGGCGGGAATGCTTCCCTTTTGCGCGCGCGCAAGACCGAGCTCCAGCGGGCGCGCCGTTCGCTTGTTGCCAAAGAGCAGATAAAGCAGCGTACCGGGGAGCGGGAACGAAAGAATAATGAGCAGCCACAGAATGCGATAGGTGCTCTCATCGCGCTTGGTGATTACATAGAGCACAAAGAAAAATGAGAAGATCGTCAGGATTGTAGTGATGATCGCCGTATAGGGCTGGAGCCATTTCAGCAGCAGGACAATCCATAAAACCTGCAGCGCAGCAGCAGGAATGACCGTCAGCGCACGCCGCACAATTTTCTTCATGTGAATCCCTCCGGAGGCAGAAACTGCTATCTATGATAACAGAATGGAATATGAAAATCAAGGAACGGAATATTCCGTGCAGTATAAAGATTTATCGGCGGCATGGCCGCCGGATGAAATGCGCGTGCCCCCAAGAACTGCGGTTACTCCGCACAAAACGGATCGAGCCTGAAATGCTGAGAATGGAAGTTGCATTCAGCGTCCGAACCGTGTAAAATAACAGTTGAAATTGCATGGAAAAGGCATGAAATTCCTGTTGAGCAGAAATGCAAATTTGCGAAAGAATCGCAAGCCGCTTTCGACTTGGAAGGACGGATGATCATGAAATACGCAATCGGCGATGTGTCCCGCGTGCTTGGAATGACCACCAGCGCGCTGCATTATTACGAGAAAGAGGGGCTTCTCAGCGTAGAAAAGCGGGAGTCCGGCTACAGGTATTACAACGAAGCCGATGTGTATCGTCTGATCAGCGCAAAAAAATATCGGACGATGGGCGTATCCCTCAAGGAAATTGCGCAGCAATTCTGCGACGACGGCATGAACGCGCGGCAAATCATTGACCGGATGCGTGACAAGCAGGCAGAGGCGGAGCGCCTTTCCGCCAGTTATGCGGCGCTTGCAGCGGATATTGAGCGCCTCATCGTGCTCGGAGAAGAAGGGCTTGAAGCCCTCGGCAAGCCGGATATCCGGTATATGTCCGGAATGATGGCATTCAAAACCAAAAACGGCGGGCTTATCCCGCGCGCACGCGAAGGACAGCAGATTGTTCAGCAGTGGATTGATGCGCTGCCGGCCGTAGCCGTAAGCATTCTCAGCTGGAATGCAGGTGATCCCGCGGGGCTTGCGCTAATGATTCCGCAAAAGCGCGCGCAGGAC
The DNA here is from genome assembly GCA_964553125.1 of uncultured Oscillospiraceae bacterium. GTDB lineage: Bacteria > Bacillota > Clostridia > Christensenellales > Aristaeellaceae > Aphodomonas. The sequence continues at coordinate 20,685 of CAZKJW010000007.1, forward strand.
TACGGATTCGCATCCGATGGCAAATTCGTTCGCGAAGTGCCGCAGGGGATGGCGATTCATGCCATCGTCACATGCGGCGAGGAACAGTATGAAAACCTGGAAATGATCTTTCAGCCGGTCAAAAACTTTGCACGCGAGCATCACTTTGAAAGAAGCGGCGCGATGTTCGGCAATGTTCTGTTTGTCGATTGCTCCGACGGCACGCGCAAATACTATTACGACACCTACATGATGATCGAACTCTGAACCGGAACGCCAAAGAAAAGCGTTCCGGTTTATGCTACAAAAAAATGAAGGGAAAGCTGCAAAAAATACACTTGAGCCGAAAGTAGCTTTCAGGTATATAATGCACATAAGATTGATATTTCACTGTCAATTAAAAATATACAGGGAGGAAGACCCATGAAGAAGATTCTTTCTGTCATTCTGGCTCTGTCTCTCATGTTGGCTTCGGTCAGCGCTTTCGCGCTTACCGCGGGCGAATATGTGGGCGAAGCGCAGGGATTCGGCGGCACGGTAACCGTGAAAATCACAGTTGACGACGCGGCCGTCACCGCTGCGGAAATTACTGCGGCCAACGAAACCGCCGCCATCGGCGGAACGGCTGCCGAAAGCCTCGCTGCCGCGATGATCGGCGCGACCAGCGCTGACGACATCGAAGTCGTCACCGGCGCCACGATCACCAGCACCGCGGTGAAGGAAGCGCTCGGCAAGGCGCTTGCCGCCGCCAACGGCGAAGAAACCGCCAACGACGCGCCCGTCGCCTTCACGGCTGGCACCTACACCGGCACCGCAAAGGGCTACAACGGCGCTGTCGAAGTGACCGTCACCTTCTCTGACACCGCCGTGACCGAAGTGGTCGTCGGTGCGAACCTCGAAACCGATCATGTCGGCACCGTCGCCTTTGAGCCGGTCATCGCCGATATCCTTGCTGCCAACGGCACCGGCGTGGACGTCGTGTCCGGCGCGACCTTCTCCAGCAACGCCGTGCGCAACGCCGTAAACGATGCTGCCGAGCAGGCCGGCTGCACGAATATGGATGCGTTCAAGGCTGCCACCGTGCAGCATGAAGCGCAGGCTCCGATCGAGGAGACCTATGACATCGTCGTCGTCGGCGCGGGCGGCGCGGGCATTGCTGCCGCCGCTCAGGCTGCGCAGGACGGCAACACCGTGCTGGTCATCGAAAAGAACGCCGAAGTCGGCGGCAACACGCTGGTTTCCGGCGGCCAGTATCAGAGCGTTATGCCTTACCTCGTTTGGGATCCGGCTGATCCGGATGCGACCACGGGCGTGGGCTATGACGGCAACACCTACAACAAGGTTGTTGAGAGCGTTGCGACGCTCGAAGAGCTGAGAACCATCCTGAACTGGTCCGAAGAACCGTTCGACGAGTCCTACTACACGGATCACGAGTTCGTGGCGGGCGATATCGTTGAGCTGTCCAAGCATGGCGTTCATGCTGAATATCTCCAGACGCTGAAGGATCTGAAGGCCGAAATCCAGGCGTACCTTGATTGGGCTGACCCGAAGGTTGCCGAAGGCGCCGGCCAGCTGACGCTGTTCTCGACCGTCAACCTGCACATCTTCCAGACCTATTACGGCGGCCTCCGTCCGACTGCTGATATGAGCAGCTGGATCTACGGCGATTTCGACCTGGTCAACCAGTTCATCCAGGGCGGCCAGACCCTCAAGCAGTGGCTCGAGGCGCAGGGCTCCACCTTCATCGAAGACACGCAGCCGACGTTGATTGGCGCGCTGTGGTATCGTGAAAACGAGTTTGTCGGCGCGACCATCGACGGCGTGGATTATCCCGGCCGCTGGGGCACCTACTTCATGGCTCCGATGAACACCGTGCTTTCCAACGAAGCAAACAAGATCATGCTTCGCACGACTGCTGAAGAGCTGATCGTCGAAGACGGTCGCGTTACCGGCGTGAAGGGCACCCAGTATGACGGCACGCAGGTGACTGCTCATGCGACGAAGGGCGTCATCATTGCAACCGGCGGCTACGCCGCGAACCTCAACATGGTCGTGGATACCAACGTCTACTGGTCCAATGAATATCTCTCCGCGAGCACCAAGACCACGAACCGTTCCTCCCTGCAGGGCGACGGCATCAAGATGGCGCAGGCCGTCGGAGCCGACGTAACCGGCATGGGCTTCACGCAGATGATGCCGATCAGCTGGATCGACGACGGCAACCTCGCTTTCGGCGGCGGCAACTATGCGGTTTACATTAACCCGACCACCGGCAAGCGCTTCGTTGACGAATCCTCCGAGCGCGACGTGCTTTCCCTCGGCGAATTCCGCAACGGCATTGAAGTCAACGGCACCAAGGGCGTGTTCATCGAAATCGCGAACGCGAACGCCAAGATCCCCGGCCCGTATCTCTACGGCAACGAGGATGTTGAATGGCGTCAGTATGTCCGCAGCATCAACGAGCTTGGCGAACTGTTCGCGAGCCTCGGACTTGAAGCCGACGTCGAGACTGTGCGCGCGACCATCGAAAGCTACGACAAGGCGGTCATGGCCGGCGAACAGCCCGAAGAAGTGAAGAAGACGAATCCGAACATGCTGATCGGCTCCGCTGACAAGGACGAAAACGGCAATTACCTGCCGGATACCTACAAGCTGGATGACGTTGAGCTGCGCATTCGCTTCATGGCTCCGTCCACGCATCACACCATGGGCGGCATCAAGGTGGATACCGAGCGCCATGCGCTTGACACCGACGGCAACGCGATCCCCGGCCTGTACGCGGCTGGCGAAGTCACCGGCGGCATCCACGGCGGCAACCGTCTGGGCGGCAACGCGATCGTTGAAATCTTCGTTTCCGGTCGTACTGCGGCGCAGGCTGCGAACGCGGATAACCAGTAATCGATTCACCAATGTGAGGGGCGCGGTTTTAACCGCGCCCTTTACGCGTGGAAAAAGCGAAAAGCGAGGCGGTAAAACGCCTCGCTGTTTTCATTGCCCATTCTCTCCGTTGGGTAAAACTGTTTCATTCCCGGTTATCGCTTTGAAATCCCGTCCGCACCTTCTTCGTCAGAATCGGCGTCAGACGATGCTTCGGAATTTCGCAAATTCTCTGCCAATAATTCTTTCAGCCTCAGCCTTGCTCGGCTGAGACGCGACCGTACAGTGCCGGCGGGAACGCCCAGCAATTCGCTGATTTGCTCATAGGACAGCCCTTCTACATCGCGCAGAATCAGTACGTCGCGCAGCTTATCAGGCAGCAGGGCAATCGTCTGTGCGAGCGAGTTCTTGCGTGCGGAGCACTCCAAATTTACTTCGGGATTGCAGTCGCTTTGCTCGTCCGCAGCAGGTGAGAAGCCCTCGTCCGCCATGGCTTCCAAGGAAACCGACGGGCGGTATTTTTGTCTGCGAAGCAGATCAAAACACGTGTTTGCTGCGATGCGATAGAACCACGTCGTCAGCGCGGACTGCCGTCGGTATTTCGGGAGCGAGCGCCAGATGCGCAGCAGCGTTTCCTGCACGCAGTCGAGCGCATCCTCGCGGTTTCCCGCAATGCGCAGGCAAAGCGCATAAAGCTGCCGCTCATATGGCACCAGCAGCATTTCAAATGCGGCGGCGTCACCGGCGGCAGCTTGTTGTATCAATTCGTCATTTGCGGTTTCAAGATTCATGTGCGATCCCTCCGTCAATCTGACGGATTGAAACGCACAATCATTGCTGGTAAGTTATGCCTTTTTGAAGTGCAGCTTGTTTTCAGTGCCGGCAAGCAGGCGAGCGATATTCGCTCGATGAGCAAAAATGACGACTGCCGGCACCAGCGCGCCAATCGCGGCCACGGCCATATCGCCGCTATGCACGCCAAGGATCACGGCATAAACTGCGAAGCAGAACTCGGCGATGATGTTCCCGAGCGAGACGTATTTGGTCAGCGCAATCAGCAGCAGGCTGAGCGAAACAGCGCACGCAACCGGAAGCGGGAACAAAATCGCAAAGGATCCAACAGAAGTCGTCACGCCTTTTCCGCCATGAAAGCGGAAGAAGACGGGCCACACATGACCCAACACAACAAACAGGCAGGCAACCAGCTGCCCGGCATGCCCGGCAATGGCAAGACCAATCGCAGAAGCGAGTGTGCCTTTTATGAAGTCGCCGGCAAACGTAATCATTGCGCTGCCGACGCCAAGCGTGCGAAGCGCATTTGTCGCGCCCGTTCCACCGCTTCCATGCTTGCGCAGATCAATCTTTCGGGAACACCAGCCCACAAACAGCCCCGTCTGAAAGTTGCCGAGAAGATAACCGATTGCAGCGGCGGCAAGCAATGGCCAAAGCAGCATGTCAATCCTCCTTTTTCTTTTCGCGAAGGATGAAACGGATGGGCGTTCCTTCAAAGCCGAACGCCTTGCGGAACTGGTTCTCCAGATAACGCTCGTATGCGAAGTGCATCAGATCGGTATCATTGACAAAAAGAACGAAGGTTGGCGGCTGCGTGCTCTGCTGCGTGCCATAATAGATTTTCAGCCGGCGTCCGCCGGACATGGGCGTTTGCTGCGCAAGCTGCGCATCAGCAAGCACGTCGTTGAGTACGCCCGTCGTCACACGCTTGCAGGTCTGCGCGTAAACGTCGTTCACAGCGCCCATCAGCTTCTGCACGCGCGAGCCAGTCAGCGCCGAAAGGAACAGCACCGGCGCCCACGCCATGAACTTGAGATCGGAGAGCACCTGCTTGCGCATGTTTTCCATGGTCGAGGTGTCCTTCTCGATGGTATCCCATTTGTTGACGACAACCAGCGCTGCCTTGCCTTCGTTTTCAACAACGCCGGCGATTTTGCTGTCCTGCTCGGTAACGCCTTCGTTTGCATCGATGACGATCAGCGCAACGTCGCAGCGGCGAATGGCCGCGAGCGAGCGCACAACGCTGTAGCGTTCAAGCGAATCGTCTTCGATGGCGCGTTTGCGCCGGATTCCCGCGGTGTCAATCAGCGTATACCGCTGACCATCCACCTCAAAAGGCACGTCGATTGCATCGCGCGTGGTGCCGGGAATATCCGAAACCATCACGCGGTCCTGTCCGAGAAGCCGGTTGACAAGCGTGGACTTACCGACGTTCGGACGGCCGACAACGGCGATTTTGATCGGCGGATCTTCCTCTTCCGGCGTTTCGTCCGGTGTGGGGAAATGCTTCGCCACTTCATCAAGCAAGTCGCCAAGCCCCATCATGTTCACGCTCGACACAGGAATCGGATCGCCCATGCCAAGCGAATAAAAATCATAGCGATTGTCCAGCATGGCGGGGGAATCCAGCTTGTTGACGACGAGCAGCACCGGCGCTTTCGCCTTGCGCAGCATGTTGGCAACGTCTTCATCATCGGCCGTCAGGCCCTGCTTTCCGTCCACGAAAAACAGGATCACGTCCGCCATGTCCATGGCAAGGCCGGCCTGGTGCCGCATCTGCACGCGGAGCGGGTCGGTGGAGCGAGGATCAATGCCGCCGGTGTCAATGAGCGTGAAACGGTAATTCAGCCATTCGCAGTCCGCGCAGACGCGATCACGCGTCACGCCCGGAATGTCCTCGACAATGGCGATGCGCTGCCCGGCGATTTTGTTGAAAAAAGTGGATTTGCCCACGTTCGGGCGGCCGACCACAGCGACCAGCGGTTTTACCGACATGTGTTCTCCTCCTGCTGATACAGTTCGCCGAGAATGGCGCTGAAAAAGTCTCCGCCGTCATTGCCGACGGGGTGAATCGGAATGCCGATTTCGGCCTGCAACGCCTCAAGCGTCATGTCGTCCAGAAAAACGTTGCCATCGTGGCGGAGCGTCGATTCCGAAATCAGGATTTCATCGGCAGTGCAGCCTTTCAGCCCGCGCAGCAAATCGCTGCCCGTCAAAAGACCCGTCACGGTAACATGTCCGCCAAAGAAGTAATTCTTGATCGGGCGAATTTCAAGCTCCACGCCTTCAAATTTCTGATCGGCGAGCAGTTGCTCAAACCATGGCGCAACGGACTCGCCGCAGGCGAGCAGAACGCGTCGCGGAACGGCGGGCTCATCGCCCAGAAAACGCTGCGCTGCGCGGAATTCGCGTTCAAAGCTGCTCAAAAGCCCCACGCCGTTTTCAATCTGCGGGTAGGATTCATACGCTTCATCCGGCGGAATCGGGCGATGCGCTTCGCAATAGAATTCGTCGGAAGGGAACACAAAGCGCGTTCCGTGTTCGGCGAGCATCTTCTTTTGCCAACGTTGCGCCTGATCGATCACCGCCGACGCCGTTTCAGCGGTATAGGCGTCGAGCTTCTCCAGCCCGTCGCGGTAGCCGGTCAGACCGACGGGAACAAGCGCCGCCGAGCGGGCGGCAGGGTAGAGCGCCGTCAGATCGGTGAGCGTGCGCTCGAGCACTTCGCCGTCGTTCCAGCCGGGGCAAAGCACAATCTGGCAATGGAAGCTGATGCCGTTTGCGGCAAATCTGTGCAGATGCTCCATGATCTTTCCGGCGTTCGGGTTGCGCATCAGCTTTTTACGCACCTCGGGATCGGTCGCATGGACGGAAATATACAGCGGGCTTGCCCGCCTTGCAATAATCCGCTGGAACTCAGCCTCGGAAAGATTGGTGAGCGTGACATAATTGCCCATCATCAGCGACAGGCGCCAGTCGTCGTCCTTGACGTAGAGCGTTTCGCGCAGTCCGGGCGGCATCTGATCGATGAAACAGAAAGCGCACTTATTGCGGCACACGCGCGGCTTGCTCATGAGCGTCGAGGAAAACACAAGACCCAGCGGTTCCTCCGCCAGCTTGGTGATTTCAATCTCGCGCTTTTCGCCGTTTTCGCCGATGACGCTAACGAGCAGATGGCGCTTCGCCGTCAGGAACTGATAGTCCACCTGGTCGAGCACAGGCTCGCCGTTTATGGCGCAAAGCGCATCGCCCGGCCGCAAACCGCTCCGGGCGGCGATGCCGTCGGGCGTGACCGAGACGATGCGCTGCGCGTTTATTGCTTCGTTGCCCAAATTAGGGGCGCAGGTATTCTTTTCCAACCCACTTCACCAGCGGTTCTGGAACCTTCACGCTGCCGTCCGCCTGCTGGAACTGCTCCAGAATGGCGGGGAAGACGCGGCTGGTCGCCAGACCCGATGCATTCAGAATGTGTACAAATTCGTTCTTGCCGGTCGCCTTGCGCTTCACGCGAACGCTGCCGCGACGCGCTTGATAATCGTTGGAGTTCGACGCAGAGGAGACCTCTTTGTAGATGCCCATGCTCGGAATCCAGACTTCGATATCGTAGGTGCGCGCCATGGAGGCGGAGCAATCGCCCGCGGCGAGCTTGGACAGCTGATAATGCAGCCCCAGACCGCGCACAAGCGCTTCGGCCTTGCCGACCATCTCTTCAAACGCGGCGGCGGAATTCTCCGGCAGCGCATACTGCACCATTTCAACCTTGTTGAACTGGTTGCCGCGGATCATGCCGCGCTCTTCCGCGCGATAGGAACCGGCTTCCTGACGGTAGCACGGCGTGTAGGCAAAGTACTTCTTGGGCAGCTCGTCCTCGGAGAGAATCTCGCCGCGATGCAGGTTCACCAGCGCGGTTTCAGCGGTGGGGAGAATGAACTGGTCGCGCCGACCGTCGCGCTCGCCAACCCAGAATACGCTGTCTTCAAACTTCGGGAACTGACCGGCGCAATAACCCGCCTCATAGTTGAGGATGTGAGGCACGAGCATGAACTGCCAGCCGTCGCTGAGATGCGTGTCGATGAAGTAATTCACAAGCGCCCATTCCAAGCGCGCACCGTCGCCGGTATAGACCCATTTTCCGCTGCCGCCGAGCTTGGCGCCGCGCGGATAATCGATCAGGTGCAGACTCTCTGCGAGCTGAACGTGATCCTTCGGCTCAAAATCGAAGACAGGCTTCTCGCCCCACTGATGCAGGACTTTGTTGTTCTCCTTACCGCCCGGCAGCACGTCCGGATCGGGAAGGTTCGGAAGCCCCGCGACGAAATCGGTGATCTGCTTGCCGATGGCGTCGGCTTCTTCGTCCAGCGCCTTGATCTGATCGCCGATCTGGCGAACTTCCTCAAACAGCGCGGAGGTATCCTCGCCGTTTTTCTTCATGCGCGGAACCTGCGCGGAAAGCTGATTGCGGCGAGCCTTCAGCGCGTCGCCTTCGGTGGCCAGCGCGCGCTTCTTGGCGTCGAGCGCGAGCGTTTCGTCAAAGTTTACGACGCATCCCTTGTTTGCAAGCAACCGTTCGACTTCGCGCGGCTCTTTGCGGATGCGGTTCATATCCAGCATTTCAAAACCCCTCCCAATTCCTTTTGAATAGGCTGCAATATTATAATGCGCGCAAGCGCGCTATGTCAAGCAATGCGGCGCTTCACACGTTTTTCTGCGGAATTTCCGGATGCGCGCGCTCGTCAAGCAGGCGCGTCAGTTCCTCCATGAACGTTTGAATGTCGCGGAACTGACGATACACGGAGGCGAAACGAATATAGCTGACCTCGTCGATCTTGCGCAGACCGTCCATGACAAGCTCGCCGATTTTTGCCGAGGAAATTTCCTGATCCAGCTCATTATAGGCCTGCATTTCGATTTCGCGCACGAGCCGATCAATTTCCGGCATGGAAACGGAGCGCTTTTCGCAGCTTTTGATGATGCTCCGGCGAATCTTTTCGGAGTCGAACGACTCGCGGCTTCCGTCTTTTTTAATGACCAGCAGCGGCACGGCTTCCACTTTTTCATAGGTGGTGAATCTGCGTCCGCATTTTTCGCATTCGCGGCGGCGACGGATGGCGTTTCCGTCGTCGGTCGGCCGGGAATCTACAACGCGGCTTTCCGTCCCGTTGCAGTAGATGCACTTCATTCGGTAGCCTCCCTTTGTTTTGCCTCAACAGCTTATCCTATTATAATGCAAAAAGGGGCTGCGCGTAAAGGGGCAGGGCGAAAAAAAGCGTTTACGCGCCGCAAAATCTGCGCGTCAGGACTCTGCGTCGAACCGGACGAGAATCACATCGTCGCCAATACGGCAGATCTGCGGCCACGGGATCACGATGCCTTTCCGCTCTCCGCGCACAAGCGCGAGAAAATCAAACTTTCCGGGTACCACAAGCGCCTGAACGCAGCCGGTCGTTTCATCGAATTCGATGTCCATCACCTTGCCCACGCGCATCCCGTTTTCAATGTTCACCACGTCTTTTTCTTTCAGCTCCGAAAGGCTCATTGCGCACACCTCCGGGCTATTGTATGCCGGGGCCGGAGTGTGATATAATGGCTTTGGAATGTATTATTTCAGGAGGAAGGCCATGCGGAATCTTTCGCCCGCTGCAGAGGTGGTTTTGCGTGTGCGGCTCTCGCTGCTGCCAAAGCGGAACGGCACTTTGCAGACACGGATGGAGAAGGCCGTCGGTGCATTTCAGCCGGTTGGCTGGTGCGCGGGCGTGCGGCGCGCAAACGGCGAAAAAGCGTTCGCGTGGGACGGCGACGCCGTTGCAGGACGACAGCCGACTTCCCCGGAGACGCGGTTTCGCATCGCGTCCATATCCAAGACGGTCATGTCGGCAGGCGTGCTGCTATTGGCGCAGGAAGGCAAGCTGAGCCTTGATGAAGACGTTTCGCAGGTGTTTGGGTTTCCGTGCGGCTTCACGCCGCGCCAGCTGCTGACGCACACGGCCGCGCTGACGGACGAAGCCTACAACTGCGCAATCGACGCCGGCGAATTTCCCGCGTTGAACCTGCTGCTTGAAAAAAGCCGCGCGCCATGGCAGCCTGGAGAGCGGTTTCACTACTCCAACCTCGGCGCAGGCATTGCTGGAATGCTGGTCGAAAAAACGGCGGACATGCCCTTCGACGATTTCATCCGGGAAAAGTTTTTTCTGCCGCACGGCGCGGACGCGTCGTTTCATCCGCAGAGGATTGCAGTAAAGGAATGCCTTGCGAACTGCTACCGCGTGCCGGGAAACACGCTGGCCTATGACGCGCAGCGGCTCGCTGCGCTTCCGCTCGACGAGACGGTGAACCCGATGGCGCATTACAACGTGCCGGCTGGAAAGCTGATGATTTCCGCGCCTGCGCTGCTGGACACAGTTGCGCGGCTGAGCGTTGATTTTCCGGCGCTGTACGCGCCTCAGGGGAACATCGGGCGCGGGCTTGGCATGGCGATTACGCGCGGCGTTTTTCGCCGAAAAGGAGAAATCGTCGGGCATCAGGGCGTTGCCTACGGCGCAATCTGCGAGGCGTGGCTGAACCCGGAGGACGGCACGGCGGCCGTGCTTCTGACAAACGGCGCAAGGCTTTCGTCCATCGGCGGTCTGCAGCGACTGGGGCAGAACGGAATCGCAGCGTTATTTGATTTCGTTTACGAATAAAAGGAGAAACTATGATTCACGGCAATCTGGAAGGAATTCGCGCCCAGCTTTTGAAGGACATGGAGGCGCTTTACGCGATGGAGTTCGACGGCGACCATTTCGCGCCGCCGGAGCTTGTGACCGCCATGGCAAAATATACCGGCATGATTCGCCGCGAAATCAGCGTGTATATCAGCCGGGACGGCGACGTGCTCGACGTTTCCATCGGCGACAGCGGAAGCGTGCCGCTGCCGGAGATTCGTCTGCGGCGCAGTCTGGACAGGCTGTGCGGCGTGCGCTGCCTGCACACGCATCCGGACGGGAACCCGGAGCTGTCGGACGTAGATCTGAACGCGCTGGTCAAGCTGCGGCTGGATGCAATCGCCGCCATCGGCGTGCTCGGTGAAAAAGCGACGGGCATTCACGCCGCGTTTCTCGGCGAGCGCGAAAACGGCGTGCCAACGCCGCAGGAAACGGCGCTTGTCCCGATTCAGCACATCCCGCAGGCAGAGTGGATGGCGCGCATCGAAGAAAGCGACCGGCTGCTTGTGCAGACAGGCGGCGACGACGCGGTCGACCGTCCGGAACGCGCGCTGCTGGTCGGCATCGAAAGCGTGGAATCCCTGCGTGAGCTGGCTTCGCTTGCGGAAACCGCCGGCGCCGAAGTGGTGGACGTAACCATGCAGAAGCGCGAGAAGCCGGACAACGCGACCTATGTGGGGCTTGGAAAAGCGCAGGCCATTGCGCTGGACGTGCAGGGCGAGAACTGCGATATGATCATCGTGGACGACGAGCTGACCGGCGTTCAGACGCGCAATCTGGAAGAAATTGTCGGCGTGAAGGTGATTGACCGGACAACGCTGATCCTTGATATTTTTACGCAGCGCGCCAAAACGCGCGAAGGCAAATTGCAGGTTGAAATGGCGCAGCTGAGCTATCAGCTGCCGCGCTTGATCGGCGAAGGAATTTCGCTTTCCCGGCTGGGCGGCGGAATCGGAACGCGCGGGCCGGGCGAGACGAAGCTGGAAATCAGCCGCAGACGCATTCGCAAAAGGCTGAGCGACCTGCGTGCAGAGGTTGCCGATCTGGCGGCGCAGCGCACAGTGCAGCGCAAGCGTCGGCAGAAAAACGCCGTGCCGGTCGTGGCGCTGGTCGGATATACAAACACGGGGAAATCAACGCTTCTGAACGCGCTGTCCAACGCGGGCGTTCCGGCCGAAGATAAGCTGTTCATGACGCTTGATCCTGTCATGCGCCGGGTCTCGCTGCCGGACGGCGGAGAATTCCTGCTGGTCGATACGGTCGGATTCATTCGCAAGCTGCCGCACACGCTGGTGGATGCGTTCCGTTCCACGCTGGAAGAAGCGGCGCTGGCCGATCTGCTTTTGATTGTATCGGACGCGTCGAACGACGACTTCATGCAGCAGCGCGAGACCGTTATGGATGTGCTGGGCGAGCTGGGCGCAGGGGATAAGCCGATGCTCGACGTGCTGAACAAGGTGGATCGGCTTGAAACGCCGCCGCACGCGCCGGGCGCAATCTGCATTTCGGCATCCGAAAGAACGGGGCTCGACGAGCTGCTGAAAAAAATCGGCGAGCGGATTTTTGCAGCGCAAAAAACGGTTACGCTTATGATTCCATATGCAAAAGGGAACGTGCTGAGCGACCTGCACGCAAACGCGACGGTGCTCGGCGAAGAATATGAAGCCGAAGGAACGCGCGTCAAAGTGCGGCTGGAGCGCGCAAGGCTGGACAGGGCGCTTTCTGTGCTGGGCGCGGGCGCGCTGATCGAGGAGCAATGAAAGCGAGGAACGCAATGAAAAAAAGAATCGTGCTGATCATCCTGACCGCGGCGATTGCGGCGGCGAACGTTTGCTGCGGCGAAGAGATGTTTGAATTTGCGCCCGGTACGGCGGTTACGGGGTCTTCCGCGCAGGGCGCGGAAAACACACCGGACGCCGCCGAGAGGGAATGGACGTACCCGATTTCACGGGGGATTCTCGCGGACCCGGACGGCGTGCTGCTGCTGGTAAACAAAGAAAATCTGCTGGATAAGAGCTATCCGGATCAGAGTACGCTCGTGACCGTCAGTGTGCGCAAAGCGTCCAGCTCGAAAATGCAGGGGCGCGACATTGCCTATGCCGCGCTGGAAAAAATGTTTGCAGGCGCGGAGGCAGACGGAATCAAGCTGTATCTCAAATCCGCCTATCGGAACTACCGCACACAGGAAGTGATGCACTACAACCGCGTGGAAAATCTCGGATACGACGACGGCGTCGTACAGGCCGCCGGCGCGTCGGAGCATCAGACCGGCATGGCGTTCGACGTGATCTGCAAATCATTCCTCGACAAAAAAATGTCCGCGGCCTTTGACAAAACGGAGGAAGGGAAGTGGCTCGCGGCGCATTGCGCCGAATACGGGTTCATCATCCGCTATCCGGAAGGCAAAGAGGACATCACCGGCATCGCTTACGAGCCGTATCACTTCCGTTATGTGGGCGTGGAGGCTGCAACCTACATCATGCACAGCGGCCTGACGCTCGAAGAATTCACGGAGGAGTACCGCCGTGCAATCGAAGCATACGAAAATGGCGAGGACTGGGATGCGCCGCTGGAGCCGGTTCCTATTGAAACATATGAGGACGAAACGGATACATTCACTTTTTGACGGACTGTGAGGCGTTTCGCAATGAAAGAAGTCATCATCTACACGGACGGCGCGTGCTCCGGAAACCCCGGTCCCGGCGGATGGGCGGCCTTGCTGCGCTACGGGGAGCACGTGAAGGAAATGAGCGGCTCCCAGCCGCAGACGACAAACAACCGCATGGAAGTCTTTGCGGCCATTCAGGCGCTGGGCGCCTTAAAGCAGCCGTGCAGCGTGACGCTCTGTTCGGACTCTGCATATTTGGTCAACGCGTTCGAGAGGGGATGGCTTGCCAACTGGCAGCGAAACGGATGGAAAAACGCCGCGAAGCAGCCGGTTGAAAATCAGGATCTCTGGCAGATTCTGCTGATGACGATTCGCAAACACGGCCATCAGGTGAAATTTCGCAAAGTTCCCGGTCATGCGGACGATGCAGACAATAACCGCTGCGACGAGCTGGCGCGCGCGGCCAGCAAAGAGGCCGTTGAGAACGCCGCAAAAGCCGAAGAAATGAAAAACGCCATCATGGAGGCAATCAAGAGAGAGGGGTAAATCTATTCGCAAAAGGCATCTTTTACGAATAGATAGTACACAAAAGAGACCTGCGTATAGCAAACAAACGTAACCGACGAACCGTCGGTCGGTTTCATGAGCTTATTGGGAGCATCAGATTTTTATGGCAAAAGCAACTCAGACATACACAAAATCAAACTCGGCACGGCTGACACTTCTGATTCGCGAGATGCTGAAGGAATTGCCGCCTATCGTCAGCGATTTCATTTTCTCCATCGAGGATCAATATTCCCCCATGACGCGGCTCGGGTATCTGTATGACCTTCGATTGTTTTTTAACTATTTAACAAGCGAGATCCCTCGTTTTGCCGATTGCCGCATTCCCGAAATCTCGGTCGATACGCTGCGGCAAATCACGCTGGCCGATCTGGAACGCTACCCGAATTATCTTACCCTTTATTATAAAAACAATTCCGATGAGCCGATTGAAAACGCGGAAGCCGGAAAGATGCGCAAGCTCTGCTCTCTGCGCTCGTTTTACAATTATCTCTTTGAGCATAAATACGTTCCGGGAAATATCGCAGCCCTTGTGCCGCTGCCGAAGGTGCGGCCGAAGGAAATCATTCGGCTGGAGCCGGACGAAGTCGCCCGGCTGCTCGACGCCGCCGAAAGCGGCGAAGGCCTTGGACAGCGCCAGAAAACGTACACCGCGCATACGCGCACGCGCGACGTGGCCATTCTCACGCTGCTGCTCGGCACGGGCATCCGTGTGAGCGAATGCGTCGGGCTGAACATCGATGACCTGAACTTTGAAGAAAACTCCATGTTCGTCACGCGCAAGGGCGGCAAGGAAATGATTCTGTATTATTCCGACGAAGTCGCCGACGCACTCAAGGCGTATCTGGCGGAGCGCAAAAATATCGAGGTTTTGCCGGGACACGAGGGCGCGCTGTTCCTTTCGTTGCAAAGGCGGCGGATTACGCAGCGGGCAATCGAAAACCTCGTGAAGAAATACGCGGCAATCGCCGCGCCTCTCAAGCGAAAAATCAGTCCACACAAGCTGCGCAGCACGTATGGCACCACGCTTTACAACGAAACCGGCGATATTTATCTCGTCGCTGATGTTCTCGGCCATGCGGACGTCAACACGACGCGCAAGCATTACGCCGCAATGAGCGACAACCGGCGCAGAATGGCGGCGAAAGCGGTGAA
>CAZKJW010000007.1:35460-43808 GCA_964553125.1 uncultured Oscillospiraceae bacterium
CCGCACGTTATTGAGCACCAGCTGGATGTTGGATGCGAGGCTGTCGCCGCCCGTAAGGTCCTTGATGCGCGCCAGCAGGAACGGCGTGATTTTCTTTCCCTTAACGCCCTGTTCGTCCGCTTCACGAAGCGCCTGCTGAATGGCCGCGTCGATGCGCGATTTGTCCATGCTGTATTCTTCGGGAATCGGGTTGGTGATCAGCATACCGCCCGGATATTCCATTTCGCGCTGTGCGCGGATGGCAGCCGCAATCTCTTCCGGCGCATCCATGCGATAATCGACGCCGAAACCGCTCTGGCGCGTGTAGAACGCGGGAAGCTCGTCCGTGCCGTAGCCGATGACGGGAACGCCCTTCGTTTCCAGATATTCAAGCGTCAGCCCGAGGTCGAGGATGCTCTTTGCGCCGGCGCAAACCACGGCGACAGGCGTATTGGCGAGCTCGTCGAGGTCGGCCGAAATGTCCATCGTCGTCTCAGCGCCGCGATGCACGCCGCCGACGCCGCCGGTAGCAAACACGCGGATGCCCGCCATGGCGGCGATAATCATCGTCGCGGCGACGGTCGTCGCGCCGTCGGCTCCGCGCGCAACGAGCATGGGAAGATCGCGGCGGCTGGCCTTGGCAACGTTCGTGCCGGCTTTGCCGAGATATTCAATCTGTTCTTCCGTGAGGCCGGCGCAGAGTTTACCGCCGATGACGGCGATGGTCGCCGGTTCCGCGCCGTTCTCGCGCGCGGTACGTTCGCAAAGAAGCGCCGTCTCGACATTCTGCGGGTACGGCATGCCATGGCTGATAATCGTGCTTTCCAGCGCGATAACGGGACGGCCTTCGTCCAGCGCTTTCTGTACTTTGGGAGATATCTGCAGGTTTCGGTTCACAGTTCGTTCCTCCGCTTTGCATGAAATTGCTTGCGCATAGAACATATTTCGCCGCCAAACGCGTTTTCCCTTCCATTTTGAGCGAAGAAATGCTATAATACTATGTTATTAGTCGAAATCAGCCGTCAGGAGGCTTCATGAAAGACGAAATTTTGCTGAAAGTTCCCGCCCGCCAGCCGATGATGCTTGTGGTTCGCATGGCGATGGCCGGTTTTTTTGCGCAGTGCGGCGCGGACGTCGGCACGCTTGAAGATGTGCGCACTGCGTGCGACGAAGCGTGTTACTGCCTGATGCATCAGCGCAGAAGCGTTGAAGAAATTGCGCTCAGCGCTAATTTTGACGGAACATGCGCGCGCATCGTTTTTACAGCCGAACGCGGCGAAGCCGCAAATGACTCCCCCGCGCACGATCCCGAAATTGCACGCGGCATTCTTTCCACACTCGTCAGCGATGTGCAGATCGATTACGATCCGGACGGCCCGCGGCGTGTTGAACTGCGAATTTGCCCCGCAATCCCGGCGGGAGGCGGCAATGAGCAATAAAGAAGCGCTGTGGCACGCTTATTCGTCGAATCGGACGCCGGCGCAGCGAAACGCGATTGCAGAGCAATACCTGTATCTCGCGCAGGCCGTGGCTCGTCGCTTCATCGGGCGCGGCGTTGAGACGGAGGATTTGATTCAGGTCGCCTATCTTGCGCTGCTGCATGCGGTTGAGCGTTTCGACGCGGCGAAGGGGTTGCAATTCACCACGTTTGCCGTGCCGACCATCGCCGGAGAAGTGCGCAACTATCTGCGCGACAAGGGGCGGCTTGTTCGCCTTCCAAGGCGTGAAAGCGAATTGCTTGCCCGCGTTGCCAGAGAGGGCGAAACGTTTTTCCGGGTACACGGGCGCGAACCTTCCGTTGCCGAATTGTCCGAACTGCTGAAAGAAACGCCGGACATGATTCTTTCAGCGCTTGAAGCGCATTCCAGCGCGATGCCAGCGTCGCTTGACGCAGAGTCGGAAGATGGTCTTCCGGCGCTTTCCGAACGGCTCGGCGCGGACGAAAAAGCGTTCGATCAGCTCGAACTCGAAGACGAAATGCAGAGCATGCTGCGCCGCCTTTCCGAACCGATGGCCGCCGTGCTTCATGCGCGATACGTCGAAAACAAAAGCCAGCGCGAGGTCGCCGCAATGCTCGGCGTTTCGCAGATGCAGATATCAAGATTGGAGCGCAAGGCGATTGGTCTGCTGCGCCAGATGCGGGAGGAAAACGAATGAGAGGACGCAGAAAAAAACATCGCGTGGCATTCCGGTTTTATGTGTTTCTGTTTGTGGTGCTCTGCGGCTTTCTGTATGCGTGCTATCTCGTTGTGGGCGGCATGTTCCAGAAGACGGCTGTGATCACCGCCGGCAATATGGGCAACCAGTATCACGCAAACGCCGTGATTCTGCGCAATGAGACGCTGACTTCCGCAGAGGGATTGACCAGCATCGCCTATTACGCCGATGAAGGCGAGATTGTCTATAAGGGCAATAAGATTGCGGAAATCTATTCCACCGGCTACAGCCAGACGGATATGAACAAGCTGCTCAACATCCGCACGCAGATCAAGGAATATCACAAGACGCTCGCGGCTTCTACGTATACCGACCTGCAGCTTGATCGCATGGACGCAAACGTCGTTTCCATCGCGTCGGATATCCGTTCCATCGCGCAGGGAAAACTGACGGGAAATCTGCTGAACCTGACGCGCCAGATGGATACGGCTATGTCCAGCAGGCAGAGCTACCTGAAGACAAAATACGAAACCGACCAGACGCTCACCTCGCTGTATCAGAGCGAATCGACGCTTCTTAAAAAAATCGCAAGCTGGACGGTCACCTATATCGCGGATACGGACTGCATCGTCAGCTTCTACACGGACGGTTATGAAAACGCGTTTGCGCTCGATGCGGCGGACGACATTACCGCCGCGCAGATTCGCGCCGTTCTCAATGGCGAGGATCCGGAATCCACAGCCGCAGAGCGCGGACGCACGCCCGTTTTCCGCACCGTGCAGAACGGACAATGGTATCTGATGCTGCTGACAAACGACAAGAACTGGAATCCCGTCACCGGGCAGTCTTACAAAGTGCAGCTCGAAGGTTTCGACGATACCGTCTTTGACGCGACCGTCACGAGCTTCTCGCGCTCCGGTTCCGAGCTGCTTGTCCGCATGTCGGTTCCCTCCAAGGTGCGGACGGTGCTCAATACGCGTACGGCGCAGGCAACCGTCGGCGAGCTGTACGTGTCCGGCTTACAGGTTCCTCTGAACGCGCTGAGAACGCAAAACAACGAACTGGGCGTCGTGCTTACGGATAACGGCGGCATCTTCGTTCCGGTGCAGGTCGTTATGCAGGATAACAAAAACGCCGTCATTCTCCCGCTTTCTGTCGGCGCGCTTTCTGAAGGGCAGAAAGTGCTGCTGTTCTAAGAAAAGAAAGGCTTTGCAATGCTTGAAGAGAAAGAGATTTTATCCAATATCGAGCGCCTGAAGGCGGATGTATTGGCGTGCTGCCGCGATCCGGAACACCCGCCGCGAATCCTTCCCGTGACAAAAACGCAGCCTGCTAGGCAGATTCTGCCGCTTCAAAAGGTCGGGATGACCGTGATCGGCGAGAACCATGCGCAGGAGATTCTTGAGAAATTCCCTGCGCTCGGCGCTGATTTTGAATTTCACATGATTGGAAGGTTGCAAACTAACAAAATAAAATATATAATAAACCGAGTATGCCTTGTTCAGTCGCTGGACAGCATACACCTTGCGCAGGCGCTCGACGCAAAGGCGCAGGCATGCGGCATTGTGATGCCCGTGCTCGTGCAGCTAAACGCCGGACGCGAAGCGCAAAAGGGCGGCTTGCCGCCCGAAGAAATCATCAGCTTTGCACGTGAGTGCGCCCGGCTTCCGGGCATTGCCGTGCGCGGGCTGATGGCGGTAACGCCGAAGGTGGACGACCCGGAAAACGTGCGGCCTCTGTTCCGACAGGCGCGCGAGCTGTTTGAGCGGCTTCGGAATGAGGCGATTGAAGGCGTGGATTGCCGCGAGCTTTCCATGGGCATGTCGCACGATTACCGCATCGCCGCGCAGGAAGGCGCCACGATGCTTCGGATTGGTTCCGCAATCTTTGGCGAAAGAAAGTATCACTGAAGGAGGAAACTATGGCATTTTCCGATGTGCTGCAAACGCTTGGCCGTGTGATCGGTCTGTTTCCCGGGGACAACCAGGAGGACGATCCCCGTGGCAGTGCAGTCTACAATGACTATATGCCTGAGGATTCATATCAGGAGCAGCCGGAAGAGTCCTCCTATGACGGCTCCGTTTATGAAAGCGGCTATGGCGACAGCGGCGCGTATGGCCGCGCTGGCGCGCGCCTGAAACCGCAGCCCCGCCGCAATGCACGCGCAGCCGGCAGGGAGCGCGCGCAGCAGCAGGAATATTCGCCGCGGCAGGCGCAGAGCGAACGCGCGCAGCAGCGTCCCTCGAACGTCATCGACATGCCGGAGCGCGAGCCTGCTTATGACGTTCCCCCACCCAAGCCGCAGCAGGATCAGCCTGCAAGCGCGGTGATTTTCTGCGTGCGCCGCATTGATGATGCAATGGAAATCATTGACTGTCTGATGAACGGGCAGAATGTGATTCTGAACTTTGAAGACGTGGACGATCTTCTGTTCCGCCGCGTAATCGATATGGTCAGCGGCGCGTCGTTTGTTCTTAACGGCGAAGTGGGCCGCATTTCGCGCCGGATTTATCTCGTCGTGCCAAACGGCATGAGAATCACGCGCTCGGAAGCCAACGCACGCGCCTCGCGCAACGCTGGACAGCAGCCGCACGGTGAAGCCGCCGGATACGGCGCTTGGTAAAAAAGGAGCAGCATGGTATTATATCAAATCTATCAGGGATGCTACTACTTCCTTGAAATTCTGCGCTACGCGCTGCTGATCTACTGCATTCTCAGCTGGTTTGTTTCGCCGTGGAACAAGGTGATGCAGTTTTTCGGCAAAATTGCCAATCCGATGCTGGATTGGATTCGCCCGCTGATGCGCCGCATTTTTCCAAACCTGCCGATCGACCTGAGCGCGATCGTCGTGTTCTTTCTGCTGAATCTGGCACAGCAGCTGCTGTACCGGCTCTACATTCTGCTCGCCTTCTGAAATGATGACGGCGGACAGAACATGCGAAAAGCGCATGAGCGAGCTGGCGCAGCGCGCCGTTAAAACCGGAAGGACGCAGTTCACGAGCTTCCTCAGCCCCGCCGAGCAGCAGCAGGCCCAAATATGCGCCAAGCAGGCCGGAGCGGCTTTTTACCGGTTTGGCGGCTTTGAAGAAGCCGAACGTCGGGTAGCGGCCTTCACCGATTCTTTTGAAGAACCGGAGGACTGGCCGGTTGCCTGCGTGAAGCTGAAATGGGACAAGCGGTTTGATTCCATTGGGCACCGCGATATTCTCGGCTCTCTGATGTCGCTGGGCATGGACAGAGCGCTGACGGGCGATATCGTGGTGGAAACCGGCGCGGCGCATGTGTTTGCGCTTCCCGCCGCCGCAAAAAGGATCTGTGCGGAACTGTTTCATGCAGGAGGAGCGCCGCTGCACGTCGAACTATTGGATGAAATTCCCGCGCTGAACGCGCAGGAAGGAACGCCCGTGCGCGGAACCGTCGCTTCGATGCGGCTGGATGCAGTGCTTGATCTTGCGTTTCGTCTCTCCCGCGGGCGTGCGGCTGAGGCTGTGAAGGCAGGCCGCGTGCAGGTAGATCACATTCTGGAGCTTCGTCCGGACAGAAAACTCGCAGAAGGTTCCGTGCTTTCCGTTCGCGGAATGGGACGCGCGGTGATCGCCGAAGTTGGCGGCCAAACGAAAAAAGATCGAACCAGCGTCACGCTGTTGCGATATGGACTATAACACACAGATGCAGGGAGGAGATACCATGGCAGTTACCGTTCAAATGATCGCAAGCAAAGAATTCAAAATTGTTCCCAAGGGATATGATCCGAGCGAAGTTGATGATTTTCTCGACGATATCTGCGAAGAAATGGAAGGCATGGAGAACGACATCCAGCAGCTGCGCACAGCGCTGAAAAAAGCGGAAGCCAGCGCGGTTGTCGCCGCCCCCGCCCCTGTTGCCCCGCCTCGCGAGGATACGTCCGAAGCGGCGCAGCGTCTGCTGAAAAACGCGCAGCGCGTTGGCGACGAAACGATTGCCGACGCCAAGGAAGAAGCGGATCGGATTATTGCCGAAGCCAAAGCGAAAGCGGACAAAATGATTCAGAACGCGCAGACCGAAAGCGCGCGCCTCACCAGCGGCCTTGAAACGCTTCGCGCCGCCGCGAACGACTATCGTGCGCGCTTCAAGCGGCTTGTGGACGATCAGAGCCATCTGCTGAATGCAGAAACCGAGCTTTTCAAATAATAATCACGCATGATTTCTCCTGCATCCGGGCATTCTTCCCCTATGAAAAAGGAAGAATACGATGCTATTGAGAAGAAGATTCGCAGCATGCTGGCGGAGTTTTCGAGTTATCTGCATGACAGAAAACATCTGCTCTGGCTGAATTTTCTGGCTGGTCTGATGCGCGGTTGCGGGTTTGCGCTTGGCTTCAGCATCCTCGGCGCAGTTGTGGTGATGATTGTACGCAAGCTCGCGCTGGACAATCTCCCCGTGCTGGGCGAATTTTTTGCCGAAGTTGTGCGCATGGTTCAGATTAAGCTCTATTAAAACGAGAGGGGTGCCGCCGTGAAGGGCCGCCATAGCTGTCGGCTTGCTCCGGCGGCATTTTTGCTGGATCGCGCAACAAAGCTGCTTGCGTACAGGTTGCTTACGCCTCAAACGCCGACGCAAGCGATTGCCGGGGCATTTCGTTTCACGCTCGTTCAAAACACCGGCGCGGCGTTCAGTATGCTCGCAGGAAAACAGACGCTGCTGCTTGTCATCACAGGCGTGGCGATTGCCGCGATGACTGCGTTTCAGCTGCTGAGCGCTGACAAAGAAACGCTGCTTTTTCGCGCGGCGATGTGGCTTTTGATCGGCGGAGCCGCCGGAAACTTTTTTGACCGCATCGCATATGGCGCGGTAATTGATTTCATTGAGGCGACGTTTATCAGCTTCCCGATTTTCAATGTTGCAGATATTTGCATCACGACGGCGTTCGGGCTGATCGTCCTTGCAATGCTTTTACAGGAGAAGGAGCGGAAGGAACATGGCTGAGGAGCGGCTGGACGTGCGTTTGGCGCGGGAAAACGAAATCACGCGTTCGCGTGCCGAAACGCTGATTCGCGAAGGGCGCGCCTGCGTGAACGGCAACGTCGAAATAAAGCCCGGCCGGAAGGTAAAGGAAGAAGACGCTGTTTCCGTGCAGATTCCCCCGCCCGCGCCGACCGAAGCGCAGCCGGAGAATATCCCGCTGGAAATTCTCTATGAGGACGACGACATCGCCGTGGTGGTGAAGCCGTGCGGCATGGTGGTGCATCCTGCCGCCGGAAACGAAGATGGAACGCTCGTAAACGCGCTGCTGTTTCACCTGAAAAACCTCAGCGGTATTGGCGGCGCGCTGCGGCCCGGCATCGTGCATCGGCTGGACAAGGATACATCCGGCCTGCTGCTTGTCGCAAAAAACGACGCGGCGCATCTTTCTCTGAGCAATGCGCTGAAAGAACGCACCATTCATAAGACCTATCGCGCTGTCGCGCGGGGAGCTTTCCGCGAGCCGGACGGCGTGATTGAAGCGCCGATCGGCCGCAGCCCGAAGGATCGAAAAAAAATGGCAGTCGTTGCGGACGGGCGCTATGCACGGACAGAGTATCATGTATTGGAATCGCTGCACGGTGCGTCGCTTGTGGACGTGAACCTGATCACCGGGCGGACGCACCAGATTCGCGTGCATTTTGCGCATATCGGACATCCCCTGCTCGGCGACCCGCTCTATGGCGGAAAAGAGAACAAACCGACGGTCGGTCGGCTGATGTTGCACGCACGTCGGATTGAGTTTGTTCACCCGTCAACTGGAAAAATCATGGTTTTTGAAGCGCCCGAACCGCCGCAATTCCTAAGCGGAATTGAAAAACTGCGCAAATAACCCTTCTTTCCAGCCAGAATCTTTCAGGCTTTCTCCCCTGCTCTTTCGGCTAAACTATCGCTGCGGGCAAAAACCGCGAAAAAGCGAAAGGAGGAGAACTGCATGAAAGCAGGAACGTTAGCGGGCATGATGGCAGGAGGCGCGCTCGGCGTGGCCGTCGGAGCCGGCATCATGATGATGCCGCAGAGCAAGCAGATGCGCAAGGCGCTCAAGCAGGGCGCTCAGGGCATCGGAAAAACCGTTTCCAGCTGGACCAAGTAAAAAAATGACAGAGCAAACGCCGCTTTCTCAAAAACAAGAAAGCGGCGTTTGTTTTGTCTGTTTTATGCACAAGATAGTTCCCCGTATACTTGAAAGCTCTCCGCCGTTCACGGGCGCA
>CAZKJW010000008.1:0-8636 GCA_964553125.1 uncultured Oscillospiraceae bacterium
TGGATGCAAAGCGCGCGCGGGAACAGAAATAGCTATGGTTGTCGGCTGTGACATGAACAGGATTGCAAGGGGAGGATACCGGCGCACGCGCCATGCGCGGCAGCTGTTGGGATGATAGCGGTTTTTCCTCTTGGCGGGATTTTCCAGCGGTGCGCGGGCTTCTCCTGATTTTGCTTTGTGGAGGGATTGAAGCAGCGGCGTTGTAAAGGTGTGGGTACCGGCGCACGCGCCATGCGCTCCATGCGCGGCAGTCGCTGAGGGGATAGAGGTCTTCCTCTTGACGGGATTTTCCTGATTTTGCTTTGTGGAGGGTTTGAAGTAGCGGCGCTGTAAAGGGGGGCACCGGCGCACGCTCCTTGCGCGCCATGCGCGGCAGTCGCTGAGGGAATAGAGGGCTTCCTCTTGGCGGGCTTTTTCGGTGGTATGCGGGCTTCTCCTGATTTTGCTTTGTGGAGGGATTGAAGCAGCAGGTTTTGTAAGGGGGGAGCAGTGCACGCGCCATGCGCGGCAGTCGCTGAGTGGATAGCGGTCTTCCTCTTGGCGGGCTTTTTCGGTGGTATGCGGGCTTCTCCTGATTTTGCTTTGTGGAGGGATTGAAGCAGCAGGTTTTGTAAGGGGGAGCAGTGCACGCCGCCATGCGCGGCAGCTGTTGAAATGGCTGGTTCCCTTGGCAAGTTCTTCCGTTTGCGCATAGCCTTCTTAGCCGGTGGATTTTTTATGCGAGCACAGACAAAAAAACGCGGCCGCCGCCGTCGGGAGAACCGACGCGCGGCGGTCGCTGCAATCAGCCGATGGATTTATTGAAGCCCTGCGAGATACTCCTCGACAATCGCCTGATAGCCGGGGACGTTCGCACCGATGACGAATTCTTCCAGAACAACGCCTTCGCTGTTGACAAACAGCGTCGTGGGCACGGCGCTGATCTGCCCCAGAAGCGCGTTCCAACCCTCGGAGGGAATCAGGTTCAGAAAATCTGCGCCGGTTTCCTCAAGGATGCGGTTCGCTTCCGCGATTTGTGCGGCGCCGTTTTCGTCAGCGATGTCAATCACAACGCCGATGATCTGCACGTTCTCAGGCATGTTGCGGCTCCACTCGCCAAGCTCCGGCATTTCATTGATGCACGGCGAGCAGAACGTTCCCCAGAAATTGACGACGGTGAGGTCTTTGCCGGCGAAAATGGCTTCGGTTACGTCGCTGCCGTCCAGCGCTTTTGCGCTGAAAGAAAGCGGTTCCTCGGGCGGAACGACCGTTTCCTCGGTGGCCTCGTACACGATCGGAATTAACTCGACCGTTTCCACCAGCGCGGGCAGATAAGCGGCGTAATCGCTTATGAGGGCGATTTCCTCGTCCGAGCGGTCGTCGCTCGGATAGGCGAACGGATCCAGCGCGTAATACAGGTAGGTAAGCCCTTCGTTTGTGCCGATCAGCACGGCGTTTTCGCCGCCGCAGATTGCATCGTCCGTCTTCCCGGCGGCGGACTGCGCCGCGTATTCCGCTTCGGGCAGGATGTAGAACCGGCCGAGCTGATAGAGATGCGCCGCCATTTTTTCGTAGACGGCGATGAATTCATCCTCAGTCTGCACGGCGTAAAGCTGCTCGGTCAGCCGATTGATTGCGGGCGCGTACAGGTAAACAAGGTCGCAGCAGATGTAGGAGGGGCCGGAATCCATGATGGTGAGCATCAGGTTCGGGTCGTTGTGCGCTTCGTCGGTGGTCAGCGCGAGGCCGACGTAGGCGTTTTCAAGCTGCAGGACGGCGGCGTCCTGCGCAAGCGCGCCGCAGCTGCAAAGGACGAGCGCGAGCGCCAGCAGAGCCGGGAGAAGCCGTTTGTTCATGGGAGAAAATCCTCCTTCAAAATGATTCGGGTCGATGCTGGCATTATAGCATAAAAAAGCGCGTTTGCAAAACGGGCGGCCTGCACGAAAAACCGAACGCTGCGCAAAAAAGGCAGGCGCTTTTTGCGCCCGCCGGAATGGTATTGCGTCCAAAGGGAGAAGGCTTCAGTTTCCGCATTCGATGCTGATTTCGTTGAACAGGCCGAGCACGTCATCCAGCCGCATGGCGGCTTTTTCTTCGCCCGCCTTGTCCAGCACGACATGCCCTTCATGCAGCATCAGCAGCCGGTCGCCGTATTCGAGCGCGTAGCGCAGGTTGTGCGTGACCATGAGCGTCGTCAGGTGCTTTTCGGCAACCAGCTTGCCCGTGAGCTGCATGATGATTTCCGCCGTTTTTGGGTCGAGCGCGGCGGTGTGCTCATCGAGAATCAGAAACTCAATCGGCGTGAGCGTCGCCATGAGCAGCGCCATCGCCTGCCGCTGACCGCCGCTGAGCGACGAAACCGGCACGTTCAGCTTGTCTTCCAGTCCAAGCCCGAGCGAGTGAAGCAGCTCGCGGTAATACTCCACGCGCTTGCGGTTCACGCCGCGCGTGATGTTGTAGGGCTTGTTTTTGTTGTCGGCCATGGCCATGTTTTCAAGAATGGTCATGGTGCCGCAGGTGCCCATCGCCGGGTTCTGGTAAACGCGGCCGATGTTGCGGTAGCGCTTATGCTCGCGCATGGCGGTGATGTCGCTGCCGCCCATGAGGATGCGCCCTTCGTCGATGGGGATGGAGCCGCAGACGATGTTGAGCATGGTCGTCTTTCCGCTGCCGTTGGAGCCGACGACGCTGACGAACTGCCCGTCCGGAATGGACAGATTGAAATGGCGGAACAGACAGTTTTCATTGACCGTGCCGGGGGAGTAAACCTTGCTAATATCACGAAGTTCAAGCATTGAATTTCACCTTCTTCCGGCGCGCGCCGCCAAGGATGAGAATTGCCAAGAACAAAACGGCTGTGACCAGCTTGAGGTCCTGCGGCACGAGGCCGAGCGACAGCGCAAGCGCCACGCACGCTTTGTAGATGATGCTGCCGACAATGGCGGCAGTGGAGCTGTTGATCTTCTGCCGGTTGGTGAAAATGCGCGTGCCGATGATGACGGCTGCAAGGCCGAAGACCATTGCGCCCGTGCCCATCGTGATTTCAAACACGCGGTTTTTCTGCGCCATGACGGCGCCTGCCAGCGCGACAAGCGCATTGGAAATGGCAAGCCCTTCGATTTTGATCGTGCCGCTGTCGCGGGCAAGCGTCGTGACCACGGCGTGGTTATCGCCCACGGCGCGCAGCAGGAAGCCGGCCTTGGTGTTCATGAAAAGATCGAGCAGCACCTTGACGAGCATGACGATCACAAACACGACGATCACCTTGGAATACGGCTGCAGCGCCGCGGGGAAGCTGCGCACAAGCGCGTTGTCGAAGATGGTCTCCATGTTGAAGAACGGGAGATTGGCGCGCCCCGCGACGCGGAGGTTGACCGAGTACAGCCCCGTCATGGTGATGATGCCGCTGAGCAGATCGCGCACGCGGCACTTGACGTGAATCAGGCCGGTCACAAGGCCGGCAGCCGCGCCCGCAAGCATGGCGACAAGCAGCGTGACGAAGGGGTTTACGCCGTTCACAGTGAGAATGGCCGAAACCGCCGCGCCCAGCGGGAACGAGGAATCGACCGTCAGATCAGGAAAGTCCAGCACGCGATAGGTGATCAGCACGCCGAGCGCAAGGATGGAGTAAATCAGCCCCTCCTCGAAAATGCCGATGATGATGCTCATAGGGATCGCCTCCGAATTCTTTTGCAGCGGCCGGTCGGGCCGCACAATGGCACTGCGGGGGAAGCTCCGCCCATGCGGAGCAGGGTAAAATCAGGCGCAATGCGCCGGAAAAACAGGAGCGCGGCCGGTCAGATCAGCACGCCGTCGCAGTGGTCGATTTCGTGCTGGATGATCTGCGCCGTCCAGCCCTCAAAGGTTTTCATGCGCGGACGGAAGCGCTCATCCTGAAAGCGCACCTGAATCTTGTGGAAGCGCTGCGCTTCGCGGATTCCGTCGAGGGAAAGGCAGCCCTCCTGCGCCGTGTACGGCCCGGATTTCCGGACGATTTCCGGGTTGAAAAGGACGGTGCGCCTGCCGTCCTCGGCAAAAGCGATGATGCGCTTGTTCACGCCGATCATGTTTGCAGCCATGCCGACGCATTCGTCTGCGTGCGCCGCAAGCGTTTCGAGAAGATCCTGCGCGACGGGCATGTCCGCCATTGCCGCCGGTTCGGATTTGCGGGCGAGAAAAACTCTGTCCTTCATGATTTCACGGATCATAGTGCGATACCTGCCTGTGTTGTTGATACGCGCAGTATAGCACGAAAGCGTTTCCGGGGCAATGCGCGCCCGGCGCGCGTTTTTGTGCGCGGCGAAAATTTCCGTCAAAAAGGGAAACGGCGCTGCCTTGACGAAATAAACCGCTGCGGGGAGTTTTGTGCGGGCCGCCCTGCGGCGCGCCGGCTCCTTTGCGCTGCGCATTCCCCATGCAAAGCGGGGAGTGCAGAAAGAGAGGTTTTGAAAAGATGATTCGCTTTGGTACGGGCGGCTGGCGCGCCGTGATTGGCGACGAGTTCACCCGCGAAAATATTCAGCGCGTTGCGCTGGCGCTGTGCCGCCGGATAAAGCGCGAGCACGCGGCGGACAAGGGCATCTGCATCGGTTACGATTATCGCTTCCTCAGCCGCGAGAGCGCGATCTGGTTTTCCGAGGTGATGGCGGCAGAGGATGTGAAGCTGAAGTTCATCAACCTTGCCGCGCCCACGCCGCAGATTATGTTCACGGTCAAGCACCTTGGCCTGCCCTACGGCGCGGCTGTGACGGCGAGTCATAATCCCGCCGTTTATAACGGCATCAAGCTCTTCACGCAGGGCGGACGCGACGCCGTGCAGCAGATCACCGACGAAATTGCAGCCGAGGCGAACGCGCTGGACGCGAGCGAAATCCGCACGATGGATTTTCAGGAGGCGATTGCCGCCGGAAAGATTGCCCTCATTGACCCGCGCGACGATTACCTTGATTCCATCATGGCGCAAATCGACATGCCGTCCATTCGCGCGCGCCGTCCGCGCATCGTGCTTGACCCGATGTACGGCGTGAGCCTTTCGGGAATGCTGACCATTTTCTATACCGCGCGCTGCGACGTGAACGTCATCAACGACCGGCACGACGCGTTCTTCGGCGGGCATCTGCCCGCGCCGAACCCGGAAACCCTGCGCGATTTGCAGGCCGCCGTGCTCGATCATCACGCGCTGCTGGGCATCGCGACCGACGGGGACGCCGACCGGCTCGGCATTGTGGATGAAAAAGGCGCATACGTTTCGGCGAACGAGGCGCTGGTGCTCCTGTATTATTACCTGCTCAAATACAAGGGCTGGCGCGGCGACGCGGTGCGCAACCTGTCCACCACGCATCTGCTTGACCGCGTGGCGGCGGATTTCGGGCAGACCTGCCACGAAGTTCCGGTCGGGTTCAAGTACATTTCCTCCGCGATGGAGCAATACGACGCGATTCTCGGCGGCGAATCGTCGGGCGGGCTGACCGTGCGCGGCCACATCAGCGGCAAGGACGGGCTGTATGCGGCTTCGCTGCTGGTGGAGATGCTCTGCGCGACGAAGAAAACGCTGTCCGAGCTGGTGAAGGAAATCTACGACCGCTACGGAGAGATGCACATGGCCGAGTTTGACTGGGCGATGAGCGACCGCCAGCGCGAGGAAATCAACCGCCTGCTCATGGAGGAAAAGCAGCTGCCTGCGTTTGACCGCCCCGTGCAGCGCGTCAACTATATGGACGGCTGCAAGGTGTATTTTGACGACGGCTGGGTCAGCGCGCGCTTCTCGGGCACAGAGCCGCGCATCCGCATTTTTGCCGAAAGCGGCACGATGGAAAGCGCCGTGGAGCTTGTGCGGAAAATGGCGAAATTTGCCGGACTGCCGGAACCTGCCTGACGCTGCGGAAACGATGCGCCGGCGCTTTTGGAGCGATATCCAGAAGCGCCGGCTTTTTTTCGGCCTTAGCCGAAGTAGTCGATCTTCATCGCATGGCGCACGTCGGAAAGCGTCTGCGCCGCGACTTCGCGCGCCTTCAGGCTGCTCACGCGCAGCATTTCGGAAACGGCGTCGATGTTCTTCGCCAGCTCCTCGCGGCGCGTGCGGATGGGCTCCAGCTCCTCCTGAAGGATGGAGTTGAGGAACCGCTTGACCTTCACATCGCCAAGGCCGCCGCGCGTGTAGTGCGCTTTCAGCTCGTCGAGGTTGGCGTAGTCGGGCAGGTAGCGTTCAAAATGCTCGGGGCGGCAGAACGCGTCGAGATAGGTGAACACGGTGTTGCCCTCAAGATGGCCGGGATCGGAAACCTGAACGTGCAGCGGGTCGGTGTACATGCTCATGACCTTCTGCTTGATGGAATCGGCGCTGTCGGCGAGATAGATGCAGTTGCCCAGCGATTTGCTCATCTTGGCCTTGCCGTCGGTGCCGGGCAGACGGTTGCAGGCGGCGCGCTGCGGGAGAAGCGCGTTCGGCTCGACCAGCACGGGCGCGTAGATTTCGTTGAACTTGTGGACGATCTCCTTCGTCTGCTCAATCATCGGCAGCTGATCCTCGCCGACGGGAACGGTTGTCGCCTTGAAGGCGGTGATGTCCGCCGCCTGGCTGATGGGGTAGCACATAAAGCCCACGGGAATGCTGGCCTCGAAGTTCTTCTGCTGAATTTCGGCCTTGACGGTGGGATTGCGCTGCAGGCGGGAGACGGTAACGAGGTTCATATAGTAGAACGAAAGCTCCGTCAGCTCAGGGATGAGCGACTGGATGAAGATGGTGGAAACCTTCGGGTCAAGCCCGACGGAAAGGTAGTCCAGCGCAACCTCGGTGATGTTGGCGCGAACTTTTTCGGGGTTGTCGAAATTGTCGGTGAGTGCCTGCGCGTCAGCGATCATGATGAAAACGCTGCGGTAATCGCCGGTGTTCTGAAGTTCAACGCGCCGGCGGAGGGAGCCGACGTAGTGGCCGATATGCAGTCTGCCGGTGGGGCGGTCGCCCGTCAAAATCACTTTGTCCATGGTTTTCAGATCCTTTCCTGTTTGTGCAGCGCTTGGGGGAAAGGGCCGCTTGCGCGGCGCTTCCCGCGGCTGCCTGCTTGCGTTTTGTTACTGCGTTACGTCCAGCCCGCGCGCCAGATCCGCTTCGGGAATGGTCACGCCGAGCGCTGCTGCAACGGCGGGGTTATAGCTCATATCGCCGCCCTCGCTGGAGCGGAACGCGATATCGCCGCCGAACGCGCCTTCGAGCACCTCAGCCGCCATGCGGCCGGTCTGATTGCCGAGGGAGATGTATTCCACGCCTTCACAGGCGATGCAGCCGTTTTTCACCTGCTCGATTTCGCTGCCGAAAACGGGCTTGCCCGCGGCGTTGGCCTTGTCGAGCACGAGCGCGAGATAGCTGACGACGGTGTTGTCGGTCAGGTTGGTGAGACAATCGACCTGCGGAAGCAGGCTGTCGCATGCGAGCGGGATGTCCGCGCCGGTGGAAATGCCGGAGGAGACGATTTCAAACCCGTACTGGCCGGCGAGCGTTTCGTAGAGCTTGAGCTGGCTTTCGGAGTTGGTTTCGCTGGTGGTGTAGAGGATGCCGATCTTCGTCGCGTCCGGCAGGAAGGAGCGGATCAGCTTCAGCTGCGCTTCGACGGGCAGCAGGTCGCAGGTGCCGGTGATGTTCTTGGCATTTTTGCCCTCTGCGTTGGCGAGCATCGCGGCGACGGGGTCGCTCACCGCCGTGTAGATGACGGGCACGTTCGAGTCCATGCAGGCGTTGAAGGCGGCCTGCGCCATGGGCGTTGCAATGGCGCAGACGAGGTCGCACTTCTGCGCGAGCTGCTGGGCGATCTGCTGCGTCATGCCCATATCGGCCTGCGCATTCTGGATGATGAACTTCACGTTCTCGCCCTCGACGTAGCCCGCTTCGGCAAGCCCCTGAATGAAGCCCACGCGGCAGTTATCCAGGCTCGGATGCTCGGCAAACTGCGCGATGCCAATGGTGTAAGTCGCGTCGGCGAGTGCGGTTGAGAAGGAAAGCGCAGTGATCAGCGCCAACAGCAGAGAAAACAGCTTCTTCATTCGTCCATCCATCCTTTCGTCTTCCTTGAACGATCTCCGGAAATTTCCGGAGAGAATGAAAAAACGCCTCAGACGACTTTGCATCGTCTGAGGCGGTCATTCCGCGGTGCCACTCAGATTCCCTGCCGCTGCGGGCAGGCTCATTTCACGCGCACAATCATGCGCGCCGCCTTGATAACGGGTGCGGGATCCCGTCGGAAGCTACAGCCATACGGCTTTCGCTTTCGCCCTCGGAAGTCCATTCGCCGCCGCGCCGCATACCGTGGTCCCACTCTTCACGGCTCCCTGTGCTGCGCCCTTCGACGGGTACTCTTCTCCCTCAACGGTTTTGGATTGGGTGTATCTTACAGCACATTGGTGGATTTGTCAACAGGGTTTTGCAGGATTTTTTTGAAAAAACATGCAGCGGCGCGGCAGAAAAAGGGCGCCTTGCGCCCATAGAAATCACTTGCGCGTCCGCTTTCTGTATTCCGTGGGCGGCATTTGGAACGCCTTGCGGAATTCGGCGGAGAATTTGCTCTGGCTTTCGTAGCCGACAGCGGCGGCGATGGCCGCGATGCTTTCGTCCGTTTCGCGAAGCAGCGCGGACGCTTTTTCCATGCGGTGCTCCTTGATGTGCG
>CAZKJW010000008.1:8736-38454 GCA_964553125.1 uncultured Oscillospiraceae bacterium
TCCGTTTCGCGAAGCAGCGCGGACGCTTTTTCCATGCGGTGCTCCTTGATGTGCGCGGCGATCGACTGGCCGTAAACGGCCTTGAAGAGAATTTTCAGCGTGGACGGGTTCACGTGGAAGCGGTGCGAAAGCTCCTCGATGGTGACGCGGCTTGCCAGATCGCCCGTCAGCGTTTCGTGTACGCTCCGGATCATCTCAATCTGCTCGGAAGGATAGCGGCTGGCGTCTTCGCCGTCAAAGACGTCCAGCGGCGGGAAATAGGGCACGTCCTCGGTGATATCGCCGGTGTCCTCCTCGGGGCAGGAAATCTCGATTGTTTTCTCGATCATCAGGTGCAGAAGCTGCGCCTGCTCGGTGTGCGCGGCTTTGTAGTAAACCTCTCTGCCGTCGCGGCGGCTGACGATCAGCCCGCTGTCCTTGAGCTGGCGCAGGTGATGCGAGACGGCGGGGCTTGTCATGTCCATCAGCGCGGAGATGTTCAGCACGCATTCCTCGCAGTGGCATAAAAGCCAGAAGATGCGGATGCGGCTCGTATCGGACAGCTGCCGGAACACGTCGGCGACCGTCTGGAAGCTGTTCACCTTTTGCAGCGATTGCTGCAGGCGTTCGATTTTCGCTTCGGTTTCATGGTGGTGCGGAAGATTGATCTGCGGCATGGCTTTGCCCTCCCGGCCTGTTCCGTTTGGAAATACATTTCGCCCGAACGGAAGGGAATCGGGAAAACCGATTGACTTCCATTCCGAACAGCATTATACTCCGCTCGTAACGATTAAACAAGTGCTTAATCGTAAAATCAAAACGCCGGAGGGATGCGCAATGAAGAAAACCTACAAAATCGAAGTGGACTGCGCCAACTGCGCCAATCTGATGGAAGCGGAGGCGAAGAAGGTTGCGGGCGTGGAGAACGTCGTGGTGAATTTCATGACGCAGAAGATGATCGTCGAGTTTGCCCAGGGGCAGGACGCCGACGCGGTGATGAAAGAGGTTGCCCGGCGCTGCAAAAAGGTCGAGGACGACTGCGAGATTTATCTGTGAACGGACGCTGAAGGGAGCGGACACGAATGAACAGAAAGCACAAGCGAATGCTGGCGCGTATCCTTGCCGCTTCCGTGCTGCTGGCGGCGGCAAAGATTTTCGCGCGTCCCGTGTGGCTGAGCGCCGCGCTGTATCTGATAAGCTACGCCGTTATCGGCTATGACATCCTGAAAAAGGCATGGAAGGGAATTCTCAACCGCAAGGTGTTCGATGAGAATTTCCTCATGGCCGTCGCAACGCTGGGCGCGCTCGGGCTGGGCGTTTACGAAAAGAGCGGCGATTTCACCGAGGCCGTTGCGGTGATGCTGTTTTACCAGATTGGCGAGCTGTTCCAGAGCTTCGCAGTGGGCAGGAGCCGCCGGAGCATCAGCGCGCTGATGGACATCCGCCCGGACTATGCCAACATCGAGGAGAACGGAACGCTTCGGCAGGTCGATCCGGACGAAGTGCCGGTGGGCGGCGTGATCGTCGTGCAGCCGGGCGAAAAGGTGCCGATTGACGGCGTGGTGATCGAGGGCGAATCGACGCTGAATACGGGCGCACTGACGGGCGAAAGCCGCCCGGCGGACGTTTGCGCGGGCGATGAAATCATCAGCGGCTGCGTGAATATGACGGGCGTTCTGAAGGTGCGCACGACGAAGGCATTTGGCGAGTCCACGGTTGCAAAAATTCTGGAGCTTGTGGAAAATTCCAGCTCGCACAAATCCCGCTCGGAGAATTTTATTTCGCGCTTTGCACGGACGTACACGCCGGCCGTATGTTACGGCGCGCTGGCACTGGCGGTGTTGCCGCCGCTTGTGCGAATCGTGCTGCTGGGCGAGCCGGGCATGTGGCACGAATGGATTTACCGCGCGCTGACGTTCCTTGTCATCAGCTGCCCGTGCGCGCTGGTGGTGAGCATACCGCTGAGCTTTTTTGCCGGGCTTGGCGGCGCAAGCCGGGAGGGCGTGCTTGTCAAGGGGTCGAATTATCTTGAAGCGCTTTCGCGCGCCAAGGTCGTCGTGTTCGACAAAACCGGAACGCTCACGCGCGGCGTGTTCGAGGTGAGCGGCGTTCACCACAACGAGCTGGAGCGGCAGAAGCTGCTGGAATACGCGGCGCTCGCCGAGTGCGCGTCGCCGCATCCGATTGGGAAAAGCCTGCAGCGCGCCTACGGGCAGCCGATCGAGCGGGAACGCGTGACGGAGATTCAGGAGATTTCCGGTTGCGGCGTTCTGGCGAAGGTGGACGGCGTGCAGACGGCCGTCGGCAACGACAAACTGATGGAGCGGCTCGGCATTGCTTACCGGCCGTGCCATGACGTCGGGACGATCGTGCACGTGGCCATCAACGGCGAATATGCCGGCCATGTGGTGATTTCCGATCTGGAGAAGGAAAACTCCGCCGCCGCCATTGCGGCGCTCAAAGCCGCGGGCGTGGAAAAAACGGTTATGCTCACGGGCGATATCCGAAAGGTTGCGGAGCAGACCGCCGCGCGGCTCGGCATAGACGAGGTGCATAGCGAGCTGCTGCCCGGCGACAAGGTGGCGCAGGTGGAGCGGCTGCTTGCGCAGGCGGAGCGCGGCGGGAAGGTTGTGTTTGTCGGCGACGGCATCAATGACGCGCCTGTGTTGGCGCGCGCCGATATCGGCGTGGCGATGGGCGCAATGGGCTCCGATGCGGCGATTGAGGCCGCGGACGTCGTGCTGATGGACGACGATCCGATGAAGATTGCAAAGGCTGTGAAGATTTCGCGCAAGTGCGTGCGCATCGTGCATCAGAATATCGTGTTTGCACTGGGTATCAAGGCGGCATGCCTCGCGCTGGGCGCGCTGGGGCTTGCGAACATGTGGGCGGCGGTTTTCGCCGACGTCGGCGTAATGGTGCTGGCCGTGCTCAACGCGATTCGCGCACTGCGCGTGCGGAACCTGTAAACGGGCAGGGGAGACGGACGGCCGCCGGGTTTTCTTTCCGCGCATGGCGCGGAAAATAAAAAACGCCGCGCGCATGAAGCAAATCTTTGGCGGCGTCGGACGCTTGCAAATTCCATACAAAACAAGGAAAGCCGCCGGGGAAACCCCGACGGCTTTTGCTGTGTAAAGCGTGATTACTTGGCGATCGTTTCGCCGGCGAGCTTGCCGAACACGACCGTGTCCACAACCGCGTTGCCGCCGAGGCGGTTCGCGCCGTGGATGCCGCCGGTGACTTCACCCGCAGCCACGAGGCCGGGGATCGCGTTGCCGTTGGCGTCGAGCACGCGGCATTCGGTGTCGATCTTCACGCCGCCCATCGTGTGATGCAGGCAGGCCTGGCGCGGAGTGGCAACCCACGGGCCGTTCTCCAGCTTGGTGGAGAAGAGCGTGCGGCCGAATTCCGGATCGTTGTCGTTTTCAACGCACTCGTTAAAGGCGGCGATCGTGGCCTTCAGCGTTTCGACGTCCATGTTGGCGCCGGCCGCGTTCAGCTTTTCAACCAGTTCTTCGAGGGTGTCGGCCACGTAGATGTAGCCCTGCTCTTCGAGGAAGCGGAGGGAGAAGCCGTCGGCGGAGACAGCGGTGTCAATGGCTTCGAAGTCGGCGCCGTCGCCGGACTCGAGGAAGTAGAACATGCCGTCGGTCTGCTCAAGAGAAGCAAGGCAGATCTGGTCGCGGCGGCCGTCTTCCTGCACGAAGCGCTTGCCTTCCTTGTTGATGAAGATTTCCTGGTCGGTGTTGGACACAACACGCTTGGGGTACTTGGTCAGAGAACCGTCCTTGACGTTGCCGAGGTAGAGCAGCTGGATCTGGTCCATCTGATACAGATCGGCGCCGATTTCGGTGGCCAGCTCAATGCCGTCGCCCTGAGAGCAGGCATAGCGGTTGGTGGTGCGGACGCTGGAGAGGTCTCCCCACTTGCCGGAGGTGTTGTAGGCCTGCGCCATCTTGGCGTTCGCGGCGAAGCCGCCGGTGGCCAGCACAACGCCCTTGTTGGCGGTGAAGGTGTAGGTGTTGCCGTTCACGTCTTCGGCGGTCGCGCCGACGACCTTGCCGCTTTCATCGGTGACGATGGACTTGGCGGTGGTGGAGGTGTGCACGGTGACCTTGTCGCCGTAAGCCTTGAGCACGTTCACATAGGTGCTGATGAAGCCGGTGCCCATCTGACGGGTGGAGGTGTGGGTGCGCTGCCAGAGCGAGCCGGCGCCCTGACCGATCTTGTCAAGGAATTCCATGCCGAGGCTGTTGATCCAATCATAGCCGTCGCGGGCCTTGAAGGTCAGCACCTTGACCAGATCCAGATCGGCAACGTCGTCGCCGCCGTCATAGGTCTGCAGGGCATACCACGCGTCGCTGTCGAAGATGTCGGTACGGCCGGCATCCTGATAGGCCTTCAGTTCGGCCGCGACGGTTTCCTGCAGCGCCTTGTGCTCGTCGCTCACAGGCTCGCGCGCGATGGCGGCCTGGATGGTGGTGAGCTGCGCTTCGGTCATCAGGCCGGTGCTCTGCAGCGCCTCGTCGGGGCAGTTGTAGATCGCGCCGCAAACCAGCGTGTCACCGCCGAC
Source organism: uncultured Oscillospiraceae bacterium (assembly GCA_964553125.1). Classification (GTDB taxonomy): domain Bacteria; phylum Bacillota; class Clostridia; order Christensenellales; family Aristaeellaceae; genus Aphodomonas. The sequence continues at coordinate 13,289 of CAZKJW010000008.1, forward strand.
CGCGCCGCACTTTTCAACGATGATGACGGACTCAGCGCCGTTTTCCAGCGCGGAGATCGCAGCGGCAAGACCCGCGCCGCCGCCGCCGAGAACGACGACGTCAGCCGTTTCTGCAAACGCTTCGGGGGCGGCCTTTTCGGCCTTGACGTTCCATTCGCTGGTGTTCGCGCCGGCCTGCGTAAGAGCATCCTTCACAGCGCTGACAACAGCGTAGCTGGTGATCGTCGCGCCGGTGACGGAGTCAACGGCCAGAGACTGATTCTCGACGATGCGGCCGGGGATCACGGCGATGGGGGTGTCGCCCTCGGCGCCGTCGGTATCATAGCCAAGAGGCGCGCCGATGCCGGGCGTTTCCTGATGGGCGATAACCTGAACGTCCTCAATGCGGTCTTCCGTCACGGTGACGGAGACGGTGAGCACGTCGTTCAAAGCCTGAGCGGAACCTTCGTAAGTTCCGGGAACCATGGGGGTCTTCGCAGCGGATTCCGCAACGGAGACGCCGCACAGGCCGACGCAGAGCGTCAGAGCCAGAAGCAGAGATAACAGTTTTTTCATGAATACTGCCTCCTCAATATTTTACCGTTTGTGAATCAACTCACAATCACGGCGAACCTATTATAGTCCCCTGATAGGGGAATGTCAATGCAAGATTGAAAATATTATAACATTGCATGGAAGTATAAATGCCGGTTTATATCAGAGAATTGTTTTGGCTGCGGCGCGCCGCGCGGAAGGCAAAGAAAAAGCGCGGCGCCGGATGAAACGGCGTCGCGCGGCAGGTTTTTTCTCAGAGAACTTTTTCAAGGAAGCTGACAAGCCGCGGGCTTTCGGGGTTATTGAACAGCTCCTTCGACGGCTTATCTTCCTCGATTTTTCCGCCGTCGAGGAAAAGCGTGCGGCTGCTGACTTCGCGCGCGAAGCGCATTTCGTGCGTGACGACGATCATCGTCATGCCGTCTTCGGCGAGCGTTTTCATAACGCCCAGCACTTCGCCGATCATTTCCGGGTCGAGCGCGCTGGTCGGCTCGTCAAAGAGCATCACGTCGGGGTTCATCATCAGCGCGCGCACGATGGCGATACGCTGCTTCTGGCCGCCGGAAAGCTGGCTGGGATACGCCGTCAGCTTGTCGGAAAGGCCGACGCGGCGCACAAGCTCCTCGGCCTTCGCTTCGGCCTCGGCCTGCGGCATCTTGCGGATCTTCATTGGCGCGACGGTGAGGTTGCGCATGACGTTCATGTTTTCAAACAGGTTGAACTGCTGGAACACCATGCCCATCTTCTGGCGGTGCAGGTTGATGTCCGTTTTCTTGTCGCAGATATTCACGCCGTCGAAGATGATCTCGCCGGACGTGGGCGTTTCAAGTAGGTTCAGGCAGCGCAGGAACGTGCTCTTGCCGCCGCCGGACGGGCCGATGATGCTGACCACTTCCTTCGCTGCGAAAGACGTGCTGATATTGTCCAGAACGGTGAGCTTGCCGAAACGCTTGGTCAGGCCGCGCACCTCGATCATTTTATTTTCTGCCATGAGACATCTTCCTTTCCATCAGCGAAATGAGCCGTCCGCCCACGAACGTGAGAATGAAGTAAATGATCGCGGCGACCGCGAGACATTCCAGGCTGTTGTACGTCTTGGCGATTACGCCCTTGGCGCGGTACATCAGATCGGCGATGCCGATGACCGAGACGATCGAGGATTCCTTGATGATGGTGACGAACTCGTTGCCCAGCGCGGGGAGGATGTTGCGCACCGCCTGCGGCAGAATTACGAGGATCATCGACTGGCGCTGGTGAAAGCCGAGGCTGCGCGCGGCTTCCATCTGGCCCTTATCGACGGCCTGAATGCCGGAACGGATAATCTCCGCGACATACGCGCAGCTGTTCAGGCTCATGGCGACGATGCCCGCTGCGAAGCGGTCAAAGTCCGGGATGAAGCTGACGGACGGGAAGCTCACGCCGATCATCGGCAGGCCGTAGAAGATGAACATCAGCTGCACCATCAGCGGCGTGCCGCGGAAGAACTCAATGTATGCCGTGGCAAGCCAGCGCAGGGGAGCAATGCGGCTCATTCGGGCCATGGCCATGAGCGTTCCGAGAATCGTGCCGATCAGCACGGTGAAAAAGGCGATAATCAGCGTGTTGCGCACGCCCTCCAGAAAAAAGTTGTGATAGCGGACGACCAGATTCTCCATCGTGGCGAGGAATTGCATGACGTTGCTCCTTCCAAAAAGACCTTTCTGAAAACAGACTGAAACCGGAAAGCCGATTTCGGCCTTCCGGTATCATACGGATAACGCAGGGGAAAGGGCGCTTTGCGCCAGATTATTCGTTCGCGGCGCTCCAGATGGCGTTGTACTCGTCAAACGCCTGCAGGTAGGAACCGTCCGCCACAACCGTATCGACAACCTTGTTGACGATGGCGAGGAAGTCTTCGTTGCCCTGCGCGACGACGCAGGCCTTGCCGAAGGAGGCTTCTTCCGCGGTGAAGGTATAGCCGGAGATTTCGAGGTTGTCATTCTGGGCAACCATGCCTTCGCCGACGGCCTTGTCGCACACGAAGCCGGCGATGTTGCCGTTGACGGTTTCCATGGCGAGGTTCGGATAGGTGTCCAGCTCGAACAGCTCGGACTCGGTGAGCACCTTTTCAATCAGGGCGGACTGCACCGTGCCCATCTGCGCGCCAACCTTCTTGCCGGCAAGGGCTTCCTTGGCGGAGTAGACTTCGCCGTTGCCCTTCTTGACGATGAGCAGCTGCTCGCTCAGCTCATACTGGTTGCTGAAATCGATGACCTTCGCGCGCTCTTCGCTCACGGTGAAGGCGGCGATGCCGATGTCCACAACGCCGGACTTCACGGCGTCAATGATGCCGTCGAACGCCATATCCTGAATCTTCAGCTCAACGCCGATTTCGTCGGCGATCTTCTGAGCCAGCCAGATGTCGCAGCCGATGGGCTGGGCGTTGTCGTCAAGGAATTCGTAGGGGCCGTAGGTGGCTTCGGTGCCGACTACGAGCACGCCGGCCTTCTGAATCTTTTCCAGAACGGTTTCGGCGGAAGCGGCGACGGTGCACAGAACCATGCACAGCGCGAGAACGATCGCAAATACTTTCTTCATTGTTTTTTCCTCCAAGCGTTTTCAAATTCAGATTACATGTATTATTATACACGTGATTCCACATATGTCAAGCACTTTTTTGAATTTTCTTGCATTTTTTTGAAAACTCAGAGAAAATCGCTCAGCCGTGCAAGACGCGCCATGGCTTCCTGCAGTTTTTCGTCGCTCACCGTGCAGGCGATGCGGAAATGTCCGTTTCCTGCCTTGCCAAATGCGCTTCCGGGCGAGAAAAGCAGATGCGCCTTTTCCAGCGCGAAGCTGCAGAACGCGCGGTCGTCCATGCCGGTTTTGGCAATTCCGGGGAAGAGATAGAACGTTCCGCGCGGCCGGAAAAGCGTCAGGTACGGGATTTTTTCTATGCATTCTGATGCATAATATACACGGCGACGGTACTGCGTGATATACTCCTGCGCAATTTCTTCGCGCAGCGAAAGCGCTTTGATTGCCGCGCGCTGCGAAACCGACGGCGCCGTGTATGTCAGCCCGTCGTTGACGCGGCGGAAAACGCAGATCAGCTCCGGATGCGCGACGATATAGCCGACGCGCCAGCCGGTCATGAGGAAGTTCTTCGAGAAGCTGTTGAGCGTCACGGTGCGCTCCGCCATGCCGGGCAGCGTGCGCATCGGCACGAATTCGCCGTCGAAAAGGTAGCGCGTGTAAATCTCGTCGGCCAGCACAAGCAGATCGTATTCCTGCGCAAGGCGCGCGAGCGTTTCCAGCGTTGCGCGGTCATAGGCGGCGCCGGTGGGGTTGGTGGGGGTGTTGACGATCATGGCGCGCGTGCGCGCTGTGATTGCGGCGCGAACCGCGTCCTCGCGCGGGCAGTAGCCGTCCTCCTCGAAGGTTTCCACTTCGACGACCCGGCCGCCGGCCAGCTCGATCTGCGAGGCGTACACGCCGAAATACGGCCCGAACACGATCACCTCGTCGCCGGGATTGAGCGTGCCCATCAGCGCCTGCGACATGCCCATGCAGCTCGAGGTGGTGACCAGCACTTCGTCCGGAGAAATCTCCTGCCCGAAATCCTCGCGCCATGCGCGGCAGACGGCGGCGATCAGCTCCGGGTCGCCCTTGGGGTCGCCGTAGTGCGTGTGACCGGCGTGCGCGTCGGCAAACGCGGCGTCAATGACGCGGCTGTCGGTGGTGAAATCGGTGTCGCCGATGCTCAGATCGATTACGTCCGGATAGCGGTGCAGCGCTTCCGTATCGAGCGACAGGCCGCTCGCACCCGTGCGGAAACGTTCGGCGATATATTTCTGCATTATGCCTCTCCTTTCACATGCGGCACGACCGTGCTGCCGTTGGGGACGACGTAAATCGTCTTGCCCTCCAGATTTGCGGCGGCCATCAGCTTTTCCACGCTGTTGAAGGATTTCAGGCCCATCGGGGCGACCGTCTCCTGCGCAACGGTGGAAAGCATGAGGATGTTGTAGCGGTGCGCCTGCTCGCAGTTGAGCAGGAAGATATAGCCCGGCACCGTGAAATGCTCGCGCAGCCGCTTTTCCATTGTGCCGCGCTGCAGGTCGTCAATCCAGTCGAAATACTCCGCCGGGCCGCCGCCGTCGCGCGCTTCGATGATGAGAATCAGCGTGCCGCCGAGCTTGAGCCCGGATTCGATGTTGTCAATCGTCTTCGTGCCCTGATAGAGCGACATATCCTTGGGGAAGCCGCCGCATCCGGCGACGATCACGTCGGCGCGCTGCGGAATCTCCACGCGGTAGATGCGGTCAACAGCCGCGCAGGCGGCCTTCCACGAGGTCAGGTAATGCCCGGCGTAGATTTCCGCCAGCTGCATTTCCGCGTTCATCACGAGGTTGACCATGAACAGATTCGGCACAAGCCCCGCCGCTTCGCACATGTCGTCGTTGAGCGGGTTGTCCGCGAGCTTGCCGTTTCCGATGCGCGGATTGCTGCGCAGGCAGTCCGGGTCCAGCGCGTAGGCGTGGTTGTGGCAGATGCTGTCCATGGCGCTCACGCCGGGCAGGATGCTCTTGCGCCCGCCGCCGAAGCCGGCCATGACGTGATGCGTGCACGCGCCTAAGCAGATCACTTTGTCCGCGTGCGCGACCTCTGCGTTGATGCGCACGTGTGTGCCGTGCGCTGTCGTGCCGATGGAGACGAGATCGGGCGCGTTGCAGTCGTGGTTGACGACCCGGACGCGGTCGTATACCGCGTCGGTGACGAGCGTGCGCAGGTCTTTTTCGTCGCCGCCGTCGTGCGTGCCGTTGGCGACCACGATCGTCAGGCGCGCGTCCTCCACGCCGCAGCGCTCGCGAAGATAGTCGATCAGCGGGGGCACAACTTTGTCCTGCCGCATCCAGAAGCGCGACATGTCGCTGATGACCAGCGCGACGCGCTCGCCCGGCGCAATCCAGCGGGAAAGGGGCTGCGCGTCGATAGGCGCGTCGAGCGCGCGCGAAAGCGCGGCGGGGATATCGTCGATGGGCGGCGTGTGATGACCGTACAGCTCGCCCAGCACGTTTTTTTCGTCCAGCGGAATGGAAACGGCGCCGTCGCCGTAGCGGATGGAATAATTCTTCATTTTATACCGCTCCACATAAGTCGGAAAGTATCGCCACAAAGCGAATGAAACTATATGTTTGTTGCGCGTCATTATAGCACGCGCGCGCGGCTTTGTCGAGAAGGAGGACAGGACGCGGCGCTTTTTTTATGCGCGCATGGCGCGCCGGAAAACCGTTTCCGCAGCCGCTTGACAGAAACGCTGCGCATTTATATAATAACAGCCGATGCAAAACAAACGTTTTCAAAAGAGAGGGCTGTATCGATGAACAGCGAGCGGTTTGAGATAGACGGGCATATCCCGGCGGTTTTGTATGGAGACGCGTCGGAGCGCGCGTTCCTTTTTGTGCATGGGCAGAGCGGCTGCAAGGAGGAAGCGGAGCGCTTCGCGCGCATTGCGCAGCCCGCCGGGTGGCAGGTGCTGGCCATCGATTTGCCTGAGCATGGGGAGCGGCGCGATGGAACGCATCTGGTGCCGTGGGAGGCCGTGCCGGAGCTTCAGACGGTGTTTGCGCAGATGAAAAAGAAATGGCGGCGCACGGCGCTTTACGCGATCAGCATCGGCGCGTGGATGTCGATGCTTGCGCTCAAAGGCGAAGCGCCGGAGAAATGCCTGCTCGTTTCGCCCGTCGCCGATATGACGGCGCTGATTGAAAGCATGATGCAATGGGCGGGCGTGACGGAGGAACAGCTGCGCCGGGAGGGGGAAATTCCGACGAATTTCGGGCAGACGCTTTCGTGGAAGTATCTGTGCTGGGCGCGGGAGAACCACGCGGGCGCGCCCTGCAGGGAGACGCGCGTGCTGTACGGCGAGAACGACCATCTCGTTCCGCGCGGCGTGATTGAAAAATTTGCGGCGGAAAACCGCTGCGCGCTGACCGTGATGCAGGGCGGGGAGCACTGGTTTCACACGGAGGAGGAGCTTGTGTTTCTGCAGCAATGGGAGAAGGGGAGTCTGTAAGCATGGAGCAGGAGCGGTTTGAACTGGTGCGCGTTACGCGCGAGAATCTGGACAGGGAGCATATCTGCTGCGCCATCTCAAACGAGCGCGACGTGCAGGTGCGCTCGAAAAAGGACTGGCTGCGGGAGCGGTTCGACGAGGGGCTTGTGTTCCTCAAGGGGAACGTGCGCGGGAAGTGCTTCATTGAATATCTTCCGGCGGAAAACGCGTGGGCGCCCGTGGAGGCGGACGGCTGGATGTACGTGAACTGCCTGTGGGTTTCGGGGCGGTTCAAGGGAAACGGATACTCGAACCTGCTGCTGGACGCGTGCATCGCCGACAGCCGCGAAAAGGGGCGCAAGGGGCTTGTTATGCTTTCTTCAAAGAAGAAGGCGGGCTTCCTGGCCGATCCGAAATACCTGCGGCATAAAGGCTTCGTGCCGGCGGACGCCGCCGCGCCGTATTTTGAACTGATGTGTTTGCCCTTTGAGCAGGAGGCGGAAAAGCCGCGCTTCCGCGCGTGCGTGAAAAACCCGCCGCCGGTTGCAGAGGGCTTCGCGCTCTACTACACGAACCAGTGCCCGTTCACGGCGAAGTATGTGCCGCTCCTGCAGGCCGTCGCCGCCGAAAGAAACGTGCCGCTGGAGGTGGTGCGCATCGATTCCGGAGAAAAGGCGCGGAGCGCCCCATGTCCCTTCACGGCGTTTTCTTTGTTCTATAACGGCGCGCTCGTGACGCACGAGATTCTTTCCGAGCAGAAATTCGCCGCCATTCTGGACGATAAAGGGCTGGAAAGCGCAAAAGCAACTGGTGGTTGACGGATTTTCCGGCGTGCTTTCTGGCGCGCAACCGGCCGAAGGCGTATGATCTGCATTGTGGACGCGGGCAAGAACGCATCCGGAGAGAGGAGAACCAAAATGATTCTGGCGGATAAAATTATTTCCCTTCGCAAAAAGGAAGGCTGGTCGCAGGAAGAACTGGCGCAGCAGCTGAATGTTACGCGCCAGTCGGTGTCGAAATGGGAGGGCGCGCAGTCCGTGCCCGATATTGAAAAGATTTTGCAGATGAGCCGCATTTTCGGCGTGACGACGGACTTCCTGCTCAAGGACGAAATGGAGTTTCCCGAGGCCGCCGAGGGCGGCGCGGAGGAACCGCTGCGGCGCGTGACAATGGAGGAAGCGTCGGCGTATCTGGAGCTGCGGCGGGAGGCCGCGCCGAAGATGGCCGCCGCGACGTTCCTGTGCATCGTATCGCCGGTGGCGCTGATGCTGCTGGGTGCAATGAGCGAGTTCCCACGCTTTCACATCACGGAAAACATGGCGGCGGGCGTCGGCCTGAGCGCGCTGCTGCTTCTGGTGGCCGCAGGCGTGTCGATTTTTCTCGCCTGTGCGGCGAAGGTGAAAGCGTTTGAGTTTCTGGAAAAAGAAAACTTTGAAACGGAATACGGCGTGACCGGCATGGTGCGGGAACGGATGAAAGCATTTGAGCCGACCTATAGCCGGCTGAATATCACGGGAACGCTGCTGTGCATTCTCGCCGTTGTGCCGCTTTTTGCGGCAATCTGCTTTGACCTGCTGCCTGATTTGATGTATGTGGCGGCGATGTGCCTGCTGCTGGTCATCGTGGGGCTCGGATGCGTGGCGTTTGTCTATGGCGGCACCATTCACTCAGCGATGGAAAAGCTGCTGGAGGAGGGCGACTACACCCGCGCGAAAAAGGCGCGCACCAGCCTGACGGGCGCCGTCAGTGTGTGCTACTGGCTGCTTGCGACAGCGGTGTACCTCTATTGCACCTTCGGCCCGTCCGGAAACGGCAACGGAAAGTATACGTGGTATATCTGGGCGATTGCGGGCGTGCTCTACGGCGCGCTGATAGCCGTGCTCAAGACGATTGAGGCGGGCAAAACGCGCTGAGGGCGCAAGAAAGAAAAAAGCGTTTGAGGGAGACTTGCTCCTTCAAACGCTTTTTGCGTACATGAATGTGGGTTACAGCTTCCCGCGGCACGCCGCCGTGACGCAATAGCCGAGCGCCGCGCCTTCCGTGACGCGCAGGCGGACGGTGGGGTTAAAAAGAAAGCGAAGGCTTTCCGAGGCGAACCCCGTCACCAGCGACGCGTACTGATAAAACAGCACGACCAGCATCGCGAACGCGGGCAGCCAGAGCATACTCGTCTGCGGCGTGCGGCGCGTGCCGAAGCCGCCGACGGAAGGAATCACCGCGAAAACGACGCCCATGACGATTCCGATCAGCGCGTCGAGGATGAAATCGAAGTGCGCGATGCGCACATAGTTGATGTTGATATCCGCAAGCAGCCAGAGACCTGCCAGAAGAAGCGTGGGATAAATCAGAGCGCGAAGTTTTTTCATGGATGTGTGACAACCTTCCTCATGGCAGCGTTTCAAAGATGTCGTTGAAGTCGTTGAAGCGCGGGCTGGTGGTGATGACCAGCACGCTGTCGCCCAGCTCGATGGTGTCCATACCGGAGGGGATGATCGCCATGCCCTGTCGCACGATGCAGCCGATCAGCAGGTTTTTCTTCAAAGGCAGCGTTTTGATTTTGTCGCCCAGATAGGCCGCGCCTTCGCGGATCCGGAACTCGAGGCATTCCAGCCGGCCGTCCATCAGGCGCAGGAGCGTTTCGACGTTGGAGCCGACGGAGTTGCTCATCGCGCGCACGTATTGCAGGATGCTGTTTGCAGTCGTGTTTTTCGGGGAGATCAGGCGGCTTACGCCGAGATCGCCCAGCACGTCGATGAAGCTGAGGCGGTCCACCTTCGCAATGACGCGCCCGTTGGTGCGCTTGGCCGCGTAGAGCGAGAGGATCAGGTTTTCTTCGTCAAAGCCCGTCAGGGCGACGAACGCATCCGCCTGATCGATGCCTTCCTCCTGAAGCAGATCGGTGTTCGTGCCGTCGCCGTGAACGACGGTGCATTTGGGCAGCCGCTCGCACAGATCGTCGCAGCGCTCGGCGTCGCTTTCGATGATCTTTACCTGCGCGCCAAAGCCGGTGAGCTGCTTTGCCAGATAGAACGCCACGCGCCCGCCGCCGACGATCATCACGGATTTGACGCGGTTCTGGTACACGCCCAGCTTCTTGAAAAACGCGGCCAGCTCGTCCGGCGGGGTTGTGATGTGAATGTGGTCGCCCGCCTGCAGGACGAAGCTGCCGTTGGGGATGAGCACTTCGTCGCCGCGCTGTACGGCGCACACGAGCAGATGCACGCTGAGCGTGGGCGCGAGCTTGCTCAGCGCCATGCCGCAGAGCGCGCTGTTATCCGGAACAACATACTCCACGAGCTCCGCGCGGTTGCGCGCGAAGGGCTCCACGCGAAGTGCGGAAGGGAAGCGGAGCATCCGCGCGATTTCAGAGGCCGCCGCGTGTTCGGGGTTGACCGTCATGCTCAGACCGAGCTCGTCGCGCAGAAGCACCAGCTGCGCGCTGTAATCGGGGTTGCGCACGCGCGCGACCGTCTTTGCGCCGCTGAGCTTGCGCGCAACAAGGCAGCTGAGGATGTTCAGCTCGTCCGACGGCGTTACGGCGATGACAAGATCGGCGTGCTGAACGCCGGCTTCGCGCTGGATGAGGTAAGAGGCGCCGTTTCCGCAGACGGTGATGACGTCCTCTTCGTCGGAAAGCGTGCTGAGCACGCGCGCGTTGGAATCGATGACGACGACGTCGTGGCCTTCAGAAGAAAGGAATTCGACGAGCGTGCGGCCAACCTTGCCGCAGCCAATGACAACAATGCGCATGAAAAAATCCTCCGTCTGTTGTGTGAAAAACAAACATGCCGCAAGGATACGGCGTTCTCCTATTATAGCGCCATGCGCTGTGAAATGCAATCTCTTTGCCGAACCCCTGCGCGGACAAAAGGGACAAAAGGATGTGGGAAGGGAACCTCCCGCATCCTTCGCTCTTTGGTTATCGCAGAGGAATGGCGCTTTTGCTTCCAAGCGCAGTTTCGTTCTGAGCATCGGCTAAGACCGGTATGAGCGCCAGACTGTTCATGCTTTCGGGCAGATCGAAGCGGAAGCGGATGAAATACTGTCCGTTGCCATTTATGCCGGAAGAACAGTCAAGCGCGGAAAAGACAGCGCCGTCGGCAGCGAGCATATAGTCGCGGACAGGCGGCAGGGCAAGGGGATCGGCACGGAACGCAGCCGCCCATTCAGGCGCGTCGAACAGCACCTCGCCGCTTGCATCCACTTCGGAAACACGAAGCGTCGCCATGGCGCTGTATGCGCCGGTGATAAGCGTGCCGGCATAGACCTTCGTTTCTCCATTGAGCGGTACGCAGAAAGGCAGATGCAGAATTCCGCGGTTTTCCGGCGTATCGACGTGAGCCCAGCGGACGCTCTCTCCATCCTGCGCGTAGATTGTCGCGCCGTAGAGCAGGGTCAGCTCAATTTCAATTTCCCCGGCGGATGTGAATTCTTCCGGAAGCTCAACCTCCTGATAACCCTGAATCGTATAGGCATCGATCCGCGTTTCGCCGCTGTCCAGAATGGTCAGCGCAGAGCCGTTCAGCATCGCGCCGTCGCCCAGAGACATGCTTTCGTGAGCGATATAACCAGCGGGGTGTTCGGTAAAGAACGCCGCAAGGCGGCGCTGATCCTCTTCATAGAATGCCGTATAGTGCTGGACGTAGGTTCCAGGCTCCTGTGCGTCCCAGTCGTCGAATCCACTGGGAGTTCCGTCGCCTTCGTACCAGCGGAGGGGGCTGTCAGTGGTCAGCGTGTAGGCATAGTAGAGCTTGCGTCCATCAGTGTACGACTGATTCAGCGTTAGCGTGAAGCGGCGGTCATAAAGGTTAGAGCGTATCGTGTCGCGCAGGGTCTGCGCCGGCACAGAGTCTTCCGGCGCGGAAGGCATCTGCACGCTTTGGTTTTTTTCCAGCGAAACGGATGCTTCGTCAAGCAGCGCCAGCCGCTGAGCGCTTTGCGCGTTCGCATCGGCAAACCGGCTGAAAGCGCCCAGACCTGCAGCGAGCGACGCGCCGCCGATGACGATTAGCATGATGATTGCAAACACGAGCGCGGCGGGTAATTTTCTTTTCATTTCCGGTGAATCATTTCTTACAGTGCGCAATACCTCCTGCTGGCGCTCCGGGGAAAAATCGGCTTCCGACAGGCAAGCCTTCAACGCGTTTCTCAGGGTATGCTCATTCATGAAAATCTCCCCTTTCCAGTTCGGCTTTGAGCAGCAGCTTTGCCTTGCCCAGCCGACGATAGACGCTTGCTTTTGAAATGTGCAGCGCCTGCGCGAGTTCGTCGGCGGGGATATCCTGATAGTAATGAAGCATGATCACTTCGCGATACTTTTCCGGCAGGGACAGCACGGCTGCAAAGAGCTGCTTTGCTTCGTTGTCGGCCTGCGGAGCGGGCAAGGGCAGATCCTCAACGGATATGTGTTTGTCAACGAAGCGGAACCACTTGGAACGCTGCTGATCGCGGCAGAGGTTGACGGCGATGCGAGTCAGCCATGCCTTTTCGCTGAAGGAGTGCTGGTTGCGGAATTTTTCGCGGTTTTGATAGGCGCGGATGAATGTCTCCTGTACGACATCCTGCGCCAGATGGGCGTCTCGAAGCAGTGCGGTGCAGACGCCTGCTAGCTGCGAGCCATAGCGCTGCATCCATAAAGAGAGTTCCGCTTCAGAGCCCATGGGTTTGTCCGACACGTTCTCTCACCTCCTTGCCTTATAGACGCAAAAAAACGGCGCGATTCTCGCAAGATGAAAAAATTCTGTCCCTAATACGGAATAAGCCGGACAAAACCGCGCGTTCGGCCGGCGATATTCCGCAAGAGAACAGAATGTCAAACCCTATGGAGCTTTTATTCGGGCAGCTTCGCTGCCGAAAGGATAACCGTTTCGAGTCGGCAAAGCCTTCAGTTTTTCTTTCTGCGGCGCATTCCCAGCCCGCCCACGCCGATGCCCAGCGCAATCATGAGGATGTCCTGCATCGCGTACAGGCCGACCTGCGCGCCCAGCGCGCTTTCGCCCTGCGCCAGATACGTCATGCAGCGGCACAGCGCCAGACCGGGCACCAGCGGAATGATGGCGATGGTGATGAAGATGGTTGCAATCATGCGCATCTGCCGCGCGGCGCATTGCGCCAGCAGCGCGCCGAACGCCGCGCCGAGGAACATGGCGAGCAGCTCCGACATGCCAAAATATTGCAGCAGCCAGTACAGCGCATAGCTCAACGCGCCAATCGCCGCGCTGATCACCAGCGAACGCTTCGGCGCCTGCAAAAGCACGCCGAAGCCGAGGGAACCGATAAAGCTCGAAACGAGCGCAATCAGAAGATCCTGAATCATTTGTTCTTTTACCTCAAACAAGCAGCATCCACAGCGCGCGGCTGGCCACAACGCCGCCGCCCGCCACCAGCACAGCCGTCAAAAGCGCCTGCATTCCGTGTCCCACGCCGGAAAGCACGTCCCCGCGCATGGTGTCCTGCACGGCGTTCGTCATCGGAAGACCGGGCACGAGCGACATCAGCAGGCCGCCCGTCATCGCGTCCACAGCGCCCAGCGAGGTGAGTTGATGAAAGGCGAGCGGAAGCAGCGTGCACAGCGCGCCGCCTGCGGCGCTTTGGAAAACGCGCGAGATATCGCGCTTTGCGCACCACTCCAGCACCAGCTGCACAAGCGCGCCGGAGACGAACGCCATAATAATATCAGGCCAGCCGCCAAGGAACATCGCGGTGAATCCGCCGGAGGAGGCGGCGTTGGCCAGCACGCGCAGCGCGAAGGGGTACGCGAACCCTTCGGCCTTGACCGCGCGCAGCGCCTCAAGCGCTTCTTTGGGGCCGATCTGCCCTTCTGCGGCCAGACGGCTGATGCGGTTGACCTCGTCCACCTTTTGCAGATGCTTCCCGCTGCCGCGCGCGCGGTAGACCTTGGTGGCCATGGTGCCGTCGGGAAAATTGACGGTGATGAATACGCCGCTGGGGACGGCGAAGGGTTGCACGTCCTCCGCGCCGAGCGCACGGCCAAGGCGTTCCACCGTATCCTCAACGCGATAGGTTTCTCCGCCGTTCTCCAGAATGATGCTGCCCGCAAGGCGCAGCGCTTCCATTACGCAGGCACGTTCGTCCATCGGATTCATTCCTTCTGTCATAGCAGTTGTTTCACCAGCCAGATGACGGCCAGATGCGCCGGATAGGCGGCGTAGGTCAGGGCGCGCGGAACCTTCAGACGCGCTTTGCGTGGCAGAAGCATCAGCGGCAGCGCAAGCAGCGCGCAGGTCTGCAGCCGAAGCGTCAGGCTGCCGGACTGCCACAGAACGCTCGTGCGGCCGCCCCAATAGACGCAGAAGACGGCGTAGCACAGGCAGAGCGCAAGCGGCGTCTCGCGAAGCCCCCACAGCATCAGGATGAGAAACACGCCGCGCACGCCGTAGTCCGTCGTCACAAAGCAGGGAAACAGCAGCGCCGCCACAGTGAGCCAGTGCTTTTTTTCCTTGATGCCTTCGATGGCGAGCAGCCCGCACAGAAGCGTGGCCAGCACGTTCAGCTGGTTGAAGGCGTGGTTCATGCCGAACATGTAAAACGGCTGGGAGACGACGCCGAGCAGCAGCAGCCGCAGGGCGTAGCCGCGCCAGTTGCGCGTGTGCTCCACGCCGCAGGCGACGCCCCACGCAAACAGCGGGAAGGCAATCCTCCCGACGACGCGCAGCCAGATGGCCTGCTTGAAAAAGGCTGCGCCGAGATGATCGCAGATCATGCAGGCGATTGCGATCAGGCCGAGCAGCCCCGTATCTTCGTTGATGGACAGACGCTTTTTCACGGGCGAACGCTCCTGAAAATCAAAAACTTCATGCGCATTATACAGCAAATCAAAAAGAATGTACAGCGGAGGTTCAAAAAGAAGAAGATGGTTTTGAATTTCCGCTCCGGATATGTTATAGTATAAAGCTATGGAATAAGGCGATGAATTGGCGCTGAAATTCAGGGAGGAAATGACGGGTATGTTCGGAAATTTTTTCAACAACCTCTATTATGGCAAGGCGGGCAAGGCCGATTTTAATCCGGAGGATCTGCCGGCGAGCCGCGTGACGTTGTTTTTTCAGATGCTGCGCGTATACTGGGGCTCGATCGTGAAACTGAACCTGCTGTATCTGCTGTTCTATCTGCCGGCGATTGTGTGGACGTTTATGAATTTTCTGGTGCTTCAGAATGCGGCCGCTTCGCTGCAGGCGGGTGAAATCACCGCCGAGGCGATGAGCAGCCAAACGTTCAGCCTGATGACGACCTACCTGCTCATTCTTTTCCCGTGCATTGCCATTACGGGCCCTGCGTCGGCGGGCGTGAGCTATGTGACGCGCAACTGGACGCGCGACCAGCACAGCTTCATGTTCAGCGATTTCAAGGACGCGTTCAAGTCGAACTGGAAGCAGGCGCTCGGCATTTCCACAATTACCGGCGTGCTGCCGCTCGTTCTGTTTGTGGGCTATCGCTTCTATGGTCAGATGGCTTCCATGAGTAGCGTCCTGTTCATGGTTCCGCAGATGCTGTGCATGGCGCTGGGGCTGGTGTGGCTGCTGGCGCAGCAGGTCGTTTACATGATGATGGTGACATACGACCTCTCGTTCAAGAACCTCATCCGCAACGCGATCGTGATGACCATCGGCAAGCTGCCGCTTGCGTTCGGCGTGCGGATCTGCTCGCTCTGGCTTGTAATTCTCGCGTTCCTGATGCTGCTGTTCATCCCGCAGATTACGGGCTATGTGCTGCTGGTCGCCGTCGTGTATTATCTGCTCTTTGGCTTTGCGTTTGACAGGTTCCTTTTCAGCGCGTATGCGAACGCGGTCTGCGAGAAGTACATCAACCCGCACATCGAGGGCGCGCCGACGGGCATGGGGCTTCGCCAGACGACGGAGGACGATTATGAAATCGATCCCACGATGCCGCAGCCGCAGCAGGACGGTAAGGACGAATGATGTATGGCGGATTTGCGCGGGCGTATGATTGCCTCATGGCCGACGTCGATTACGACGCATGGACGGCGCGCTACCTTGAACTTGCCGCGGAAATGGGCGTGTGCGTGCGCCGCGCGGCGGAGTGCGCGTGCGGAACCGGCGCGGTGACGCTCCGGCTGGCCGAGCGGGGAATCGCCATGACCGGCCTGGATATTTCAGAGGACATGTTGCGCATCGCGGGCGAAAACGCCAGAAAGCGCGGCCTGCAGGTGCCGTTTATCCGGCAGGATATGCGCGCGCTGGAGCTGCCCCGGCGGGTGGACGCGGTGTTTTCCGCGTGCGACGGGGTAAACTACCTTACGGAAAAGGGCGACGCGGCGCAGTTTTTTCAGGCCGCCTATGCGGCCCTGAAGCCGGGCGGCGGAATCTTCTTTGATATTTCCAGCGCCTACAAAATCGAGCATACGCTGGGCAATCATCTGCTCGGCGGCGATGGGCGCGAGGCTGCGTATCTCTGGCAGAACACATACGATGCGGAATCGCGCGTCGTGCAGATGGATTTGTCCGTGTTCGTCCGCCAGCCGGACGAGCGCTATGTCCGCTGCGACGAGACGCATTTCCAGCGCGCGTATGAGACGGATGAAATCTTTGCGGCGCTTGGTGCGGCGGGGTTCGTCGGCGCGCGCGCGTTTGGCGAGAAGGGGCTGAATGCGCCGGAAGAACGGGCGGAGCGGATTTTCTTCGCCGCGCTCAAACCGGCGGTGCGGGAGGTTGAAAAATGAATCAGGCTGCAATGGGAAGACTTTTGCGCGGAACGCTCAGGGATGGGCAGGTGCGCGTGCTGATCTGCGATACGACGTCCATGGCGGAGCTTTGCCGCCGCACGCACGACGCTTCAAACGTCTGCGTGGCCGCGCTGGGACGCGGTGTCAGCGCCGCTGCGCTTTTGACGGCGGCGGCCGACGATCCCGATTCGACGAACCTGACCATGACGCTCAAGGGCGGCGGCCCTGCGGGCGCGCTCGTTGTGGCGGCGCATGGGCGCACGCTCAAGGCGTATGTCGATCATCCGCGCACGGAACTGCCGCTCAAGGAAAACGGCAAGCTCGACGTGGGCGGCGCGCTCGGCAAGGACGGAACGCTCACGGTGGTGCGCGATCTGGGAATGCGCGAGCCTTACGTGGGCCAGACGGAGCTGCAGAGCGGCGAGGTGGGCGAGGACGTGGCGTATTACTGCGCCGTTTCCGAGCAGCAGCCGACGCTGTGCGCGCTGGGCGTGTTGGTGAGCGAAGGCAAGGTGATTTCTTCCGGCGGCGTGCTGATTCAGCCGCTGCCCGGCTGCGAGGAGGAAACGCTTCAGGAGCTGGAAACGCGCTCGATGCTGTTCGGCGATATCAGCGCGCAGCTGATGCAGTATCCGCTGGAGGCGTTCTTCGAGGCGTGCTTTGAGGGCATGGAGCCGCGCCTGCTGGAGGTTGAGGGGCTTTGCTATACGTGCGATTGCAGCCGCAGCCGCATGGAAAAGGCGCTGATTTCCCTCGGCCGCGGCGAGCTGCAGGAGATCATCGACGACGGCGAGGGCGCGGAGCTGGTCTGCAACTTCTGCCATGAGAAGCACCACTTCAGCACGGAGGAGCTTGAGAAGCTGCTGGAGGCGGCCAAGCCGGACGCGCCGGCAGAATGACCGCGCGTTTTTCCGATAGAATAGAGCGTGGCGCGGGCGGCCCGAAAAGGCGCTTGCGCCGCTAAAACATTTTTTCAGGAGAGCCGGATGCAGAACGAAACGATGGGGCAGCTTCTGCCTTTTGCGCAGAGCGCGCAGACGTTGAAGCGGTTTGCAGGAAAACACTCGGCGCAGGGCAATGATTTGCAGGCGCTCGAACTTCTGCGCCGCTCCTTCGTGCAGGAGCCGGACAATGACGAGACGGCGCTTGCCCTTGCGGAGGCGTATGCGTCGATGCAGTGCTACTCGCTTTCCAACCGGCTGCTGATTCCGCGAATCACCAGCCCGAAGGTGGGCGAGCAGTGTCTTTTCGGCGCGGCCTGCAATATGATGTCGCTCGGCATGGCGGACTGCGCGCGCGATCTGGCTGTGATGTATCTGCACGATTATCCCGACGGCGAGTGGGCGCCCGACGCGGTGGAGCTGATTGAGGATTGCGAAACCGCGCAGGACGGCGATGCGGCCGCGCTCAAGCGCGCCGAAAAACGGCTGGAACGCGCGCTGCCTGCGCTGGACGCCGACAGACCGGCGCTTGCCGTGCGGCTGATCGGCCGCGCGCTTGCCGTGAGCGGAAGAAACAGCGCGGCGAAATCGCTTCTGGCGTTTGCGCTCGTCGCAGAGGGCGACGCGAAGGCGGCCGTTCAGGCGGCACGGCAAGCGCTGCACGACGACAAATCCGACGTGCGCGCCATATGCGCCATGGCGGCGTCGCTTTATACGCTCGGCTCGAAAAACACGGCGCGCGGTTTCCTTGAAAAAGCGGCTGCCGCCGCGCAGACCGAGGACGAGGCGATGCTCGTGTGCCACACGGCGTGCGAGATGGACGCGCCGGACGTGATGCTTCGCGTGCTGCGCGAAACCGAGGAGGACGCGCCGTATTCCGACGAGCTGCTGCACCTGCTGGCGTGCGCGGCCTACAACGACGGGCAGCGCGAGCGGGCTGTGCGCAGCTGGAAGCTGATACGCAGGATCAATCCCATGGACGCGGTGGCGGAATACCGGCTGCGTCAGGCGGAATCGGACGCGCCGCCGGAGAAGATGCCGTACAACTGCCGGCTGCCGCTGGAGGAAACGCTGCGGCGGCTCGGGATGCTGCGGCAAATGGTGGAGGAGGGCGTCGAGACGCTTCAGGCGCGGCTGGACGGCGAAATGCCGGACGACGGGCTGGAGGCGCTTGTGCGCTGGGCGCTGGAGAGCGACGAAGCGGGCGTAGCAAAGGCCGCCGTGCGCGTGCTGCTGGCGCTGCGCGGCGAAAAGGCAAAGTCGCTTCTGCTGGGCGTGCTTTCGGATCTTTCGGCCGAGGACGGCCTCAAGCACGAGGCGCTTGCGGCGCTGTGCGTGATGGACGTGCAGGGGCCGTTTTACGTGGTTGTCGGCGGGAGAATGTCGATCGTGCAGGTTTCGCGCGTGCCGCAAAAAACGCGCGAGGCGCACGGCAAGGCGTTTTTCGCCGCGGCGAAACGCCGCGTAAAGGCGGCGGACGAAAATGAAATCCGTCTGTTGCGCGCGCTATGCGATGCTTCGGCGCGCAGAAGCGAGCTGGCTTCCACGCCGGTTCGCATGAAAACGGTGGCGCTGGCTTATCGCATGATGACCGGGGGCGGCGTGAGCCTTTCGGAGAAAGAACCGCAGCGGCGCAGGCTGGAACGCATTGCGCGGCAGCTGGCGAGGGAGGTTACGGGCAATGGAATGTATCAATTTTGACGAACAATTTGAGCAATACGAGCATGAGTGGATTACCGAACATGCGGCGGAATACGGCAACAACGTCGACCGCATGGAAGAAGAAATGCCCGCGCTCTATGAAGAATGGCTGCACCTTCCGGCGCAGTGGCTGGGCGGCGTGCGCCCGTGCGATTACTTCATGCAGTACGACGACGCGTTCATGCTGTGCGAATGGATGATGAGCTATTTCATGGAGAACGTGCCGGTGCCGGACCTGCTGATGGATCGGCTGACGGATTTGAGCGAGGATGCGGAGCGCGCGCTGGTGGGCGTTCTGCGCGACGAGACGGCGCCGGAGGAAGCGGTGATGACGGCGATTTCGCTGTTGACCGAGCTGGAAAGTCACGAGCCGGCGGATCTGTATATCCGCTGGATTCTGCAGCGCGAGCCGGACGACGAGCGCGCCGATATGGCCGCGGAAGCGCTTGTGTCGATGGGCAAACTTGCCGAGCGCAAGGCGCTGGAAGTATACGAGGGCGCGAGCGACGCGGCGCAGGAAACGCTGCTGGATATCCTCTGCAACTTCCCGGGCAATGAAACGACCTACCGCCTGACGATGGAACGCTTCCTGCGCGAGGAAGAGCATGTGGCGCTTTTTGCGTCGCTGCTTGGCAAGCTGGGGGACGCGCGGGCAATTCCCGCGCTGCTGGACGCGCTGAACAGGCGCGAGCTTGGCTATCTGGACTATATCGAGGTGCGCAATGCCATTGAAGCGCTTGGCGGCGAAGCGCCGGACGAGCGCGATTTCAGCGGCGACCCCGACTATGAATCGCTGCGCAGGATGGGATAACCCGGGAGGATGCGGATGATCTGTAAGAATTGCGGCGTGCTGCTGACGGAGGGGCATGAGAAGTGCCCGCGCTGCGGCGCGCTCATTTCAGCGCCGGAGGAGTCCGGAAAAACGCCGGACCGCCATGCGGACAATCCGTGGAAGCGCCCCGCGCGCCGCGTTTCGACGCTGCCGCGCGAGCTGGATCGGAAGGCCGCGGCTGCGCCTTCGCACGAGGAGCCGGAGCAGCCGGCGGAAGCGCCCGCTGCCGCGCCTGTGCGTCGGGCGCAGAGCGCAGAAACGCGCGCGTCCGGTTCGGCGCGAAGCGCCTCCAGACCCGCATCGCAGACCGCTTCCGCCGCCCACAAAGAAGGAAAACGGCGCGAGAGCGCGGCGGCTTCCCGCCCGGACAGGCAGGAGGAGCGGCCTTCGCACGACGCGGAGGGCGCGGCGGCTGCCGAAAGCAACGAGAAAATCCGCATGGTGCGCAGACATCGCTATCAGGCGATTGAGCCGGAGCATTCCGAGTATGCGAGCCGGAACTGGATTGTGCTGCTGCTTGTGACGTTTGTTTCCGTAGCGCTTCTCACGGTCGCCATTCGGTTTTTCCTTACGGGCACGTCGACGGGGCAAACCTTCTGCGCGCGGATGGGATGGGATACGACCGCCGAGGCGTATCACCGGCTGGGGCGCGAATACATGAACGCGGGCTCGATCACCCGCGCGGTGCAGGCGCTGGAAATCGCGCAGACGAAAAACCCAGACGATCTGGAGACGCTGATCGATTTGGGCAAGGCGTACACGGCGACGAGCCAGACGGAGCGCGCCGAGCTTGCCTATATGGAAGCGGCGAGGAAATGGCCGAACTATCCGGAATCGTACCGCTACCTGATTGAGCGGATGCTGGAGGACGGCCGCAACTACGAGGCGATGCAGTGCATCGGCATGGCGATTGAGAATACGGGCGATTCGTATTTCACTTCGCTGCAAAAGCAGCTTCGGCCTGCGACGCCGTCGGTTTCCGTGCTGGGCGGCAGCTTCGCCGAGGAGTTTGAGCTGACGATCACAGCCGACGAGGGCGCGGCGATTTATTACACGATCAACGGCGGAAGCCCGCTGGAAGAAGGGCTTGCATATTCGGAGCCGATCTATCTGGAGGAGGGCACGTGGCGAATTGCGATGATCGCCGTCAAGGATGATTTCATCAGCAATGTGAACACGCAGACGTATATTGTCAACAAGCCCACGCCGGACGCGCCGAAATCGAACCTGCAATCCGGCACCTACGACCGCGTGCGCACGGTGTCCCTGCGCGCGGGCAAGGACTGCGTGATCTACTACACCATCGACGGCACTGCGCCGACGATCGAATCGAAGCTCTATTCAGAGCCGATTCAGCTGCGCGTGGGCAAAACGAACGTGCGCGCAATCGCGGTCAACAGCGAGGGCAAGGTTTCCAACGAGATGTCCATTGAGTATGTGTGCAAGGGCAACGCGGGCACGGCGTTCAAGGAGTCTGACAAAATCGACAAGCTCGCGCTCAACAGCACTACGCAGGAGAAATTCATTTCCACCTACGGCCAGCCGAACGCGACGCGGAGCGACGGATACGACGATCTGGGCGTATACACCCGGCTGGACTATGCGTGGGGCTATGCGGTTTTTCTGGACAAGCAGAACGGCAAGGATCCCGTGCTGGTGGAGCTTTCAACAAGCTCGCCGAACATGCAGGGGCCGCGCTCGACGGGCATCGGGATGCGCGTGGAGGATGTGCTTTCCGCTTTCCGCGATGCGGGCGGCGAGGAGAACACCAAGGGCGTGCGCAACCTTTACACGCTGAACATGACGAACACGGGCGCGCTGGGAATTCTTACGCGCTTGAGCGAGGGCGCGTATCATATCGGCTATTACTATCATCTGGAGACGGGCGCATGGCTGGAGCTGAGCTATTACAGCGAGGGCGGCCTGATCACGCGGATGGAATGGATGTGGTACATCTCCGGCTGAAAAAGCGCGTGCGGCGGCACTGCGCCTAAGAAAAAAACTGCCCCTGCCGTTTCCGGTGAAGGAGATGGCAGGGGCAATTTGCTTTTTTGGCGGGCAGCGAATGCGCCGCGCTTTTTTTACGACATATACTCCCCGTTATAGCTCACAAGCGTCGCATGCCGGACGCCGTCCACCGCGAGAAGTTCGTTGACGAACTTTGCGGCAGCGTCCTTGACGCGGATTTCAACGGTCAGTTCAATGCCCTCCGCGCCGACCGTCTTGGACTTGATGATGTAGCGCTTTACGCTTTCTTCCACGCGCGCCAGCGCGGCTGATTCAGAGGCGTCCGAATCGCACTGGAGAACGAGCACATAGGGCGTTTCGTTGCTTTTCCTGTTGACGAAAACAAGCAGCACCACGCCGATGATGACCGAGCCGATGATGGCCAGCGGAATCAGCCCCGCGCCGAGCACGATGCCGCCCGCGATGGCCCAGAAAAGGAATGCGATATCCAGCGGCTCCTTGATCGCCGTGCGGAAGCGGACGATCGACAGCGCGCCGACCATGCCGAGCGACAGCACCACATTGGAAGTGACCGCTTCGATGACGAGCGCGGTGATCATTGTCAGCGCCATGAGCGTCACGCCGAAGCTCTGCGAGAACATGACGCCGCGATAAGTTTTGCGGTAGACTTCGTTGATGAAAAGCCCCAGCGCAAAGGCGAGCGCCAGCGCGATGAGGGTATCGGTCAGGGAGAACGAGGTCGATTGTTCAAGGAAGCTGCTTTTGAAAATATCGTTGAAAGTCATGAAGGGTCCTCCTTTGGCGTGTTAATCGATGTCGGAGTATAAAAGGCGGCAGGCCGCGTATTTGGAGAACGAGCCGGTCTGCGTGTCGCCGAGCTGCACCAGATCGCGGATAATGTCCGGAAGAAACGCGTCGTACTTCACTTCCAGAATGATTGGGTTGCTGAAATCCGCTGCGACGCGCGGCAGATCCGGCGCGAACATCGCCGTGGCGTTGAGACAGGAACGCACATCGTAATCGAGCGTCACGCGGACGTTTCCAGGCGGGTAGACGAATGCGCGGCGCTTATAGTCCACAATCACGCGGGGACGAAGCAGCTGGCTGCGCATCTTTGCATAAAGTTCCGCGTGCAGCGGGTCTCCCGTTTCCAGCAGCCACTCAATTTTGCCCGAAAGCAGCTGCTCGACCTGCGCCTTTGTCACGCGCGCCTGCTGCTTGCCGCAGAGCTTGTTGAACTTGCTCTTTTTTTCCAGACGGATAAAGTCAGTGTTTCCGTCGTAGAAGCGGATGCGGAATTTCTCGCGGTTTTCATAGCCGTCCTGTTTTTCCTGAAGCGCTTTATCATAAGCATTGTCGAAGTAAAGACTCCGAATCAGATACTCGCCGGGATGGTATGGCTCCGGCTTGGCCACCGCGCTGAGACGGTGGATGAGGGCCATGCGGTCTGCCGGCGAAATCAGATGCTTCCATTCGTGACGAAGCTGAGGCTTGGTAAGTGCTTCCGTTGGAGTTCACGCTCCTTTCTGTTTCGGATGGGGTCAAGTATAGCAGGCTTTTTTGACCGAAAAATGAACGAACTGTGGCGGGTTTCAAAAAAATCGTCATAGAACATACGAGGCAGTCGCGCGATAGAGGCGTGCAAAGCCGCGTTTTCAAGAAAAAAGCTCCGGCAGAAATTTCGCCGGAGCAGCCTGAGTGCAATGCGGATGCGGCTTTTTTGCGTTACAGCCGTTCGTCGATGAGCGCCTTCAGCGCTTCGCGCTCGATAGGGGGCAGGAACGCCGCGTCGGCTGCATTGTGCAGCAGGGTGCGCGTTTCGTCGGCGGTCAGGCCAGCCTCGCGCGCCAGCGCGGAAAATTCCTGCTCGTTGGTCGTGCGGGAAATGCCGGGGTTGTCCGTGTTCAGCGTGGCGCGAATGCCGCGGCGCAGGAACTCGCGCACGGGGTATTCGGCAAGGCTGCGCACGGCCTTGGTGTGCAGGTTGCTCGTGGGGCACATTTCCAGCGGGATCTTTTTTTCGGCAAGCAGCGTCATCAGCGCTTCGTCCTCGATGGCGTGAACGCCGTGCCCGATGCGGCATGCGCCGATCTCCAGCGCTTCGCGCACGCTTTCGGGGCCGCACGCCTCACCGCCGTGGATGGTGTAGGGCACGCCGAGCACGGTCGCCAGCGCGAATACGTCCGCGTAAGCCGTTGCCGGATGGCCGATTTCGCCGCCCGCCAAGTCGCACGCGCAGACGCCTTTGCCGAGAAACTCCTTCGCCATTCGGATGGTTTCCATGTTTTCTTCTTTGTTGTCGTCTAAGCGCATACAGCACAGAATCAGCTGCGCGCGCATTCCGGGGTTTTCCGAAAGCCCGGCGTTGAGGCCGTCGAGCGCCGCCTGCACGACTTCGCGCTGGCTCAGCCCGCGCTGCCGGTGCAGCTGCGGCGCAAAGCGGATTTCCGCATAGATCGTTCCCTGCGAGGCGAGGCGGCAGAGCAGCAGCCGCACGGCTTCGGAAACGGTGCGCGCAGACTGCATGACGCGCAGCGTCACGTCGAAGCGGTTGAGATAATCGACAAGGCTCGTGCAGGTTTCATCGACCGTTACGAATGGCTCAAGCGTTTCCGGCGTATCCGCCGGAAGGGAAACGCCGTCGATTGCGGCAAGCTGCAGGAGCATTTCCGGCGTCATGGCGCCGTCCAGATGAAGATGAAGCTCAATCCCGGGAAACGGGCGTTTGTTTTCATTCATGGCAATTCCTCCGATTCAAACGGTGATACTCCATTATAAGGGAAGGAGCGGGGCAAAAGCAAGCCCGGAGAACGCGCCGCGGCGGGCTGCGCAGCTCTTTTTTTGAAAGCCGCCGCGTTTCCTGCATTGACAAGGCGCGCGGCGGGGGATAAGATAATCCCCATAAAAAATTTCAGAATGAATGGAGCCGTCCATGAAGCGAGAAGCATTGAAGGAAGCGTTTGCGCGCTCCGTGCCCGTTCTGTGCAGCTATGCGTTTGTCAGCATGGCGTACAGCCTGATGATGCAGAACGCGGGCTTTCCGTGGTATCTTGCGCCGCTGATCAGCCTGACGGTGTATACCGGCGCGTATCAGTTTGTGCTGATTTCATTCCTTGCGGCGGATGCGCCGCTCGGCACGATGGTGCTGACGGCGCTGATGATGAACAGCCGTCAGGTTTTTTACGCGCTGACGTTTATGGAGGATTTCAGCCGAATGGGGCGGCGCAAGCCCTATATGATCTGCACCATGACGGATGAAACCTACGCGATCAACTGTAGCCTTGCGCCCGATCATCCGCGCAGGCACGACGTGATGTTCTATACGGCGGTGCTGAGCAAAAGCTACTGGGTCGTCGGCACGGCGCTGGGAAGCCTGCTGAGCCGGCTGATCCCGTGGAATCTGGAAGGGATCGATTTCTGCATGACGGCGCTGTTTGTCGTCATCCTGAT
>CAZKJW010000008.1:38554-40181 GCA_964553125.1 uncultured Oscillospiraceae bacterium
GCGCTGCCGTTTCTTTTCTGGGGCAGGGAGAGGCCGATGCCCACGTGGCTTGCGCGGCTCGGGCAGGCGCTGCCGTCCGCGATTATGGCGGTGCTGGTGGTGTATTGTCTCAAGGGCGCCGTGGCCGAGCCGCTGCGCGCGGGCGTGCCGCAGTGCATCGGCGTGGCGGTCGTTGCCGCGAGTTATCTGTGGAAGCACAAAACATTCCCGAGCATCGCGCTGGGAACGGCGGCGTATATGCTTGCGCTGCGCGTTTTCTGAGCAGGGCGGGGAGCCGGGCAAAAAAGAAACCGCGTCCTGAGGACGCGGCGCTATGGAATCAGGAAAAACATGCTGCAAAGCCCGGCGCGGCCGCGCGATGGAGGAACCTCGATGGCTGGGCGACATTGCTTCATCGGAATGCGGCGCGGATGCTGATTTTTTCGCCGCAGGGCGGCGAATGGGAGCAAGACGCCGCCGGGGGAAGCGCCGACAGCGGGGATGGAACGCTGTCCTTGGCAAAGGCGGCGGTCTTGCCATGTTTTCCGGAAACCCGAAATGAGGGAAGGGCGCTGTTACAGCAGGCGCGAGAAGCTGGAAATCGCGCAGCCGATTCCGACAGACGCGAGCGCGCCGGCAAGCCCCACGAGTTTGTTGATGAGATGGCGTTTCATAAAAAGCAGCCCTCCTTGGTTTGCTGGTTTCATTCAGGCGGCGACGGTCAGCCGGGAGACGCCGAAGCCGCGGCGGAAGCAGCGCAGATAGACCTCCCGGCATTTCTGATACAGCGCGAACACGCGGCGCGCTTCGTCCGCGTCGGCGTAGACCTTCCAGCACCCCTGGCAAAGGCAGCCGTCTCCGCCGTGCTCGATAAAGGCGATGACGTCGGACAGCGGATAGCCGAGGAACACGCCGATCTCGTGCGGGAACGCTTCGCCGCAGCGGATGTTTCCGGCAAGCTGCGACAGGCACACGTTCAGCGAAAAATTGTGATAGCCGCAGGAGGCGAGAAATGCGCGGACGTCGCTTTCGCACAGCAGCGCTTCCAGCCGGCGCGGACGGAAGACGTAGATCAGCGCGCTCTGTTCGCAGCGCTTGAGAAGCCGGACGCGCACGCCCTTCTCTGCGAAAAGGCGGCTGACGTCGATGAGGTTTTCTTCCAAAGACTCGCTTTCCTGCGTGCGATACGAGAAAAGGCTGGCGCATTTGTGCCCGGCAAGCGTTGCGGCGCAGTGGCGGATCAGGGTTTCCTCAAAACGCGTGCTCATGAAGCCGTTCCTTTCATGGTTAAAGATGATTAACTGATGTGCTTAAAAAATAGCTCGACCAGATTTTAGTTAAGAGCCTTTAACTGACTTGGATTCTAACATATCGGGGCGCGTCTGTCAACAGCTTTTTTGATTTTTCCGAGTCGGCGAAAAACGGGCAGAGGTTTTGCTTGTGGAGAGTATTCTCACTTGAGGGTTTCCTTGCGCAGCGCGGGGCAGAAACAGCGCATGATGATTTGGAGCGGAGTGACCGGCAGCGGGGAGACCGCCTTGATGGTGCGGCACGTACTGCCGTTTTTTTAGGTGGCAAAAGAATACGCTTACTCGCACCAAGGCAATTAGGCGAAGCAAGTAGCAAAAAAAGAAAACGACAGAAAAGC
>CAZKJW010000009.1:0-12951 GCA_964553125.1 uncultured Oscillospiraceae bacterium
CGCAAACAAAAAAGGCGGCGTCAGCCGCCCTGAAAATATTCCCGTGAAATGCCCCGGCGCCGCACGGCTTTAGTTCAGCCGGATTTCCGTTTTGGCGGCCAGCCGCTCGATGAACGCGTCCAGCTCCTGCGCGACGTCCGTGATGATGGTTTCGCTGAACGCTTCGTTTTTTGCGAGCGCTCCGGCCATGGCCTTTTCCATTTTGCCGCGGCTGCGCGGCGAAAGCAGCGCGTCCTTGGGCAGGGCTTTGCGCATCAGCGTGGGCAGATTGACGCGCATCAGCAGCGATTCGACGGCCGGTTTTCCCAGCAGCGCCGCAACGACGCCGATCGCCGCGCCCGCCACGATGCCCAGCGGGCCTTCCGCAACCAGCGCAAGTCCCGCGCCGCCGCACAGCGCCGCAAGAATTGCGGCCACAACCGCTCCGATGATCGCTTCGGCCGTCGTCACCGCGTCGAAATCGAGCTTGCCGCCCACGGACAGCGCGGTTTCCGGCCGCAGATCGGGCGGCGGCAGCAGCATCATTTCGCACGGGATCTGGCAGCGGATGCACACGTCGTCCACGTCGCGCTGCAATTTCTCCTGCACGCCCGCCAGCCATTGCGCCACGACGGCGGAAATCTGCGCGCGCGTGTCTTCATGGCGCATCAGCGCCTGCGATTCCAGCTCGATGCGGCTGCGCATATCGGCGAGCGTCGCCAGTTCGCCGCTGCGCCATGCGTCCGCCGCCGGCGCGGCGACGGTTTCGACGATCAGCTTCGTCAGCAGCGCGGACAGCTTCTGCGTCAGCAGCGGCAGATTTTCCCGCGCTGCGCGCTCGACTGCGTCGCTCTGCGTGTAGGCGTGAATCTCCGCGTGGAACGCTTCCAGCAGCTCGTCGGTGCGCCCGGCGTAGGCAAGCCCGCGCGCGACGGAAAACTCCGGCTCCGGGCAGCAGATCATCTTCGCCTCCGGGAACGCCTCGCGGCAGGCTTCGCGGAAGAACGCCATGCGCGAAGCGCCGCCCGTCAGCACCAGCTTGCAGGGCGGGTTCTGCGCCGTCTGCTGACGCGCGCGGTTGAGTGCGTCTTGCAGGTTGGCGAGGAAGGAGCGGTTTTGCAGCTCGGGGATGGGCAGCCGGCACATCCGGCCCACGGATTCCTGCGTCAGACGGAAAACGATTTCCTGCCGGCCGTCGTAATAGAGCCGCACGCGGCTCACGCAGGGCGTCTGCGCGTATTTTTCCTCGTCGGAGAAGTAGGTTTCCTTCACGCGGCGCGCGGCATAGAGCGCGTGGCTGCGCCACGTCGGGCTGCGGCGGAATACGTCCTCCACCTTCGCGCGATCCGGCTCGGGCAGCTCGGCCACGGCTTGCCGCAGGATGCACTCATCCAGCACGCCGCCGCCCAGATAGTTCTCGCCGAACGTGCCGACGCCGTGCTCGCGGCCGTCCACGACGTAGGCGAAATCCAGCGTGGAGGAGCCGATATCGATGACGAGCGTGCTTCCGGTGAGGAAGTCTTCGCCGGCGGCAAGGCCGCGGGCATTGCGCGCATAGAGAAACGCCGCGCGCGATTCGCTCGTGAGCGTGACGTTCGGAAGCCCCGCTTCCTCGCACAGCGCCCGATAGCGCTCGCGCAGCGCGTCGTTCCACCCGGCGGGACAGCCCACCGTCGTCTTGCATTCTTCAAAAGGCTCCAGCTCCGCGGCGTTTTTCAGCTGGAGCGTTACGCCCGCAAGAAAGCGGCGCAAATCGGCGAACGCTTCGTCCGGATGCGTGCGCACGCGGCTTTTGAAGCGGACGGCCACGTTCTCCGCGCCCTCCGTGGAAAGCGCCATGGAGCCCACGAGCGTCTCTCCCTGATAATCGGCCACGGCCGACACAAAGCTCATGCTGCCGGAGATGGAAACGATGCGCGGCTCGATTGCGTTTTCGCGCGTGAGATACGCCGCGCAGCTTTCGCCGTCGCCCAAGTCGAAGCCGATATATTTCATGCGTTCTCCTCCCTCACGGCGGCCAGCCCGCGCAGCACAAGCGCGCCCGTTCCGCGCTCGACGATGGCCGGGCGGATTGTGCGGTTCTCACTGCGGGAGGGCAGCGTGGAAAAATCGCGCGAGTGCGAGCCGTCATAGAGGCGCATCTCGCAGCCGTTCTTTTCAAGAAGGTATTCGATTGCTTTGTCCGCTATGAGGTTGTCGGCGTCGGGGCCTTCGCCGCGGCTTTCCCACAGCTCTTGGCACAGCGCCAGCGCGGCGGGATCGCACGCGCCCGCGTTTCCGGCAATCTGCCGGTTCAGCGCGGCGAAATCGCCCAGATAGCCGTCGATGCGGCGCGCCATCGCTCCGCCCGCGGCAGCAAGCCTGTTTGCATCAATGACGGCGCGGGAAGGCTTTGCGGCGGTCTGCGCGCCGTCTTTGAGGACGGGCAGCAGCATGGACAGCGCCGCCGCGAGGGAAAGCCCGGCGGCGAGCCACTGCCCTTGCAGCAGGCTGGCCGCGCACGCAAGAAACGCCGCCGCCATGCCGGCCACGGAAAGGACGGTGGTTTTCTTCCGCGCAGGGCGCGGAAAATCATCCGGCGGCACAACCGCCGTGAGAATCTGCGCCGCCTGCTTCGCCTGCTCAAAGAGGATACCCGCCTCCTGCCGGAGAGAATCGTCCGGCTGGGCGGCCATGGTTTCGCTGCGCGCGGCGTCCATTGCCCGCAGATATTCCGCAAGCGCGGCTTCCGGCGCGGAATGCGCGGCGACGGCGTTTTGAAGCGCCGTCGTCTGCTTTTCCCATGAGGAAAGTGCGTTCATTGATTTTTTCTCCTGTATCACGGAAGGAAGGGGAGCCCGGCTTCGTCGTCTTCCATGCTGGCGAGCGGGCGCACATAGTCGAGGAACTCGTCCGTCATGCCCGCGCCGTGCGGCTTGATCCACTCGACGGGCACGTGCCGCACAGCATTTGCAATCAGGCCGATATCCTGCGGGACGAGGCGGCATTCGTAGGGGTTGTTTCCGATGCGCTCAAAGGCGACCATCACGCCCGTGCGGCCCTCTGCGGCGGCATGGACGGCGGCTTCGCCCGCGGCGAACGCCTCGCGCACGTCCGTGGGGGACGCGAAATGCGCGGCGCAGCGCTGCAGAACGTTAATCTCCACCGCGCGCGCCTTGCAGCCGCAGCGCAGCGCCAGAAGATCGCCCAGCGCGCGCGCCGTGCCGCTGATGTCGCGGTGGCCGAAAGCGTCTTTGTAGTCCGGGTTCATCGCGGTGGCCTCGCAGACGTAATGCCCGTCGGCGGTGCGCACGCCCTCGGAGACGGCGATGACCAGCGAGCGCTTGGTCTTTTGCTTTTCCACGACGCGCTCGCAGAAATCGTCGATGTCGAACGGGGTTTCGGGCAGGTAGAGGAAATCGGGGCCGATGTGGTTTTCGCCCCATGCCAGCGCGGCCGCGCCGGTCAGCCAGCCCGCGTCGCGCCCCATGATTTCGATGATGGTGATGCGCTTTTGATCGTAGACCAGCGCGTCAAGGACGACTTCGCGCGTCACGCGCGCGATATAGCGCGCAGCGCTGCCGTAGCCGGGCGTGTGGTCGGTGAAGGCGAGATCGTTGTCGATTGTCTTGGGCACGCCGACGAAGCGGATGGGGCTGCCGACGCTCGCGGCGTAGCTGCTCAGCTTGCATACGGCGTCCATGGAGTCGTTGCCGCCGATGTAGAACACCGCGCCGATATCCTTTTCCATCAGGGAGGCAAAGAGGTTTTGGTAGACCTCGGGCTTGTCCTCCGGCAGGGGGAGCTTCACGCGGCACGAGCCGAGATAGGACGACGGCGTTTTCTTAAGCAGGGAAAGGTTTTTCTCAGTGATCAGCGGCGAAAGATCGACAATGCGCCCCTCGAGCAGCCCCTGCATTCCGTAGCGCATTCCGTAAATCTTTTCCGCGCCCGTTTCGCGGGCGGCGGACAGCACGCCCGCAAGGCTTGCGTTGATGACGGCCGTGGGGCCGCCCGACTGTCCGACCAGGATGTTTTTGCCCGTATACATCAGCGATTCATTCTCCTTCTCTTTTTCTGTGACGATCGTTATCTGTTGCCCTTATAGTAGCAAAAAGCGGAGAAAATGTAAAGCGGGAAGGGAAACACGGCAGGTGCGGAGAAAAATATTCCTGCCGGATCTCTATCATTATGAAAAGGAAACAAACGCCGATGAAAAACGCGATTGTAACGGGCGGACTGAATTTTGACATATGCGGCGTGCCGGACGGCGAGCTGCGCGCGCACGACAGCAACATCGGAACGGTGACCATGCGCACGGGCGGCGTGGGACACAACATCGCCGCGCGGCTGGCGGAGCTGGACGTGCCGGTGGAGCTTGTGACCGTCATAGGCGACGACGCGGTTGCGTATCTGCTTTCGGCGCGCTGCGCCGAAGAAAAAATCGGCCTGAATCATGCGGTGCGCCTGAACGGAAGCTCGTGCTATTACCTGAGCATCCACGAGAAAAACGGCGACATGGCCGCCGCCATCAACGCCATGAAGCTCATGGACGCCTTCACGCCTGAGCGGCTGCCCATGGACGCCATCAACGCCGCGGCGCTGTGCGTCGTGGACGCAAACCTGCCTGCCGCAACGCTTGAAGCGCTGGCGGCGCGCGCGCAAACGCCGCTGCTGGTCGATCCGGTCAGCTGCGCAAAGGCCGACCGGGTGCGGCCGATGCTGCCGCGGCTGGAGGCGATCAAGCCGAACCTGATGGAGGCGCGCTATCTTTCCGGCGAAACTGACCCCGCCCGCGCGGCGGCGCGGCTGCTGGAAGCGGGCGTGAAGCGCGCGTTCATTTCGATGGGCAGCGAGGGCGTGTATTTTGCCGGAAACGGCGAAGCGGGGCTGGTGCCCGCGCCGAAGCTGTCCGTGCGCAACGCGACGGGCGCGGGCGACGCAATGGCCGCCGGCATCGCGCGGGCGCTGATGGACGGCGCGTCGGCGCGCAGTTGCGCCGAGGAAGGCGTCGCCAATGCGACGAAATATCTCCGGGCGACGAACCCATGACGGAGCTTTGTTTCAGCGAGAGCATGGCCGGCAGCTTGAAATTTGCCGCGCTCATGAAAAAAGGCCAGCCCCTGCAGGGAGCCGCCGCCGTGATCGGCGGAACGCGCGGGGAGCGCGCGGCGGCGCTGCGCGAAGCGCGCAGGCCGAAGCCGTGGCCGGGAGAAACGCTCGGCATTTCGCCGGACGACGTGCGGCCGCTGACGCTCGCGCTCGATTTCGGCGCGCTGTCCGATCTGCCTGAGCGCGGCGAAACGCTGCGCGCGCTTTTCGGCGATTTTCCGTCCGTCGCGGAGACGCTGACGCGCGAAAACGCCGCGACAATGCGCCGGCTGGAGGAAGCCAAGCGCGCCGGCGAGCCTGTGCGCGCGTGGGTTTTTCCGCACGACCCGGGCGATCTGTGCGGGCTGTATTTTCTGTGCGATTTTTTTGCGGGTGCTGACGCGCCGGTTTCCGTGGTAACGCTGCCCGTCGGGGAGACGCGCAGCGACGCGCTCGAAGAATACCGCGGGGGCGGCGATATCCCGCCCGAAAGGCTGGGCGCGGCGGCGCGGGAGACGAAGCGCCTTGCGCCCTCGGAGCGCGCGGCGTATGCGCTGAAATGGCGTATGCTGCGCGAGGAAAACGCGCCCCTGCGCGCGTTTCTCAACGGCCGGGTGACAAGCGTGCCCGAAGATTTTTACGATTTTGCGATTCGCCGCAGCATTCCGCAGGGGGAGTTCGTTCTCGCAGTCGTCATCGGGCGGACGCTGAGCGCGCTGCCCGGCGTGAGCGACCGCACGATTTTTCTGCGCCTGAAGGCGATGGAAGCGCGCGGCGAGCTGGTCTGCATCGCGCCGCCGGAGGACGACAACCCCTATTGCGGCATTTACCGGAAAAAACAGCAACAAGAATCAAGCGAGCGTTCTCCGGCGCGCCTATAATAAGCGCGGAACGGCAAAAAAACGGAGGGATGCGCGTGTACGAATGGCGCAGGCTGATTCAGACGGCGGTGGATGAGATTGACAGCTGCATTCTTAGGCACGACGACGAGGCGCTGACGCTTCAGCGGCTTTCCGGGACGCTGGGATATTCCGCGTTTCACATGACGCGGAAATTCCGGGAGATTTCGGGGATGTCGCTGCGCGACTACATGCGCCGCAGAAGGCTCGCCTTTGCGCTCAAGGAAGTGCGCGACAGCGCGCGAAGCCTGATGGATATCGCGCTCGACTATGGGTTTTCTTCGCACGAGGCTTTCACGCGCGCCTTTCGCGACGCATACGGCGTGACCCCGAGCGCCTATCGGAAAACCCCGCGCCCCGTTGTGTTGCGCACAAAGATCCATCCGTTCGACCGTTACTTTTTAGGGCTGGGAGAAATCGGAATGATCAAATCGCCGGAAAACGTCAAGATTTATTTTGTCACCATTCCCGCGCATAAATTCCTGCATGTGAAAAACTACGAGAGCAACGGCTACTGGGACTTCTGGCAGTGTCAGAGCAAAATCCCCGGACAGGACTGCGAGACGATCTGCGGCCTGCTCGACAGCATCCGCGGCAAGCTCGATGATCAGGGCGGCAGCGACGAGAACAGCTTTGCCGGGCAGATCATGGGCTACATCAACGACCCGAAGGGCCGCGTGTGCGATTGGGGCTATCATCGCGCGGAATGCTACGGCGTGCGCCTTCCCGCCGATTACGGCGGAGAAACGCCGCCGCAGATGCAGCTGCTCGACGTGCCCGAGGGCGAGTATGTTGTCTTTGAGCACGGGCCGTTCGACTATGAGCAGGAGTGCCGCACCGTTGAGGAAAAAATCGAGGCGGCGATGAAGGAATTCGACTACGAAGAAGCCGGCTGCCGGCTCGACACCGAAACGCCCGGCAGGGTGATGTATTTTTACTTCAACCCCGAGCAGTATTTCAAATATATCCGGCCCATCGTGCGCAAATAAAAACGACCCCGCCGCTTTTTTCGGCACGCCCCGCCTTCCGCGCCTGCGGACGGCGGGGCTTTTTGCGCCCGTGCGGCGGGCGCGCAGGTTTGACAGAAAAGAAGAAAAAATGCTATACTAATCCGTTATGTATCAAAGGAGGGGTGTTGCATGAGAGATTACGCAGCCGAAAAACAGCGCCGTGTGGCGTTTCTGCAAAATGCGCTGAAGGAAAGCGGCGCGAAGGGGTTCGTCATCGGCAACAGCGGCGGCAAGGACAGCGCGCTTGCAGGCATTCTCTGCAAAGCCGCGTGCGAGGACACGGTGGGCGTGATTCTGCCCTGCGCGTCGAAGCAGAACTTTGGTTCCGACATGGCCGACGGGCTGAAGGTCGCCGAGAAATTCGGCATTGAAACGCGCACCGTCGATTTGACCGCCGCGCGCAGGGCGCTGACGGATCTGCTCGGCGGCGAGGAAACCCTTCCGACGGCCGCACTTTCCAATATCGCGCCGCGCCTGAGAATGACGACGCTTTACGCCATCGCCGCAAAGGAGAATCGTCTCGTTGTGGGCACGGGCAACCGGTGCGAGAATTATATGGGCTATTTCACCAAGTGGGGCGACGGCGCCTATGACGTAAACCCCATCGCCGATCTGTATGTCAGCGAGGTTTACGAGTTCCTCCGCTATCTGGGCGCGCCGGATTCGATCATCGAAAAGGCGCCCAGCGCCGGCCTGTACGAAGGCCAGACGGACGAAAAGGAAATGGGCGTTTCCTACGCCGCCATTGAAAAATATCTGCGCACGGGCGAGGCGACGGAGCACGACCGCGCCATCATTGAGCGCTATCACGCGCGCAGCGAACACAAGCGGCGGATGCCGAATTGCTTCATGGGGGATGAACTTCTGTAATGGCGAAAGAATACGGATCAAAAGACATACAGGTGCTCGAAGGGCTTGAAGCCGTCCGGATGCGTCCGGGCATGTACATCGGCACCACCGGCACGCGCGGTCTGCACCATTTGCTGTGGGAAATTGTGGACAACGCAATGGACGAGGCGATGGGCGGCTACGCCAATGAAATCCGCGTCACGCTTTGCAAGGACGGCTCCGCATCCGTCGAGGATAACGGCCGCGGTATGCCTGTCGATCCGCATCCGACGCTCGGCGTTTCCGGCGTGGAGGTAATCTTCACGCGCCTTCATGCGGGCGGAAAATTCAACAACAACGCATACGCCTATTCCGGCGGCCTGCACGGCGTGGGCGCTTCGGTGGTGAACGCGCTGTCGAAGTGGCTCGTGTGCGACAGCTGCGTCAACTTCAGCCACTACCGGCAGAAGTTCCACAGCGGATACGACGAGGCGCAGAAGAAGGTCGTTTCCGGCGTGCCGGATGCGCCGCTGGAGAAAATCGGCGGCACGCGCAAGCACGGCACGAAGATCACCTTCCTGCCGGACGACACGGTGTTTGACGACGTGGTGTTCAACGCCGAAACCGTGGCGCATCGCCTGCGCGAGCTGGCGTATCTGAGCCGCGGCGTGAAAATTGTTTTCACCGACGAGCGCGTCAAGGAACCGGAAAAGCGCGAGCGCGTCTTCCTCTTTGACGGCGGCATTTCGGATTATGTCTCTTATCTCATCAACGAAAAGACGCCGCTGCACGAAAAGCCCGTGCATCTGGAGGGCGCGAAGGACGATGTGAAGCTCGCCGTCGCCTTCCAATACACCGACAGCTACACGGAGAATTTTTTCTCCTATGTCAACAACATTCCCACGCACGAGGGCGGCACGCACGAAATCGGCTTCAAGGCCGCCTACACCAAGGTGTTCAACGACCTTGCGCGCCGGCTCGGCGTGCTCAAGGAAAAGGATACGAACCTCTCCGGCGAGGATTTCCGCGAGGGTATGACGTGCGTGCTTTCGGTCATGGTGCGCTCGCCGCAGTTTGAGGGGCAGACGAAGGGTCGGCTTGGCAACAGCGAGGTGCGCCCGGTTGTGGAGGCGCTTTCCGCCGAACTGCTGACGGCGTATCTGGAAGATCTGCGCCATCAGGAGTTTGCGCTGACGGTCATTGAGAAGGCGGTCAAGTCCGCGAAGGTGCGCGAGGCCGCGCGCCGCGCAAAGGAAGTGGCGCGCCAGAAATCGCAGCTGGAGGCCGCGCCGCTGGTGGGCAAGCTCTCGAGCTGTACGGGCCGCAAGGCGGCCGAAAATGAATTGTTCATCGTCGAGGGCGACAGCGCGGGCGGCAGCGCCAAGCAGGGGCGCGACAGGCGGTTTCAGGCCATTCTGCCGCTGCGCGGCAAGCCGCTCAACGTTGAGAAAAAGCGGCTCGATCAGGTGCTGGGAAACGATGAATTCCGCTCCATCATCACCGCGCTCGGCTGCGGCATCGAGGAAGACTTCACGCTGTCCGATCTGAAATACAACCGCGTGATCATCCTCTCCGACGCCGATCAGGACGGCGCGCACATCCGCGCCATCCTGCTGACGTTCTTCTATCGCTACATGAAGCCGCTGATCACCGACGGGCATGTGTATATCGGCCTGCCGCCGCTGTATCAGGTGAAGAAGGGCGACAAATCGCAGTACGCATACGACGACAACGAGCTGCGCTCAATCACCAAGGGAATGCGCGGCTACACCGTTCAGCGATACAAAGGTCTGGGCGAGATGAACCCCGAGCAGCTGTGGGAAACCACCATGGATCCGACCTGCCGCAAGATGCTTCGCGTGGGCATTGACGATGCGGCGGAGGCCGAGCGGATGGTCACCATTCTCATGGGCGATAAGGTCGATCCGCGCCGCGAGTTCATCACCGCACATGCCAACTTCAACCGCGTCGATACCTTCGACGCGCAGACCGGGAGCAAAAAATAATCATGGCAAAAAAAACGGAGCCGCCCGTCCGCCACGGCACGGGCGAAATCATCATCACGGCAAACATGGAGGACGTCATGCGCGACTCCATGATGCCCTACGCCGAGCACGTCATTCTGGAGCGCGCGCTGCCGCGCGTGGAGGACGGCCTCAAGCCCGTGCAGCGCAGAATCCTCTACACCATGTCCGAGCTGGGGCTTGCGCCCGACAAGCCGCATCGCAAGTGCGCGCGCATCGTCGGCGATTGCCTCGGTAAATATCACCCGCACGGCGACTCGTCCGTGTACGACGCGCTGGTGCGCCTTGCGCAGCCGTTCTCGCTGCGCGGCACGCTCGTGGACGGCCACGGCAATTTCGGCTCCATCGACGGCGACAGCGCCGCCGCCATGCGTTACACCGAAGCGCGCATGGCGCCGCTCGCGCTGGAAATGCTGCGCGACATTGAAAAAGACACCGTGCCCTTCCGGCTGAACTTTGACGACACCCTCAAGGAGCCGGACATGCTTCCCGCGCGCTATCCGAACCTGCTGGTGAACGGCACGTCGGGCATCGCGGTGGGCTTGGCCACGAATATCCCCACGCACAATCTGGGCGAGACGATCGACGGCGCGGTCGCCATGATCGACAATCCGGACATCACCACCGAAGAACTGATGCGCTATATCCCCTGCCCCGATTTTCCCACGGGCGGCGTGCTGCTGAACACGCCGGAGATCCGCGCGGCCTACGAGACGGGGCGCGGCAAGCTGACCCTGCGCGCGAAGATTCATCTGGAGGACGGGCCTGCGGGGCGCAAGCTGATCGTCATCACTGAGGTGCCGTATCAGGTGAACAAGGCGGCCATGCTGCAAAAGATTCTCCAGCTTTCCGAGGAGAAAAAGGCCGCGCTCGCCGGCATTCACGATATCCGCGATGAGAGCGACCGGCAGGGGCTTCGCGCCGTCATCGAAGTCAAGCGCGACTACGATCCGCAGAAGATTCTCGCCGTGCTGTACAAATACTCCGACTTGCAGGTCACCTTCGGCGTGAACATGATGGCCATTGCCGAGGGCAAGCCCGAGCTGATGGGGCTGCGGCGCATCCTCTCCTGCTTCCTCAAGCATCAGGAGCACGTCGTCACGCGCCGCACGCAGTATGATCTTGAGCAGGCGCGCGCGCGCCAGCACATCTTGGACGGACTGATCATCGCCGTGGACAACCTCGACGAGGTGATTCGGCTCATCCGCTCCTCCAAGAACGACAAAGAAGCCAAGCAGCGCCTGATGGACGCCTTCGCGCTGTCCGAATTGCAGGCGCAGGCGATTCTCGATATGCGGCTTCGCCGCCTGACAAACCTTGAAATCATCACCCTGCGCGAGGAACATGCCAAGCTCGCGCGCGAAATCAAGCGGCTGGAGGGCATTCTGGCGAGCCACAGGAAGCTGATGGCCGTCATCCGCGAGGAGCTGCTGGATATCAGGGCGCGCTACGCCGACGAGCGGCGCACGCAGCTGGTCAGCATCGAAAAGGATTCCGAGCCGCTGCCCGATGAAGCGCCGATCCCCGAGGATACGGTGATTCTCCGCACGCGGGGCGGGCAGATTCGCCGCCTCTCGCCGCGCGGGTTCGACAAGCTCCCGCCCGCCGAGGACGAAAAGGACGTTCCCGCCGAGGTGTTCCGCACGCAGACGGACGCGACGCTGTATTTCTTCACCGACCGCGGGTTCTGCTATCCGCTGGCCGTGACGGCGCTGGCCGAAGCGAACCGCCCCAAGGAGCGCGGCACGCTGCCGTCGGGGCTTCTCAACGGGCTGGAGAAGGGCGAAGCGGTTGCGGCGCTGTTCTGCCTGCGCCCGGGCGAGCTGGAGAAGCTGCCCGATCTGCTGTTTGTGACGAAGAAGGGGCAGATCAAGCGCACGGAAGCGGCGGCTTACGCCGTGAAGAAAGCGAAATTCGCGGCGCTGAATCTGCGCGAGGGCGACAGCCTGCTCAGCGTGCTGCCGGCGGCGGAGCAATCCGTGCTGCTGCTCACGCGCAAGGCGATGGCGATTCGCTTCGAGACCGCGCAGGTGCCTGTGAACGGCCGCGCTGCGGCGGGCGTGCGCGCCATGACGCTCGACGAGGGCGATGAGCTCGCCTACGCCTTCTGCGGCAGCGCCGAAGTGGGCGAAATGCTGCTCATTTCCGATCGCGGCTACGCAAAGCGCGTGCTGGCGCTCGATTTTGAAACGCAGGGGCGCGGCGGCAAGGGGCTCAAGGCGTTCACTTTCAACAAGAACGGCTCCAACGGCAGCGCGCTTGCCGGAGCGCTGTATGTCACCGAGCCTTACAGCTTCACCATCCGGCAGAAGACCAGCCCCGCCACCACCTTCGACACCGAGTTTGTGCCCATCGACGCGCGCGCGGGCAAGGGCTGTATGCTCGTCATGGCGCTGATGGAGGACACCGTTACGGGCATTGAAAAAGCCTGAAAAGCGCAGAAAAGCCGGGGGAACCGTTCCGCCGCAGGGCGGCGCGATTCCCCCTGAATTTTTTTCCGGAAACGGGAGGAGGGTCAGGATGACGCGCAAAAGATGGCTGCTGCCGGGGTTCTGCTTTCTGGCGGCGGCGTGCTTTCTTGCGGTTTGCTCAAGAAGCTCGTTCCTCTATCCGATGAACGACTGGGTGGACGTGAACGCCTATGTCACGCTTGCGCGCGCCATGCACGCCGGCAAGCGAATCTACACGGACATTTACGACCAGAAGGGCCCGCTGCTTTACTACATCTACTACGTGCTGACCGCGTTTGAAAATTGCTACCTCGCGGAGTATGTGCTGGAAGTTGTCTGCTACGGGCTGTTTTTGTTTTTTGCCGCGCAGTGCGCGGCGCTGTATGCAAAGCGCGCGTGGACGCCCTATGCCGTCGTGCTGGCGCTGGCGGCCGTGGTGCCTGCGTCGAATGTTTTTTCGCTCGGCGGCAGCGTGGAGGAGCTGTGCCTGTTCATGATGATGCACCCGCTCTACGCGACCCTGCGCGCTATCCGGCGCAAAACGTTCCTCACGGGGCGGCAGGCGCTTCTGTTCGGCGCATATGCCGGGGTGATCCTGTGGATCAAATACACGATGCTCGGCTTTTACGCCGGGCTTGCGCTGTTCATCGCCGTGTGGTTTGTGCAGGCGCGCAGATACGCCGCGCTGGGG
>CAZKJW010000009.1:13051-19339 GCA_964553125.1 uncultured Oscillospiraceae bacterium
GTGCTGCTGGCGCTTGGCGCGGCGGACTGCCTGACCTTCCGGACGGACAAAAAAACCGTGAGCTTCGCGGAGATTTTTGCGGTTTTGCTGCCGATGGCGGGCGTGGCGTTCTGCTCGCTGTTTCTCGGCAAGGATTTTGACTATTACGGGATGCCGCTGGCCGTGTTCGCGCCCTTCGGCGCAATGCTTGCGCTGAAGCCCGCCGAAAGGCTGCGCCTGCGTCTGCGTCCCGCCGTGGCGGGCGTGCTTTCCGCGGCGCTGTTTGCGGGCGCGCTTGCGGCGGACGTCCGGCTGAGCCAGAGCACGGAGCTGCTTCTCAAGAGCCGGGATGAGATGACGCAGTATCAGTTTGCGGAGATTATCAATCAGGTGGAGGGGGCGACGCTGCTCAACTACGGTTTTCAGGACGCCGGGTTCTATTACGCGGCGGACGTTGTGCCGGTGAATAAGTTCTATATGATTATGAACCTACCGCTGGAGGAGATGTACGCCGAGCAGGTGCAGTACGTGGAAGAAGGCCGGACGGACTTTGTGATCACCAAGGGCGGCCCGCTGGAATGGATGAGCGTGGACGGCTCCAACTACGTCTGCGTGGCGCAGCCGGATGAGTTTGTCTACTACGGAAACGGCGAGTACGGCATGAACGGGTATTTCTTGTATCGGAGAAAGTGGTGAGGGGCGCTGAGCCGCAAGCGCCATAAAAAAGCGCCCTGCGCTTTTATTCCCCCACAGCCAAAGCACAAAAAAACCGGGAACGGAATTCCGTTCCCGGTTTGTCTTACGCTGTAAGCGAAATTACTTGATTTCGACCTTCGCGCCGACTTCTTCGAACTGCTTCTTGATCTTCTCGGCGTCTTCCTTGGACACGCCTTCCTTGATCGCCTTGGGGGCGGCTTCGACGGCTTCCTTGGCTTCCTTCAGGCCCAGGCCGGTCAGTTCGCGGACGACCTTGATGACCTTGATCTTCTCGGCGCCAACTTCGGTCAGCACGACGTCGAATTCGGTCTTTTCTTCAGCAGCGGCAGCACCGGCGGCAGCGGGGCCAGCGGCAACGGCGACGGGGGCGGCGGCGGAAACGCCGAACTTTTCTTCCAGAGCCTTGACCAGATCGGCCAGCTCAAGCACGGTCATAGATTCGATCGCGGAAATGAGTTCTTCCTTATTCATGGATCTTCCTCCATTATTATTTTGATTCGTTTGGGTGTTGTTTTGGCGGTTAAGCGCTCAGGCGCTCACTCGCCTTCCTTCTGCTTGCGGATAGCATCCAGAACGTACAGCACGGAACGCAGGATCGCGGCGAACACGCCAACGGCCATCGCGCCCTTGCTCGGCAGAGAGGCCAGAGCCTTCACGCCTTCCGCGTCGATCACCTTGCCCTCGACGACGCCCGCCTTGATCTGCAGGTGATCGCACTTGGTCTTGGTGATGAATTCCGTGATGACCTTCGCCGGGGTTACCGGATCGTCGTAGCCAAACGCGAAGGCGTTCGGGCCGGTCAGCACTTCGTCCAGGCCGCTTTCGCCCATTTCGTCCGCGACACGCTGCACCAGCGTGTTCTTCAGCACGACGTATTCCACGCCGGCTTCACGGAACTGCTTGCGCAGCGCGGTCACCTGCTCCACGTTGATTCCGCGGTAATCGATGACGACGATGCCCTGCGCCTTTTCAAAGCGTTCTTTGATTTCGGCTACGACCTGCTCTTTGAGTTCACGATTCTTCGACAAAGTAAATTTCCTCCTTCCTTCCAGGATCGTTCCTGAAAGAAAAACCCCTGCGCTTGGCGCAAGGGCGTGGAAAGTTCAACGCTGCTTGACGCCTCGGCGGGCAAACATTATACGGCCGAAGCCGAACCCGCTGTCTCTGGCACAGGTTCCTTTCAGAACCTTGGAGATTATAACAGATGAAAACACTCTTGTCAATTCTTTTTTTTCTTGCTATACTTGGTTTTGCTATGATTATTCTATCTGCAAACGAAATCAAAAAATCCTTTGGGCTCAATGAAGTCCTCTGCGGCGCGTCGCTCACGCTGCAAACGGGGCGCTGTCTCGGTCTTGTCGGCGCAAACGGCTGCGGCAAGAGCACGTTTCTGCGCATTCTCGCCGGGCGCGAGCGCCTCGACGGCGGCTCCATCTCCGTGTCGAAGGGCGTGAAGCTGGGCTATCTTGCGCAGCAGGCGGAAATTGAGCCGGGGCTTACGGTGTGGGGCGTGCTGGAGAAAGTGTTCGAGCCGGTCTTTGAAATGGAGGCGCGTATGCGCCGCCTTGAAGAAGAAATGGCCGAAAAGCACGCCGATGCGGAAGCGTTCGACCGGCTGGGGCGGCAGTATGCCGCGCTGACGGACGCGTTTGAGGAGGCAGGCGGCTACGCGTGGCGTTCGTCCGTTTCGGGCGTGCTGGCGGGGCTTGCGTTTCCGCGCGCGCAGTGGGAGCAGGACGCATCGCTGCTTTCCGGCGGCGAGCAGACGCGGCTGTGTCTGGGGCGGCTGCTGCTTCAGAAGCCCGACGTGCTCATGCTCGACGAGCCGACCAACCACCTCGATCTTTCCAGCCTGCAATGGCTTGAAGAATACCTCAAGGCGTATAAGGGCGCGGTCATTCTCGTTTCGCACGACCGCTATTTTCTCGACGCCGTCTGCACCGACATCGCCGAAATGTTCCTCGGCCGCATCGAGCAATACGAGGGCAACTACACGCGCTATCAGCGCCTGCGCGCGGAACGCTTTGAGGCGCGTCAGCGCGCCTATGACGCGCAGCAGAAGGAAATCGCGCGCCAGCAGGCCGTCATTGACCGGCTCAAGAGCTTCAACCGCGAGAAATCCCTCAAGCGCGCGCGTTCGCGCGAGAAGGTGCTCGACAAAATGGAGCTGCTCGAACGCCCGCAGGAGGAAAAGCAGGTGCGCTTCTCCTTCGATGCGCGCCGCCGCACGGGCGACGATGTGCTGATGATTCAGGAGCTTTCCAAGGGCTTCGACGGGCGCACGCTTTTTGAGCATTTTGACCTGCATCTGCGCGCGGGCGACCGCGCTGTGCTCATCGGCCCAAACGGCGTGGGCAAATCGACGCTCCTGCGGCTGATCGTCAAGGAGCAGAAGGCCGACGAGGGCACCATCCGCTATGGCGCGAACGTCGATATCGGCTACTACGACCAGCAGCAGACCGGGCTGCATCCGGACAAAACTGTGCTCGACGAGCTGTGGGACAGGTTCCCGCAGATGGAGCAGAGCGACCTGCGCGGCGTGCTGGGCTGCTTCCTCTTCACGGGGGACGACGTATTCCAGCCGATCCGCACGCTTTCCGGCGGCGAAAAGGGGCGCGTGGCGCTCACGCGGCTCATGCTGGAGAAGGATAACTTCCTCCTGCTCGACGAACCCACCAACCACCTTGACATGGACTCGCGCGAGGTGCTTGAGGGCGCGCTGGACGATTTTCCCGGCACGATTCTCGCCGTCTCGCACGACCGCTATTTCATCAACCGCATCGCCACGCGCATCATCGAAATGCGCCCG
Source organism: uncultured Oscillospiraceae bacterium (assembly GCA_964553125.1). GTDB lineage: Bacteria > Bacillota > Clostridia > Christensenellales > Aristaeellaceae > Aphodomonas. The sequence goes on from CAZKJW010000009.1 coordinate 16,557, forward strand.
GACGGCGTGAAGTTCTATCTGGGCAATTACGACGACTACCTTGAGAAAAAGCGCCGCGAGGCGGAGGGCATCGAGGAGCGCGCGCCGGGCGTGACGCGCACCGCGCTTGAAAAAGAGAAAAAGCGCGACAGGCAGGCGCGCGAGGCCGATCGGCAGGAGAAGGCGCGCATCGCCGCCATCGAGCAGGAAATCGCCGCGCTTGAGCAGCAGGTCGCCGATCTGGAAGCGCAGTCCGCGCTGCCGGAGGTCTATTCCAGCCCGGACAAGGCGCGCGAAAACGCGCTCGCGCTGCGGCAGGCGCGGGAAACGCTCGAGGAGAAATACGATCTCTGGGCGGAAATGAGCGAATAACCCGGACGGGCGGCGGAGCGTCCGCCGTCCGTTCCATTTTGTTCCGTTCGGCCGGGGCTCCCGGTCGGACGCATATTTTTCTTTGCGGAGGAAGCGTTCGCCATGATGGAAATTCTCGCTCCCGTCGGAGGGCATGAACAGCTGCTGGCCGCCGTGCGCTGCGGCGCGGACGCGGTGTATCTCGGCGCGAAGGGGTTCAACGCGCGCCGCAACGCCGAAAACTTCGGCGATGAGTCGCTTGCCCGGACTGTCGCGTTCTGCCATGCGCGCGGCGTGCGCGTTCACGTGACGCTCAACACGCTCGTCATGGACAGCGAAGCGCAGGCGCTCGACGAGACGATTCTCTCCATCGCCGAAAGCGGCGCGGACGCCGTCATCGTGCAGGATCTCGCCGTGGCGCGGCGCGTGCGCGAAGTGTGCCCCGGGCTTGCGCTGCACGCCTCCACACAGATGGCGCTTCACAACGCCGCCGGCGTGCGGCTTGCGGAGGAGCTGGGCTTTTCGCGCGTGGTGCTCGCGCGCGAGCTTTCGCTTGCGGAGATTCGCGCCATTCACGAGCAGACGAGCGTCGAGCTGGAAGCGTTCGTTCACGGCGCGCTGTGCATGTGCGTTTCGGGCGCGTGCGAGCTTTCGGCGATGCTCGGCGGCAGGAGCGGCAACCGCGGGCTGTGCGCGCAGCCGTGCCGGCTGAATTTCCGCGCAGGTGCGCGGGAATATGCGCTCTCGCTCAAGGATCTGTGTGCGTTCGATCACATTGCGCAGATGCGCGAGGCGGGCGTTTGCTCGCTGAAAATCGAAGGGCGCATGAAACGCCCGGAATACGTCGCCGCGGCCGTCACGGCGTGCCGTCAGGCGCTTGCGGGCGAGCCGTATGATCTGGAAACGCTGCGCGCCGCTTTTTCGCGCGGCGGCTTCACCGACGGCTACCTCGCCGGAAAGCGCACGCTTTCCATGTTCGGCGTGCGCACGAAGGACGACGTCGCCGCCACGGCGCGCGCAAACGCGAAGCTCGCGCCGCTGTATCGCCGCGAGATGCAGCGCGTGCCGGTCGATATGCTCCTGACGCTGCGCGAAACGGGCGCGCAGCTTTCTGTGCGCGATGGTGAAAACGCCGTCTCCGTCTCGGGCGAAGCGCCGCAGGCTGCGCGCAGCGCCCCGACCGACGCGGCGCGCGCGCGCAAAAGCCTCGAAAAAACGGGCGATACGCCGTTTGCCGCGCGCGAGATTTCCGTCGATTCCGACGGCGCGTGGATGCTGCCCGCATCCGTGCTGAACGCGATGCGCCGCGAAGCGCTCGACAAGTTGCTTGCGCTGCGCGAAACGCCGCGCCCGCACGCCGTATGCAGCGCAAAAGAGGCGGCGCTTGCGCCGCATGAAACATCCGGCGCGCCCGAAACGCGGCTGCGCTTCGAGTCGGCCGCGCAGATGTGGCCCGGCGCGTTCGACGAGGCTGCGCGCGTCATCCTGCCCCTGCGCGAAATTTCCGAAGAAATGGCGGCCGCGCACGGCGAGACGCTGATTGCCGAGCTGCCGGCGCTGATTTTCCCCGCCGACGAGCAGGCGACGTTGGCGCGTCTGACGGTGCTCAAGACGCAAGGGCTGCGCGCGGCGCTGTGTGAAAACCTCGGCGCGGTGCGCCTTGCCGCACAGGCGGGGCTTGAAATTCACGGCGGCGCGGCGCTGAACCTGCTCAGCAGCCGTTCGCTTGAACGGGCGCGGACGCTCGGCCTTGCCGACGCGACGGTTTCTTTTGAGCTGTCCATGAGCGCGGTGCGCAGGCTGGCGGGCGCGCTGCCGCGCGGCGTCATCGTCTATGGCCGTCTCCCGCTGATGCGGATGCGCTGCTGCCCCGTGCAGGGCGAGCGCGGCTGCGGCGCGTGCAGCGGCAGGAGCGAGCTGACCGACCGCATGGGCAAGAAATTCCCCACGCTGTGCGACCGCAAGCGCTACACGACGCTGCTCAATGCCGTGCCGCTGAACCTGTCGGACGAGCAGTTCCCGGAGGTGGATTTCGTCACGCTGTACTTCACCATCGAAACGGCGGCGGAGTGCCGGCGCATCACGCAGGATTTTGCCGCGCATAGCGCGCCTGAAGGCGACCGCACGCGCGGGCTGTATTACCGGACGCTGCTGTGAGGCGCGGCACGCAAGGCGGCGCAGACACGGGGCGGAGAATCTGCGCGAAACGCGAAGGGGATTTTTCGTGAGGCGCGGTTTTTTGCGGGGAGTGTGGCTCCGGCGATAGGGATAAAAAGGCATATCTGTTTTCTGTGAAGCGGCGTTCATTGAAGCGCCGCTCTTTTGCTTTCGTGTTTTGGGTGAAAGCAACCGATGGCAGAAAGTGCGGGGAGAGCGAACGAAAAAAAGCGCAACATGCTTGAGTGCTGCCGTGCGGAAGCTGCGCTTGAATAGGATTCGGAGCGCGTTCAGAT
>CAZKJW010000009.1:19439-28461 GCA_964553125.1 uncultured Oscillospiraceae bacterium
CGACCTTTTTATGCAGGCAGGGATTCTGCGGGAGAGCACAGCGGCAAGATCAAATAGCAATCGAAATGCACGATCGTGTGCGCGGCGTATTTTTTGCGGGGACATGTGTAGGTTCCTGCAAGCAGCATGCGCGGAGCGCTTGCACATCGCTTTCAGAACCGCCGTCCCGACTTTTTTGTGAAAGCAGGGATTCCACAGGAGAACACAGCGGCAAGAACAAATTTTGTGAAAAGCATTATCTGTCGCGGCGACGTGGGCAAATCCTTGCGAGCAACACGCGTAGAGTATTTGCGCGTTGCCCGGTGTCCGCCGGGACGCGTATGCCGCCGAAGCGTTCCCGTTTCCCCTTTTTTACGCAGGCAGGGATTCCGCAGGATAACATTCGCTGCGGAATCCCTGTTGTTTCGCCTCGCCTTGCGCAAGGCGGCACGCCGCCATGATCTGCGACGCAACAAAAAAAGAGCCGCATTGCGGCTCTTAAATGATGCGATTATTCTTCGATGGGAAGCTCGACGGGGGCGTATTCTTCGCCGGTGCCGAATTCTTCGCCGGGGATTTCATCGCTGTAGTTGAAGGCTTCTTCTTCCAGCGCGGCACGGATGCTCAGGCTGATGCGCTTGGCCTGCGGATCCACCGCGAGCACCTTCACGCGAACGATCTGGCCAACCTGCACGGCGTCCTCAACCTTCGCGATGCGGGTGAGCGCGCACTGGGAGATGTGAACCAGACCGTCAAGGCCGGGCTCGAGCTCGACGAACGCGCCGAACGTGGTGATGCGGACAACCTTGCCCTCGACGATGCTGCCGACGGGGTACTTCTCTTCGGCAACGTCCCAAGGACGGGGCTGGGTCTGCTTGTAGCCAAGCTGGATGCGCTCGCGCTCCGGATCGAGGGAGAGCACCTTGACCATGATTTCCTGATTCGGGGTGACAACCTCGCTCGGGTGCTTGACGCGGCCCCAGCTCAGGTCGGTCACATGAACCAGACCGTCCACGCCGCCGATGTCGACGAACGCGCCGAAATCGGTCAGACGGCGAACGATACCCGGAATGACTTCGCCTTCCTGCAGCTTGTCCCAGACTTCCTTCTTCTTGGCGGCGGCTTCTTCAGCGATCACGGCCTTGCGGCTGCAAACGATGCGCTTCTTCTGCTTGTCCACTTCGATGATCTTCAGCTTGAGATCCTTGCCGACGAAGTCTTCGATCTTTTCAACATAGCGCTGAGAGAGCTGGCTGGCGGGGATGAACGCGCGCACGCCGCCGACGTTGGCAATCAGGCCGCCCTTGACGGCTTCCTTGCCGGTGCCTTCGACGTATTCGCCGTTGTCATACTGCGCCATGAGCGCGTCCCAGTTGCGGCGGTTGACGATGTTGCGCTGAGAAAGCACCACATTGCCTTCGCCGTCGTTGACCTTGACGACTTCCACTTCGATTTCGTCGCCAACGTTCACTTCGGTCGTGACCAGATCGCTCTTCTTGACCAGACCGTCGGCCTTGTAGCCGATGTTTACGCATACTTCATCGTCGGTGATCTGCACAACGGTGCCAGTGATGGTCTGGCCGGGGCGGATGGTCACAAGCGTCGCTTCGACTTCAGCCATGAAATTGCTGTTGTCGGCAGACGCAGCTTCCGCTGCCTGCTCGGGGGCCATGGTGGCCGGCTCGGCGGCTGTAGCTTCAGCCGGAGCTTCCTGCGGGACGTTCTTTTCGATGTCGTTCATACGTGTCGCAACCTCCTTAAGTGACCAATCCGGTGTGGATGCACCGGCGGCTATCGCAATATAATCAGACGCCAACAGCCCGTCTTTGGGAATATCGGCGGCAGATTCAAGAAAGTAAACCCGGGCGCAGTGCGCCTTGCAGGTTTCGTACAGCGCGCGCGTGTTCGCGCTTTCGCGCCCGCCCACAACGAACATCGCGTCCGCCTCGAGGGAGAGCGTCTCTGCCTCGCGCTGTCGCCGCGCCGTCGCTGCGCAAATGGTGTTTTCCTCGCGCAGGCCGGGAATCCGGGTGCGGAGCGCCTGAACGATCTGCTCCCATTTTGCCTGCGTCAGCGTGGTCTGCGCAACCAGCAGCGCGTTTTGAATTCCGCTGATTTGAAGCGCCTCCTCGGCGCTGCCCACCACGATCACCCTGCCGCGGCACCAGCCGGCCGTCGCCACAACCTCGGGATGCTCCCGCGCTCCGGCGATGATCACCGTGCCCTGATAGTCGTACACCAGCTTGTGTACGCGCGCGACGTTGGGGCAGGTCGCGTCGATCACGTTCAGCCCTTTGGCGCGCAGCGCCTCAAGAACTGCCGGCGACGCGCCGTGCGATCGGATGAGAACCGTTCCGCCCGTGATTTCGTCCACGGTTTCCACGGCATGAACCCCGGCTTCTTCGAGCCGCCGGAGCACCTCGCGGTTGTGGATGAGACTTCCGAGCGTCCAGCAGGGGCCTTCCGCCGCCACGGAGAACGCTTTCTCCACTGCGGCGCGCACGCCGTAACAAAAGCCCGCGTGTTCTGCGATTACAATCCGCAAGCGCTGCCTCCGTTTTCCCGCTTCATTGAACGGTCTGCGAAATTCATCTATTTAACTTCGATATACTCTTTCGAATTCCTTCCTGAATATCCCCAAAACATAAAATTTTTGCAAAAAAATTTTTCATAATCGGGCTCAGAAGGATTTTGCCTGCTCTGAGAGCGCTGAAAGCGCCTGATAGATCCGCTGATCGAGCGCTTCAAGCGTCTCCTTGTCGGCGCGTCCGGCGCGCAGGTCGTCGGCCTCAACCGGCTTGCCCACCACGGCGCGCAGCTTGCCGCCGATGCGATAGCGCCCCGAGAGATACACCGGCACCAGCGGCACGTTGGCGCGCAGCGCCAGCACGGACACGCCGCTCTGGATCTCGCCCATCACGCCGTCCTTGTGGCGCGTGCCCTCCGGGAAGATGCCCAGCACGCTGCCGTTGCGCAGCACCTGCATGGCCGTGCGCATGGCGGCAAGGTCGGCCTGCCCGCGCTTGACGGGGAAGCCGTGCATCCGCGTGATGTACCAGCGCACGATAGGGTTCTTGAAAAGCTCCTCCTTGGCCATGAAGTGCAGCTCCTCCCCATCGCACACGAGCCCGAGCGCGAAGGGATCGCCCATGGAGCGGTGATTGGAGAGGATGATGAACGGCCCTTTTTCGGGCAGGTTTTCCCGCCCCTGCATCTTCAGACCGAAAAGCCTGTAAAACGCAAACCGGCAGACCACGCGCGTAATGCCGTAAACGCTCATGCCTTTGTCCCCCTTACGACGTCGAGCATCGCCGCGATGGTTTCGGCGAGCGTCAGCTCAGAGGAGTCGATCACGCGCGCATCGTCGGCGCAGCGCAGGGGATCGGCTTCGCGGTGCATGTCCTGATAATCGCGGTCGATGACGGCCTTGAGCACGTCCTCATAGCTGCCCGGTTCGCCCTTTTGCTGCATTTCGAGGTAGCGGCGCTTGGCGCGCACCTCGGCCGACGCGGTGAGATAAAACTTGAACGACGCGTCCGGCAGCACGACGGTTCCGATATCGCGCCCGTCCACCACCATATCCGCCTTTCTTGCGCACGCCTGCTGCAGGGCGACCATGCGCCGGCGAACGGCCTTCACCGTGGAAATGCCGGATGCGGCGGCGCTCACCTCGGCCGTGCGAATCAGCCCGGTCACGTCCTCGCCGTCGAGCAGCGTTTTCTGTCCGTCCGCGCCCATCTCCACGGAAACATCGGTCACAGCGCACAGCGCTTCCGCGGCAGCGGCGTCCTTCGGGTCGATACCGGCGCGAAGCGCCTTCAGCCCCATAGCGCGGTACATTGCGCCCGTATCCAGATGCAGGATGCCCAGCGCGTCGGCCACGCCCTGTGCGATGGTGGATTTGCCCGCGCCGACGGGCCCGTCGATTGCGATTGTCAAAGTTACGGCCTCCTTATGATTCTTTCTGCACGGCGCACGCGTGCGCCCAGAGAAACTCCGATGATGTGGACGCGGCCAGCGCGCCCGCGTTCAGCGCGGACGTTACGTCCTTTTCCGCCTCAAGCATTCCCCCCGCGATGACCGGCTGGCTGACGCTCTGCGACAGGCGGCGGATTGCGCGCGTCACCAGCCCCGGCATGACCTCGATCAGCGTCGGGTCGCAGCTTTTCGCCATGCGCACGCCCGTTGCGAGCGACGAGGAATCGACCATGAACACGCGCAGCACGGTCAACAGGCGTTCCTCAGCGGCGGCGCGCAGGATCGGCGCGCGCGTGGACAACACGCCGGAGGGCCGCGCCGTATGCGCGAGCCATTTCACGCCGCACGCGTCGCGGCTGAACCCTTCGACGAGATCCATATGGACGAACACGATTTTTCCGGCGCTGCGCGCCTTGGACACGCGCCCCGGAAGCGTCTCCGGATCGCCACCGAGCAGAAAAATCACCCGGACGGGCGATTCCAGCGCGCGCGCCAGCTGCTCGTCGCTGCGGACGGCTGCGATTACCGGATATGCGGCAAGTGCGGGAAGAATCGACGGCATAACAAACTCCTTGCTTTGAGAAACGTTGGGAACGTCTGAGGAACGTCAGGGGGACGCTGTCCCCCCGAACCCCCTTGGCAGGAATCTGAGGTTCCTGTACCTCCCGGTTTTAGGGGGGATTCTTTTTTTCTTTTATGCGGCGGGGTGCAGGCGGAGAGGGAGCGGCAGAAGCGCTGTGCGCCTTGGTTTGCGTGCTAAAGGGGCAGTCTCTGTCCCCCGAGCGCGGGATCCATTTTCCACCCCATGCATCAGCGACAGAAGTGGCATCCACCTTCCCTGCGACCCAACGCGCATATCCGGCTTCCGTGCCCAGCCCATCCGCGCGGCACAGCCAGTGCGCTTTTTTGCAATACGCCCGTATTCCTTCCGGGCGAGGGGCGTCATCTTTTTGCCCCATGCGCAATTATCTCCATCCCAAACAGACGGCTTCGGTCTCCCGCACCTTTGGGGGATTTTGCGCGTCAGGAAAAGGAATGCGGCTGCAATACACAATGCAGACATTGCCTACCTTATCTACGACCGGAACGGGCGATTTCTGTCTCCTCTGCCTTTGGAAATTCATTTTCTACCCGTGCATCAGCAGCAGAAGTGGTATCCACCTTACCTGCGACCCAACGTGTATATCTTACTTCCATGCCCAGCCCATCCGCGCGGTACAGCCAGTGCGCTTTTTGCAATACGCCCGTATTTCTTCTGGGCGAGGGGGGCGTCAGAAGTATCGCTCGCCCTCTCCCGCCGGACTTTTCCGCCTTTCATGAGCGCCCCGCCGGAACCGAAAGCTCCCGGCGGGGCGCGATGCGCGTTACAGCTTGCGAACCTTCTGCCCCTGCGCCGTATCCTCGACGATATAGCCCATTTCCTTCAGCTGATCGCGGATGCGGTCGCTTTCCTTCCAGTTCTTTTCTTTTCTCGCCTGCGCGCGGGCGGCTACCAGCGCGTCCACTTCGGCGTTGTTTTCCGCTTCCTTCGGCTTGACCAGACCCAGCACGCCCGTCATCTCGCGGAATGCGCCGATCACGGCGTCCACGGCTTCGACGGCGCACCCCGGCTTCAGCGCGACGTTCGCGTGCTTGATCAGCTCAAAAATCGCGCCGATTGCGTCGGCCGTGTTCAGGTCGTCGTCCATTGCGGCGTCGAATTTTTCCATGCACGCTTTCGCGTCGGCGACGAGCTGCGTTTCTGCCTCGTCCAGAGCGCGCTCCTGCGCGCCCGATTTGAGGAAATCGAAGTTATCGCGCGCGGTGTACATGCGGTCGAGCGCCGCCTTCGCCTGCGCGATCTGCTCCTGCGAGAAGTTCAGCGGGCTGCGATACTGCGCCGAAAGCAGGAACATGCGCACCGCTTCGAGGTCGTATTTCTCGCGGATATCGCGCACGGTGAAGAAGTTGCCGAGCGACTTGGACATCTTTTGGTTGTCGATGTTGAGGAAGCCGTTGTGCATCCAGTAGCGCGCGAACGTCTTGCACGTTGCGCCCTCGCTCTGCGCGATTTCGTTCTCGTGGTGGGGGAAGATAAGATCCTGCCCGCCGCCGTGAATGTCGAACGTTTCGCCCAGATATTTCATGCTCATTGCCGAGCACTCAATGTGCCAGCCGGGACGGCCCATGCCCCACGGCGATTTCCACGCCGGCTCGCCGGGCTTCTGCCCCTTCCAGAGCGCGAAGTCCATCGGGTCGCGCTTGATGTCGTCCACCTCGATGCGCGCGCCGCTTTCGCGGTCGTCAAGGTTCTGCCCGGACAGCTTGCCGTACTGGTTGCGGTATTTCTGCACGTCGAAGTACACGTCGCCGTTTTCCACAGGATAGGCGAGGCCGTTTTTTTCCAGCTTTTCGATCAGCGCGATGATTTCGGGAATGTGCTCCGTTGCGCGCGGATGCACCGTCGCCGGGCGCACGCCCATGAGCTTTGCGTCCTCGAAATACGCGGCGATGAACCGGTCGGCCAGCTCCTTGACGGTGATGCCTTCTTCGTTGGCGCGGCGGATCATTTTGTCGTCGATGTCGGTGAAGTTCTGCACGAACGTCACTTCGTAGCCGCGATGCTCGAAGTAGCGGCGCAGCGTGTCAAACACCACGAACGGACGCGCGTTGCCGATATGGAAATAGTTATACACGGTCGGGCCGCAGACGTACATCTTCACCTTGCCCGGCTCGAGCGGCACGAACTCTTCCTTTTTGCGGGTCATGGTATTGAAAATTTTCATGATGCTCTCCGTCCTTTGTCTCTATCGAACGATGCCCGCCTTCCTTGGCGGGCACCGACCGGATTTTTTTGCTTTTGAAATCAGAACTTGCTCACGTGCGTCTTGATCTTGGCCGCGCTGATCCATTCTTCGCGGGCGGCGGTGTAGGCGCTGTCCTTCTTGGCACTGAGCAGTTCGCTTTCGATTTCGGCGCGAAGCGCCTCGTCGAGCGCTACCGCACCCTCTTCCACGTCGGCGGCGTATTTGAGGATGTGGAAGCCGTAGCTGCTGGCGATCAGATCGGACACATCGCCCACGTTTTCAAGCGCCATAGCGCCCTCAGTGAAGGATTCGACATAGTTCGTCGTGCCTTCGCAGACGGGGTAGCCCTCGGTGACGAGCGCGCCGGTCGCGGTGTCGGCGTTGTATTCGGCCATGAGCGCGGCGAAATCGGCGCCTTCGGCCTTGCACAGCGCGAGAATTTCCTCGGCGCTTTCCAGAATCTGCGCGCGGCCGGTGTCGGCGGCGGCGTCAAGCTGCGCCTGAAGGTCGTCCATCTGCGCCTGATATTCCTCGGACTTGGCGGTGTAGTCGGCCTTGGTTTCCTCGTCGAGCGAGGTGTCGTTGGCCAGCTGATAGTCGTACATGTACTTGTAGTAGGACGCGGTGTAGAGCTGGTTGGACAGATCGGAGACGGTGGTCTGCGCGTCCTCGGGCAGAGCGATCACGAGGTTGAGGATGCTGCGGTATCCGGCGGGGCGATAGTAAACTTCGCTGCCGTTGAGCACGTCGGTGCCGTACTGGGTGGGCGTCGCCTCGTAGGTTTCCTTGGCGCTGGCCACGCGGGATTCGTATTCAGCCTGAATCTCCTCGTCCGTCACGGCCTCGTCCTTGCCGGCGTAGTCGCGCAGCTTGGACTCGATGGCGCTGTTCTGGAGGAAGTAGCGAATCATTGCCAGCGTGGAGCCGTTTTCTTCGGCGGTCTTGATCGCGTCCTCTTCGGTGAGGCTGTAATTGGCCATGAGGTTCTCGATCATCTCGTCGTACTGGGACTGCGCGTCCGCGTCCACGGCGGCGATTTCTTCGTCGGTCAGCCCGACGCCGAGCTCGACGGCCTTCTGCTTGAGGGCGAGGTTTTCGCTCATCATCGTCAGGGTTTCGGTTTTCACGGAGGAAATCACGGATTTATCCGTCGCGTCGAAGGAATAGCCGTACATGCTGTAATAGTACTGCATTTCCATCATCATCTGATTATAGACGATTTCCGCCTCGCCCTTGGTGATGGCTTCGCCGTTCACCTCGGCAACCACCTTGGCGGCTTCCTTTTCGGGATCCTTCTGGCATCCCGTCAGAGACAGCGCCAGAACCAGCATCAGAAGAATCGCTACCCATTTTTTCATCGCGGAAAGTGCTCCTTTTTCTCTGTTCCGCCGCAAGCGGCGGAATGAATTTTCTCAACTTCGCATTATACCCCGTAACGCCGTAAAAAGTCAATCACGCGCGCATAGATATACTCGCGATCCGGCCCGATGGTGCATACGTGGCTGGACTTGTCCACCCAGCAGATTTCGCGCACGCCGGACGATACGCCGCGCGCCACCATTTCCGGCACGCAGGAGTGTACCTGCTCGTCGTGATGCGACTGCACGATCATCGTCGGGCAGGTGATTTGCGAAAGGTTTTTCCGCGCCTTGCGCTGCAGGCGGGTCATATCCTCCACCTTCGACACGGGCACGCCGTCGTAGCCGCAGTCGTATTCATAGAGGAAGCCCTCGCGGCCCTTGCCGTCGGGCCACATCATGCGCGGCATGAAATACTTGGCGGCGGGCGAGAGGTAATCGACGGAGTGCAGATAGCGCATCGCCGGCGCGAAAAGGATCAGACAGTCCGGCTCGAATTCCTCCGCGAGCAGGCAGGAAAGAATGCCGCCCATGGAAAGCCCGGCGACGGACACATGCTTGTACTGCGCGCGCAGCTCCTGATACGCCTGCCGGCAGGCCTCGTGCCACTGCGCGTCGTTGGACTTCGCCATTTCATCCAGCGTCTTGCCGTGGCCGGGCAGCAGGATGCCGCGCGCGGTGAAACCCGCAGCATGAACCGCGTCGCCGATGGTGCGCATGTGGGAAGGCGAGCCGGTGAAGCCATGAATCAGCAGCAGCGCGTTTTCTCCGGCCTCCAGCAGGAACGGCTGCGCGTTGGGATGCGAAAAGTTTTCGGACACAAAAAACTCCTCCCTCGGAATGGTCTTGTGACAAAATTATACCATACCGCGCAGAGGAATGAAACGCCATATTTTTGCCGCGCAGGGCGCGGCTGCGGGG
>CAZKJW010000009.1:28561-31666 GCA_964553125.1 uncultured Oscillospiraceae bacterium
CCGCACAGCGTAGCCTGAGCGGCGCGCTGTTTATTTGCCGCGCGGCGCGGCTTGGCTACTTGTGAGAAACGTGTCGGTACGCTGCCCAATTTCGCGCACCGCTCGGGCAATTCCAAACTTACCATTGCTATTCCACGCGTGAAAGCCCATGCCGCCCTCTGCAGGAAGCAACAAAAAGTGCTGCCCGCCCGAACAGCGTAAGCGGTGCGTTATTCTTTCCCACGCGGGGCACGGTTTAGCGCACCTATCCCTGCAAAAAGTGAGGTCAGCCCAAAACAGCCCATATTCGCGCCCCTTCGGGCATTTCCAGCTTCGTCGCCGTTATTCCGCGCGGCTCAGCCCGAACAGCGAAAGCAGCGCGTCGTTTTTTGCCGCGCCCTCGGCGGTGAACAGGTTCCGCGCGTAGGCGTAATCGTGCCGGCCGTCCACGCGATAGATGCAGCAGTCGTCCGCCGCAAGGTCGAGCGTGACGCTTCCGCCGTCGGCCAGCGTGAGCGCGAGTGAAGTCTGCCCGAACGGGCAGCCCGCCATCTTTTCGCCGCGATATTCGACGCTCGCCAGCATTTCGCCCAGCGCCGCGAGGTTCTGCGGCGCGATTGTATAGGCGCTTGCACCGTAGTACAGCACGGCGTCCGTCAGATTCCGCAGCCGCTCTGCGGCGAAGGCGTCCTGCGCGTTCTCCAGCCACGCCGCGGCGCCGCGCAGCCCGACGAGGCAGTAGCCGCCCTCGCTGAGCAGCACGGGCAGCTTTTCGCCCGCGTCCAGCAGCGCCACGCGCGTTTCGCCGCCGGGGAAGGCGTAGGCGGGCGTTTCCTCCGTGGTGACGTACCACGCCGGGTCGACTGCGACGTACTCCCCGCGCACCCAGCACGGCTCCGCGCCGTCGGAATAATAAGCGTTGATCCAGCCGCCGTTCGTTTCCCATGTCAGGAACGTTTCGCCGTTTTTGAAGGTTTTCACGGCTTTGCCGTTGGGCGCGTCGCGGCCCGTCAGGCTTTCGCACAGCACCACGGCGCGCTTCGCCTCGATGCCCGTCCACGCCTGAAACGCCGTGTCGATCCCCTCGGCGGGCAGCAGCCCGGCAAAGGCGGCGTTTGAAATCATCAGCGCGCAGGCCAGCAGACAGAGAAGTTTTTTCATTGCGCGATTTCCTTTCTTTGGTGGTTTATCCATAAAACGCCGCAAGTTTGGGTTTTCTTCCCGCCGCGCGGTGTGGTATACTGAACCGGCGGCGCGTTGCCGCGCCCCGAAAAAACCGATTGCATAAGGAGATTGTTCAACCATGCGCAGCATTACCATACAAACCGGCTTCCTCCGCGCGCCTTCCTGTTTGATTTCCTGCGGCGGCACGCGCGTGCTCTGCGCGGCCACGGTGTCCGAAAGCGTTCCGCCCTTCCTCAAAGGCAAGGGACAGGGCTGGCTCACCGCCGAATACGCCATGCTGCCCGCCTCCACAGGAAGCGGACGCAAGGCGCGCGACGGCGTGAAAAAAGATGGCCGCGGCGTGGAAATTTCGCGGCTCATCGGTCGCTCCCTGCGGCAGGCGGTCGATCTGACGAAGCTGGGCGAGCGGACGATCACCATCGACTGCGACGTCATCGAGGCCGACGGCGGCACGCGCTGCGCATCGATTACGGGCGGCTTCGTGGCGCTGTGTCTGGCTGTGGACAGGCTGATCGCGGAGCATAAGCTGTTTGATTCGCCCATCGTGCGGCAGGTTGCGGCGGTCAGCTGCGGCGTGGTGGCGGGCGAGAATGCGCTCGATCTGTGCTACGAGCAGGACAGCCGCGCCGACGTGGACATGAACGTCATCATGGACGAAAACCGCAACCTCATCGAAATTCAGGGCACGGGCGAACATGCGGTGTTCCCCCGCGCGCGGCTTTCCGCGCTGCTCGATCTGGCGGAAGAAGGCATCGACGCGCTCATGCGCGCGCAGCGCGCAGCGCTCGGCGAGGCGGCGCGCTGGATTGCGCCCGAAACGCCGCGGCTGCTTTTCGCCACGAACAACGCGCATAAGGCGCGCGAGCTGAAGGAAATCATGGCAGGCAAGTTCGACGTGCTTTCGCTTGCCGAGGCGGGCGTTTCCATCGACGTGGACGAAACCGGCGAAACTTTTGCCGAAAACGCGCTGCTCAAGGCGGAAGCCGTCGCGAAGCTGACCGGCTGCGCCGCGCTGGCCGACGATACCGGTCTGTGCGTGGACGCGCTTGGCGGCGCGCCCGGCGTGCGCAGCGCGCGCTATGCGGGCGAGCACGGCAACGACGCGGCGAACGTCGCGCTGCTGCTTGAAAACCTTGCGGACGTTCCCGCTCCGCGCACGGCGCGGTTCGTCTGCGCGATGGCGCTTGCGCGTCCGGGGCGCGAGCCGCTCGTCGTCGAGGGCCGCGCGGAGGGCGAGATCATCGCGGAGCGCCGCGGCGCAAACGGCTTCGGCTACGACCCCGTGTTCCTTTACGGCACGGGCAAGACCTTCGCCGAGATGAACGAGGACGAAAAGAACGCCGTGAGCCACCGCAAAAACGCGGCGAAGGCGCTGCTGGCGGCGCTGGAGGCGGAAGCATAATGTACAGAATTGTCTGCGCGTCGGACGGCCACAACGCGCGCTCTGCGCGGGAGGATCTGCTGTCCGCCATGCCGCTGTGCGACGCATTCTGCTGGCTGGGCGATGTGGAGCAGGACGCGCTGTTCTTCCGCGCGGCGCTTGCCCAGACGCACCCGAAGACGGAATTTCAGGCGGTTGCGGGCAACTGCGACCCGTTCTCCCCGCTGCCGGGCGCGGTGCGCCTGAACGCCGCAGGGCTGCGCATTCTGATCACGCACGGGCATCCCTATGCCGTCAAGCAGACGCTCGACCTTCTGGCGGAGGCCGCCGCGTCGAACGGCTGCCGGCTGGCGCTTTTCGGCCATACGCACACGCAGTGCAGCCAGTGGCACGGCGGCGTGCTGCTGGTGAACCCCGGAGCGCTGAAAAACCGCGAATACGCAATCGTCGAAATCGGCGACGAGGGCGAAATCACGGCCGAGCTCAAGCGGCTCCCCTGACGCGCCGCGCGGCGCATTTGGATTTTTCGGCGCAGAGCGCCTTCTTTGCACGCAACAACG
>CAZKJW010000009.1:31766-39988 GCA_964553125.1 uncultured Oscillospiraceae bacterium
ACGTATGTCCACCGGCCGTAGGGCGAGATGGAATCGACGTGCGAGAGGTTGATGATGTAGCTCTTGTGGCAGCGCATGAACGTCGCCGGGTCGAGCCG
This sequence comes from uncultured Oscillospiraceae bacterium, assembly GCA_964553125.1. GTDB lineage: Bacteria > Bacillota > Clostridia > Christensenellales > Aristaeellaceae > Aphodomonas. The sequence continues at coordinate 31,865 of CAZKJW010000009.1, forward strand.
CGCCTCCATTTCGCCCAGCGAATCGCCGGTTACGTAGCGCCCTTCGTTCACGGTGTAGATGACCGTTGCGCGCTCCTCGCGCTGAATGAGCAGGATGTCCTCCATGTTCAGCACGCTCACGCCGTCGCGGTGCTTGAGCAGCAGCCGGCCCGCCTGCGCGCGCGGCTGCACGGGCTTGGCGCTCTGCGCCGCGTCGCTGCGCGTCTTGATAACGCCCTTCGCGCGCTCAAGCGTGGCAAGCGCCCGCTCCGCCTTGAAGGGCTTGAGCAGATAGTCGAACGCGTACACCTCAAAGGCGTCGGCCATGTAGCGGTCGTGCGCGGTGGCAAAAATGAGAATGGTCTGCGGGTCGGTATCCTGCAGGACGCGGGCGCACTCCACGCCCGTCACGCCGGGCATTTCCACGTCGAGCAGCACGACCTGCGGGCGGTGTTCCGCGGCCAGCTGCAGCAGCGTTTCGCCGTCGGCAGCCTCGCCGCACAGGTCGAAGCCGCCGCTTTTTTCAAGCAGCTTCCGCATCAGAAGACGCATCCCTGCGTCGTCGTCGGCAATCAGCGCGCGTACGGGTTCCATGCGTTTCTCCTTGCACGGGGACGTTTCCCCAGAATTTCAGAGTAGACGACGCCCTGCAAAACGGCGTTGCGGTCAAAAGCCGGCAGGAAGCCGGGGGCGGGCGGCGGCGCTTCGTCAGGCTCGGGCGCGCGCTGCGGTTCGTCGGAATAGCGGTAGCCGAAATTCGTCTCGCACGCATCGCACGGCTCGTCCGCGACGGGCGGCCGCAGACTCACGGACAGGCGCGGCTCGGACGCGCGCTCCTTCGCGGGCTGGTAGCCGAACTCGGTTTCGCACACGCGGCAGGGTTCGGCTTTTTCGCGCGCAGGGCGCGCATTGGAAACCGCGCCCGCCTCCCGCAGCTTCTGCGCGGCTCGCTCGATTTTTTCGGCGATGATGTCACCGTCTGCCGGAGCGTGCGCGCCGGTCTTTTCGCGCGCAGGGCGCGACTGCCTCAGCGTCGATACGTCGCGCATCCGCTGCGCAGAGCGCTGCCGGGCGCGGCCCTTCTTTTTGCCCGCGCGCACAATGCACCAGACGATGAGCGCCAGAACAAACAGTCCCTGCATGGCTTACTTCTTTCTCGGCGCGGGCGTCTGCTCGGCCTGCTGCGCGCCGTCCGAAGGCGCGGCGGCCTTGCCGATGCTCTCGCGCATTTCCGTATCGGCGATGGTGTTCTGCATCTGATAATAGTCCATCACGCCCAGCTTGCCGCTGCGAAGCGCTTCCGCCATGGCGTGCGGCACTTCGGCTTCGCTCTGCACGACCAGCGCGCGCATTTCCTGCACCTTCGCCTTCATTTCCTGCTCCTGCGCGACGGCCATGGCGCGGCGTTCCTCGGCCTTTGCCTGTGCGATGCGGCGATCGGCCTCGGCCTGATCCATTTGCAGCTGCGCGCCCACGTTGCGGCCTACGTCCACGTCGGCGATGTCGATGGAGAGAATTTCAAAGGCGGTGCCCGCGTCCAGACCCTTGTTCAGGACGGTCTGCGAGATTCTGTCCGGGTTCTCCAGCACGGCGGTGTGCGCCTCGGATGAGCCGATGGTGGTGACGATGCCCTCGCCGACGCGGGCGATGATCGTTTCCTCTCCCGCGCCGCCGACGAGGCGTTCGATGTTGGCGCGCACGGTCACGCGCGCTTTGGCGCGCAGCTCGATGCCGTCCTTGGCGATGGCGGCGACGGCGGGCGTTTCAATCACGCGGGGGTTGACGCTCATCTGCACGGCCTGCAGAACGTCGCGGCCGGCGAGGTCGATGGCGCACGCCTGCTCGAACTCCAGCGGAATGTCCGCGCGCTGCGCGGCGATGAGCGCGTTGATGACGCGATCGATGTTGCCACCGGCGAGGTAGTGCGCTTCCATTTTGGAGAGCGTCACATCCAGCCCGGCCTTCGTGGCCTTGATGAGCGGATAGACCAGCTTGCTCGGCGTGATGCGGCGGATGCGCATCCCCACCAGCGAGCCGATGCTCACCTTCACGCCCGAGGCGCGCGCCGAAATCCACAGCCCCACGGGGAAGAACGAAAAGAACACGATCAGCAGAATCAGAACCAGAAACACAATCACAAGCAGAGAAATCATTTCCATATTGCAGAACTCCTTCCTTTCAGATCAGAGGATTTGGGGTCTTTTATGCCGGCGCGCCTGTCAGACGGTATGCACCAGAATGCGGTTTCCGTCCGTGCGGACGATTTTCACCCGCGCGCCCTGCGGAATGTATTCGCCGTCGGACACGACGTTGAGCCGCACGCCGTCGAATTCGGCGATTCCGCTTGGACGCAGCGCCGTGCGCGCTTCGCCCTCGCGTCCGAGAAACACGCTCATGTCGCTCGAGGAAAGAAAGCCTTCGCTGCTGCGCTCGCTCTCATGCAGGATGAGCTTTGACTTGCTCAGCCGCCCGTTTGCGGCAGATTTGAGCGCCACGGAGAGCATAATCGCCACCAGCGCCATGATTACGACGATCAGCACGACGGCGGCGAGCGCGCCGTGCTTCAGCCCGAGCAGCACCGCGCTTGCGGCCAGCAGCACAATGCCCGAAATGCCCGGCAGCCCGAACCCCGGCACAAACATTTCCACCACCAGCAGCCCGAGCCCGGCAATCACGCAGATGATGACGGCCAGATTGGATACGATAAAATCGAACATGGTTTTCCTCCCTTCGCTGCGTTTATTGTATCATGCCGCCGCGAAAACGCAACAAACAGCGCCGCGAAACATACGTTTCCGGCGCTCAAATGTCAGATGATGTTGTCCAGATACGCCCGAAGCGCCCGAACGTCCTGCTCGTAGACGCTTTTGAGCTCGCGACGATAGATAATCGAAGCCGGGTGATACAGCGGAAACAGCGCCGGCAGCCCTTCGCCGAGCGAAAGCGGCCGGCCGTGTACCTCGCCGATGACCGCTTTGGCGTAACGCTCGTCCGCGCCGCACGCGCTCAGCACGGCGCGCAGCGCGGTGTTTCCAAGCGAGGCGACGACCCGCGGCCGCACGCACGCGATTTCCTCCGCCAGCCACGGGTTGAAGCGCGCGATTTCGTCCTTTGCAGGCGTGCGGTTGGAAAGCCTGCCCGACGCGCCCGCCTTTGTGGGGCGGAACTTGACGGCGTTTGAAATATAGAGCGCTCCGCGCTCCATTTCCGCCAGCGCAAGAAACTCGTTGAGGTTTTTGCCGGCCTGTCCCACGAAGGGTCTGCCCTGCTCCTCCTCCTGACGGCCCGGCGCTTCGCCCACGAGCATCAGCTGTGCGCAGGCGTTTCCCTCGCCGCACACGAGGGTATATTCCGCGCCCAAGCGCGCGATGAATTCCCGGTTGATTTCCTCAAGCGTCCGGCTTGTCTGCATGGTTTGGCTCATTTGCTTCCAGCTCCCGCAGTTTGTCGCGTACTTTTTTCAGATCCTCCCAGACGGGGCGCTTCTTGCTCTCGTCGCGCAGGAGCGCGGCCGGGTGGAACGTTGGCATGAACCACACGCCCTTGCGCTCAATCCACGCGCCGCGTTCGCGCGTGATGCGGTGCTCCGGCCCGAGAATCGCGCCCAGCGCGCTCGAACCCAGCAGCACGATGACCTGCGGCCGGATCAGCCCCACCTGCGCGCGCAGATAGGGCATACACGCCGCCGTTTCGTCGGCCTCCGGCGCGCGGTTCTGCGGCGGACGGCACTTGACGACGTTGGCGATATAGACCTCCTCGCGGGAAAGCCCGATGGCGGCGATCATCTTATCGAGCAGCTGCCCTGCGCGCCCCACGAACGGGCGGCCGGACAGATCCTCGTCGCGGCCGGGGCCTTCGCCGATGAACATCAGCCGCGCATGAGGGCTGCCCTCGCCCGGCACCGGATGCGTGCGCCCGGCGCAGAGCCTGCATTTTTGACAGTGTTCGATTTCTTCCGTCAGCGTCGGCCATGAAACCAGCATGTGCAGCGCTCCTTTTATTTCACGATCAGCGCGTCCGTCACGCCCTGCTGCAGCGCCGAGAACGACTGCGACAGATCGTCAATCAGCCACGCGCCCATGTTTACCACAAGCGCGATCAGCGCGATAATCAAAAGCGCGCTCCCGATGACGCAGAAAAAGTCCACCGCGCCCTCCATCGCCTTATAGCGCAGGCGGCGCTCCTCCAGCTTTTGATCCAGACGCATGTTCTTCGCCTCCGTTCCCGTGCGTGTCTGTTTTTGCTGTTTATAGTATATAGTATATCGCGGGAAAAGACCGGATGCAACCGGCAATTCTGGCGCGGCGTGTGGAATCGGGGCGCTTGCGCGCGGAAGTTCGGCGCTGCCGTTCGCAGTGAAGCGGCGGAGTGAAAACCGTCGCGCATGTGGCTGACAGCGCGGATGCGATGGATGCAACCGGCAATTCCGGCGCGGCGTGTGGAATCGGGGCGCTTGCGCGCAGAAGTTCGGCGCTGCCGTTCGCGGCAAAGCGGCGGGGTGAAAACCGTCGCGCATGTGGCTGACAGCGCGGATGCGCTGTACACAAATGCCGCCGCCGGGGATTCCCTGCGCGTTGTCCTATGGCACACAAGCATTTGTTTGCGACAAAGTGGCGGAAACGTTCCTCAACAACCGTAGGCTTTGCGACATACAAACAGCTCTACCCACCGTTAAACCATTCGCGCCGAAGCAAAGCGGCGGAGATGTCCTCCCCGCCGCACGCGCACCCGTCAGCGCGGACGCGCTGTACACAACCCCAAAAAGTGCGCACGCCGCCTTTACAGCTGCGCCAGCAGCGCGGCGCACAGCATCACGACTGCGCCGATTCCCTCGCGCGCACTGAGCATTTCGCCCAGCACCAGCCAGCCCGACAGCGTCGCGAATACCGACTCTAAGCACATCATCACCGACGCCACGGCCGGCGGCGTGATCTTCTGCGCCACCACCTGCAGCGTGTAGCCGATGGCGATGGAGACAAGGCCGCCGTAGAGGATCATCGGCAGGCATTCGCGGATGCCGCTCCAAGTCGGCGTTTCCGTCAGCAGCATCGCGACGAGCGACAGCGCCGCCACGGTCAGATACTGCGAGCAGCTCAGTGTGAGGCTGTCCGTTTTCTCCGCCACGCGGTCCACCAGCTGAATGTGCAGCGCGAACATCAGCGCGCAGGCAATCAGCAGCCAGTCGCCCGTGTGCATCCCGCCTGCGCCGTCCTCGCCCACGCACAGCAGATACAGCCCCGCCGCGCCCAGCACGGCGGAAATCCACACCCGCGCGCGCGGCTTCTGCCCCAGAAACAGCCCGAGCAGCGGCACCAGCACGATGTACATCGCCGTCAGGAAGCCCGCCTTTCCGGCGGAGACGGTCATCAGCCCGGCCTGCTGCAAGGACGTTCCTGCAAAGAGCAGCACGCCGCACGGAACGCCCGCAAGCACCGAGCTGCGCCGGGTCTGCTTGTCCGTCCGGCGCAGAAGCGCCAGAGGAAGCAGCGCCGCGCCGCCGAGCAGAAAGCGCGAAGCGCCATAGGTGAACGGGCCCACGTATTCCATGCCCGTGCGCTGCACCACAAAGCAGAAACCCCAGACGATTGCCGTAATGAGCAGCAGCCCGCTGCCCAGCCATTTTCTTTTGTTCATAAAAATAACCCCTCATGCAGGCAAAGTTTCGGTAGTATTATTCGCGCGGCGGAGCCGCATTCCTGCTTTTCCGCCGCGCATATTTTTTCATCTGTTATGAGCTGTACTGATAGGCGATGTGATCCGCCAGAAAGCTGTTGTTCTGCACGTACGCGCTGTGCGGGCTTGTCGCGCCCACATGCGTGGTTTTCGTGTCCGTCACGGAGCGGCCGTAGCGGCAGTTGCTCTGCTCGTGCGGGCAGTAGCCGATATTGTCCAATATTTCAAGCGCCTTCGCCTGTTCCAGCGTCAGCGTTTCATTCGTGGAGCGCATAAGAATGCGCCATGTCCCGTTTTCGCGAACGGGCAGGCAGTTTGCGGCGAATTCCCCGTTGACGTGGCCGCCCGTCCAGTCCAGCCAGCCGTCGCCAAGCGGCGCGTCGCTTCCTTTTGCATAATAAGCGTATACATATTCGCATTTGAGTTTTCCGCCGTGCAGCGTCGCGGCGAACGACAGCGGCGCGGTTCCTGTGACGGAATAACAGCAGGTCGTGGCGACGGACTCGCACATCGCCATGAGAATCTCTCTGACAATGGGCTTCTCCATGCATTTCTCCTTTCGCGGAAAGTGTCGGTTTTTTTCGTAATCCGTCGACGATCACGGCAGAATCGTAGCACAGCCGCAGAAGAAAGTCAATCAGCTAACCATATATAAACGTTATGTAATTATTTCCATTTATGCAAGATAAAGCCGCGCTGGGCGCGGCAAAAACCGGTTGCTTTGTGCGGAGAAGCCGCTTTTTTGCGAAGGCTCAGAATGCGTGCGCGTGCGCTTCGGCCGTCACGCGGAGAATCTCCTCCTCGCCGCAGCGGGCGCGTTCGCGCCCCTGTTTCACCAGATCGTACAGGAATTCGATATTCCCCTCCGGCCCGCGGATGGGCGAAAAATCCATGCCCTGCACGGCCCAGCCGATCGATTCGACGAACGCGAGAATTTCGCGCAGCACGTCCCGATGCGTCTCGATTTCGCGCACGACGCCCTTTTTGCCCACGCGGTCGCGTCCGGCTTCAAACTGCGGCTTCACCAGCGTCAGGAAGCGCCCTTCGTCGCCCATGACGCCGATGGCGGCGGGCAAAATCAGCCGGATGGAAATGAAGCTCACGTCCATCACCGCGAGGCTGGGCCGCACGGGGAACATTTCCGGCGTCATTGCGCGCGCGTTGAAGCGCTCCATCACCGTCACGCGCGGGTCGTTGCGCAGCTTCCAGTCCAGCTGTCCATAGCCGACGTCGATGGAGTAAACGTGCGCTGCGCCGTTTTGCAGCAGCACGTCGGTGAACCCGCCGGTGCTCGCGCCGATGTCCATCGCGGTGATGCCCGTCACGTCGATGGGGAACACCTTCAGCGCCTTTTCCAGCTTCAGGCCGCCGCGGCTCACGTAAGGGTGCGGCGCGCCGCGCGTCTCCAGCGCGTCCTCGGGCTTGACGGCCAGCGAAGCCTTATCGGCGCGCTGACCGTTGAGAAACACCACGCCGGAAATAATCATCGCCTGCGCTTTCTCGCGGCTTTCAGCGAGGCCGCGCGCCACCAGCGCCACGTCGAGTCGTTCTTTTGCTGCCATGGAAATCCTCTCCTTCGGGCGGCTTCGCCGCAAACTGCCGCAGCGTTTCCAAACTGCGGTGAGAATCCTGTGCGCGCCGTGCGTTTTGCTCCGCCGAGCGAAAGCGGCGGAATGGTTGGGGTTGTGTGCAGGGCGGCTTCGCCGCAAGTGATTGCCGCAGCGGTTCCGATTGCCTGCGCGTGGTGCGGTTTGCGGTATTCTTCGCGAGTCACAGCTGAGATTGCAGAATCCTGCGCGCGTAATGGGGTTTGCGCTCAACACATCTGCACGAGTGTGCATCGTGCGTTTTGCTCCGCCGAGCGAAAGCGGCGGAATGGTTGGGGTTGTGCGCAGGGCGGCTTCGCCGCAAGGATTGCCGTTGCGGTTCCGATTGCCTGCGCGTGGGGCGGCTCGCGGCGTAGCTGTATTCTTCGCGAAAGCGCGCTGGGGATTTTGTACCGACATGCAAAAGCAGCAGAACGGCAGCCAAATTTTGAGAATCGCTTCTCCGCGAACTATCGCCGCGCCTCTGGAATCCTATGCCATGCAGCCCGCACCCAGCGCAACTGCACGAGTGCGTGTTGTGCGGTTGTGCTTTGCCGTGAAAGAAACATTGGAATGGCAAGTACCCTTCGCAAAACCGCTTCCCCCGCGAATCACCGTTGCACTTTTGGAATCATGCCTACGAACAATGACTTCCGCGTCCAGCTCTTTGCGCAACCCCCGCCGTGTGACTTTGCTCAGCTATGCCCAAATCGGCAAGCACCGTACTGAGAATCGCTTCTCCTGCCAGTTACCGCCGCGCCTCCGGAATCACGTGCCATGCAGCCCGCACCCAGCGCATTTATACGAGTGCTCGCCGCGTTGCTTTGCTCCGCCATGAAAGAAACGGTGGATGGCAAGTACCCTTCGCAAAACCACTTCCCGCGAA
>CAZKJW010000010.1:0-37236 GCA_964553125.1 uncultured Oscillospiraceae bacterium
GTGCCGCTCTGGACAATCTTTCCGTGATCGAGCACGAGAATATTGTCGGCGCGGCGGACGGTTTTCAGGCGGTGGGCAATCATGAGGATGGTCTTTTCGCGCGTCAGCGCTTCGATTGCGGTGGTCAGCTCCTGCTCGCTTTCGGGGTCCACGTTGGCGGTGGCCTCGTCGAGGATGACGACGGGCGCGTCCTTCATGATCGCTCTGGCGATGGAAATCCGCTGCTTCTCGCCGCCGGAAAGGCTCGCTCCACCCTCGCCGACGACGGTTTCATAGCCGTCTGGCAGCGCCATGATGAACTCGTGGCAGCACGCCTTTTTCGCCGCGTCCACGACCTTCTCCATAGGCGCGTCCGGCTGGCCGAAGCGAATGTTGTTGGCAATGGTGTCCTGAAAGAGATAGACGTTCTGAAAGACGAAGCTGAAATTGCGCATCAGGCTGTCCATGCTGTATTCGTGCACGTCCGTGCCGCCAAGGCGCACGCAGCCCGTGTCCACATCCCAGAACCGGGCGATGAGGTGGCACAGCGTCGTCTTGCCGCCGCCGGAGGGGCCGACAATGGCGGTGGTGGTCTTTTGCGGAATATGGACGGTCACGCCGTCGATGATCCTGCGCCTGTCGTAGGAGAACGTCGCGTTCTCCACGTCGATGTCAAAGCGCTCGGGCGCAATGTCCCGGCCGCCAATGTTCATCGCGGGCATGTCCAGCACGAACTGCGCCTTGCCCACATACAGATCGACACTGCGCAAAAGCGCAGAATAATTGCCCGCCGTATCCAGCGCGCCGAAGAGGATGAACGCCGCAATGATCATCACCACGGCGTTGAGAAGCTCCATCGTGCCGCCGAGATAAAACAGCACGGACGCAATGGCGACAGCCACGCCGATCAGCTTGGAAACAAGGCTTTGCAGGAACATCACGGGCACGAAGGCCATTTCCGTCCGGATGCTGGCGGCGGTGTTTTCGTCAATGGCGGCGCTGAGCGCCCTGCTCTTTTCGCCGGCGAGGTTATAGGCACGGATTTCGGCAATGCCCTGAATATATTCCAGCACCTTCTCCACAAGCGCCCGGTCGGAAGCGTCCTTCTCCGGCGCAAGCGCCTTCGCTTTTTTCTGCAGGAGCGTGTTGACCGTGAAAAACAGCGCCGCGCCTGCGGCGGCAATTCCGCCGATGCGCAGATCAAAGCACAGAATCATGCTGATCACCACGGCCGTGGTCAGAATGCCCTGCGTCACCATCATGACCACGCGGGCCGCAACGTCCGCCAGCACTTCCATGCTGTTGGTTGCAACGGATGTGATATACCCCAGACTGTTCCGGTTGAAATAGCCCATGGGCAGGTATTTGAGATGCTCCGCAATTTCAATGCGCTTATCGGCGCAGGTTCCATAGCCCGCTTCGCACTGGAGCATGGTGGAGCGATAGTTGGCAAGCGCGTTTCCAGTCACGCTCAGCAGCATGACGCCGAAGGAAAGCAGAATGTGCGCCGCCGTCAGACTGCCGGTCAGCACGCCCTGCAATGTGACGGCAATCGCCGGGATTTTCATCGCCTCAAAGAGCGCTTTGAGCACGCCGAGAAAAATCGAGCGCATGAATTTTCCCTTGTTGGTCTCGCCGCTGAAATCAAAGAACCGTTTGAAAATCTGAATCATGCCTGCGCACCTCCCTCCGCAGTGTCGCGCACCGCAATGTGAGAACGCCACATCCGGGCGTACAGCTCGTCGTTTTCCAGCAGCGCCTCATGCCTGCCGCCGGCGCGGATGCGCCCGTCCTCCACAACAAAAATCATGTCGCTGTTTGTAATGGTGGACAGCCTGTGCGCGATGACGATGAGCGTCCTGCCCTGCGTCAGCTTCGCCACGGAGGACTGGATGAGCGCTTCGCTCTCCGGATCGGTGAATGCGGTGGTCTCGTCGAGGATGATGATCGGCGCGTTTTTCAGCATGGCGCGCACAATGGCGATGCGCTGCCGCTCGCCGCCGGAGAGGCGTCCGCCCGCGCCGCCAGCCACGGTCTGATAGCCGTTTTCAAGGCCCATGATGAACTCGTGGCAGCCGCATTGCTTTGCGGCTTCGATTACGGCCGCGTCCGCGGCGCTCGGGTCACCCATGCGGATATTCTCCATGACCGTCGTATCAAAAAGGAAATTATCCTGTGAAACATAGGCGATGCGCCGGTTATAGTCCTCATGGCTCATTTGGCGGATATCCACGCCGCCGAGGGCAATGCTGCCGCCGCGCACATCCCACAGCCCCGCGATGAGCTTTGCAATGGTAGATTTGCCGCTTCCGGAAGGGCCGACCAGCGCGTTCACCGTTCCCTCCCGGATTTTCATGGAGACGCCGTGCAGGATTTCCTTATCGTGATAGCCGAAGGTCACGTTACGTAGTTCTATGTCGTTGGATGCAGGCAGCGCTTCGGATGCATCCGGGCGCGTCTGCTCCTCCTGCTCCAGAATGGCGGCGACCTCGCCGATGATCGTTCCCACCTTCGCCAGATCGTCGCCGTAGAACATGACGGTGATGAGGGAGGCCATGAGGCCGACGGAGAAAAGAATGACCTGAATGAACACGTTCGCCTCCAGCGTTCCCGCGCGGAACAGCAGCCCGCCCACTGGAAGCACCGCGAGCATGGTGGCGGGGAAAATGGCCATCGCCAGACAGAAATAGAGATTGCACCACCGCATCCACTCGATATAGCACGCCGCCCCTTCCTTTGCCGCCGTGACAAATTTATCGTAGGAGCTTTGCGCCTTGCCGAAGGCTTTGATGACCTCGATGCCGTTGATGTACTCCACCGCGGTATCGTTGAGCGCCTTGGTTTTGACCACGGTATTCTGATAGCTCTCGGCATAGCCGCGGGTCATCAGCGCATAGAAGCCAAAGCCAATGGGCGCCGTGACCAGCACGGCCAGCGCCATGCGCCAGTCGTGGCAGAACAGATAGCCCAGCAGCCCGAGGGGCACGAGCAGGTTGGAGGTGAACTCCGGAACGATATGCGCCAGAGTGGTCTCAATGGAATCAATCCGCTCCACCAGCACGTTCTTCACCGAGCCGGAGGGCATGTCCAGCACCGTTCCCAGCGGCACGCGGGCGAGTTTTTCGCAGACCTGCCTGCGGATATTGCCCAGCACGGCGAACGTCGCCTTGTGGGAAAGGGTGGTAGAAACGCTGTGAAATCCGCAGCGCCCCGCCCACAGCGCCGCCATGATCAGGCAGTTTCGGCCGTATACGCTCAGCTCCCGGCAGCCCGCCAGAAGCTCGGCGATGATTTGCGCCATGACGAAATAGGGCGCAATGCCGCAGACGACGCCGCACAGCGCCGTGAGAACGCTGAGGATATACTGCGGGCGATAGCCCCCGGCAAAGTTCCAGATCCATGCCGCCGTCGAGGGGTTCTTTTTGCTGTTCATGCTGTTACCTCCTGTCGCGGCGATACCGGGCGGGGGTCGTTCCAAAGACCCCTTTGAATGCCGCCGCAAATTTGCTTGGATTGTCATAGCCCACGCCGGCCGCGATCTCGATAATCCGCTTCCTGCGGTCCGTCACCAGCATGGACGCCGCCACGTTCATCTTGTGGCTGCGGATGTAGCTGTAAAGCGGCATACCGTAAACGCCCTTGAAGCCGTTTTTGAGCATCCCGACGCTGATGTCCACTTCTCTTGCCAGCGCCTCAGCGGTGTAATTCACGGCAAGGTTTTCCGTCATCAGCCGGTGGGCGGCCTTGATTTTCTCAATCTGTCCGGAATAAAAATACGGCCGCTCGTCCCTGTAATCCGATAATTCCAGCGCGCCCAAGAACACGAGCAGCTCCATCACCTTGATGCGAAAATAATCCATGCGGATTCTCGCTGGGACGTTGTAAAGCTCCGAGAAGATATGCTCGATGGAGCTGTTCTGCCGCAGGATATAGACCCCGTCCGAGCCGCAGAATTTCTCCGCCAGCGCGGAAATATCCACCGCAATCGCGGGCATGGCATTCCGCACGGCGGTTTCCGCCTCGTCCAGAAAAAAGCCGATGGTCAGCCCGTGATAATGCGACACCGAAAAATCCACGCGCCCGCTGTGATGAACGCGCCGGTCGATGCGCATGTCGCCGGCGGCAATGTAGTAGCGCTTGCCCTGCCCCGTGCTCTGCTCGATGCGTCCCTCCCGGCAATGGTCCACGCAGAACATCCGCGCCGCGCTGGCGAACCGGCTGGTACAGCGCGCCATGTGGAAATCGTTGTACATGAGATAGACTCCGTCAAAGACGCGGTAAATGGTCATCAGCCCGTCGCCGTTTTCATCCCTCATCCGCAGAACCTTGCATTCCTCCGTCTCCACTACTTCTTCCAGATTGTCGCCCATGTCCGCCACGCGGAACATGGCCCACGGATCCAAATCGCGCGCCAATCCATCGCCTCCTTATTCGAGTTAAAGCATATTAACCGCAGAACAAAAAAAGAAAGCCGTGCCGCGCGGCTTTCTTTTTTGATATCATTTTCCGGCTCCGGTTTCTACTCTGTTCTGCTTTTTCTGCTCCATTTGAAAAAGCAAATTTTCTTCTTTATCGCCCGTTTGACTGGACGAGGCCTTTGTTTTTTTCGCGCTATGCGCGCGGTTTTTCAGCCGCAGACCATGCAAAAGCGCCGGAGACGACGTCCCCGGCGCAGCGGATTCATGCGCGCATTGCACGCGTAACCTTTCCCATCACCCGCACGGCCTCTTTCAGAAGCGGCTCGGGCTTCATCCCCGGCGCGCGCAGAATGAGGCATACAGGCGTTTTGGGCGTAAACGTGAGACGGTTGTCCGCGGCGACAATCGCCGCAAAGAGCTTGCGCATGTCGGGCTTTGCCGACGGCGCGAAGCGCATCCGCACCTGCCCCGGCGTATGGCTCACCAGATCGATGCCGATTGCGTTGCAGCAGGTTTTCAGCTGCGCAATATCCAGCAGCAGATCGACCTGCGGCGGCGGATCGCCGTAGCGGTCGATGATCTCCTCCAGCATATCCTCGCGCTCCTCGTCCGTCTGCACGGTGGCAATGCGGCGATACAGCTCGATGCGCTGCGCGTCGCCCGGCACATACTGCGCCGGAAGGAACGCATCCACCGGATACTCCACGCGCGTCTCCTGCGCGCCTTCCACCGTCTCGCCCAACTCGCCGCGCATTTCGCGCACCGTTTCTTCCATGAGCTTGCAGTACATATCATAGCCCACGGCAGAAAGAAAGCCGTGCTGCTCCGCGCCGAGCACGTTGCCCGCGCCGCGGATTTCCAGATCGCGCATGGCGATGCGGAACCCGCTGCCGAAGCTGGTAAACTCGCGCAGCGCGCGCAGCCGCTTTTCGGCCGTTTCCGAAAGCGCCTTATCCGGCGGCACGGTGAAATAGGCGTAGGCGAGCCGGTTCGAGCGCCCGACACGGCCGCGCAGCTGATACAGCTGCGAAAGCCCGAAATGATCGGCCTCACAGACGATCATCGTGTTGCAGTTTGGAATATCCAGCCCCGATTCAATGATCGTCGTACACAGCAGCACGTCGAACTTGCCCTCGTAAAAATCGACCATCGTGTCTTCCAGCGCGTGCTCGCGCATCTGCCCGTGCCCCACGCCGATGCGCGCCTCCGGCACGAGCGTGTGCAGCTTCTCATAAAACAGGTCGATTTTATCGACGTGGTTATACAGCACGTACGCCTGCCCGCCGCGCTGCAGCTCGCGCAGAATGGCGTCGCGCACAAGCCCCTCGGAATATTCCACCACGTATGTCTGCACCGGGAAGCGCTCCTCGGGCGGCGTTTCCAGCAGGCTCATATCGCGGATGCCGACCATCGACATGTGCAGCGTGCGCGGAATGGGCGTCGCCGAAAGGGTGAGCACGTCCACGTTCTTGCGGATGTTCTTGATTGTCTCCTTGTGCTGCACGCCGAAGCGCTGCTCCTCGTCGATGATGAGCAGCCCCAGATCCTTAAACTTCACCTGCTTGCCCAGCAGCCTGTGCGTGCCGACGATCAGGTCAATTTCGCCCGTTTCCAGCTTGCGCATGGTTTCGGCCTGCTCCTGCGGCGTACGGAAGCGGCTGAGCATTTCAAAGCGCACAGGAAAGCCGTCAAACCTGCGCTTGATGGTGTTATAGTGCTGCTGCGCAAGAACGGTCGTCGGCACAAGAATCGCCGCCTGCTTCCCGTCGGCGACGCATTTGAATGCGGCGCGGAGCGCCACCTCCGTCTTTCCGTAGCCCACGTCGCCGCACAGCAGCCTATCCATTGCGGTCGGGGCTTCCATGTCCTTTTTGATGTCCTCCACGGCCTGCAGCTGGTCGGGTGTTTCCTCAAAGGGGAAATTGTCCTCAAACTGGCGCTGCCATTCGCCGTCGGGGCTGAACGCGTAGCCCTGCTGCTCCTTGCGCTCGGCGTAGAGTTTCACCAGATCGAACGCCATTTTTTTAATGGCGGCCTTGGTTTTCTGTTTCTGCTTCTGCCACTCGTTCCCGCCGAGACGGTTGATCTTCGGCGGCGCGCCGTCGCCCCCGATAAACTTCTGCACCCGATCCATCTGATCCGTCGGCACATACAGCTTATCGTTGCCCTGATACTGGATATACAGATAATCGCGCCAGAGTCCCTCGCTCTGCAGGCGCACCGTTCCGCGATACACGCCCACGCCGTGCGTCTCATGCACGACATAATCGCCCACGCTCAGTTCCGTAAACGCTTCGATGCGCTCGCCCGCCGTCCTGCGCGCGCGCCGCTTTTTGTAGGCCGCGCCGTACAGGTCTGCGTCCGCGATCAGCGCGAACTTTCTCTCAGCGCAGATGAACCCGTGCGAGAGCGAAAACGGATAGACGACCGCCTCGCCCGGCGCAAGCGCCGTCTCCCCGGATTCGTCCAGCCGTGCGGAAACGCCAAGCTCCGTCAGCGTTTTGAGAAGCCGCTCGCCCCTCGCCGCGCCGCCGGACAGCAGCGCCACGCGCCAGCCGTCCTTCTTCCAGCCGTCCACGTCGCGCCGAAGCTCGGCGAACTGGTTCTGATACGCAGTCGCGCCCACGCCGTCCATCTTGACGATCTTCTCGGGGTGCAGGCCGCCCGTCGTGCGCAGGAACGTCGAAAGCAGCACGGCGCCGCGCTTTGTCAGCCGCGCAAACAGCTCCGCGCTGTCCATCAAAAGCGTCGCCTGTTCCGGAAGCGCTTCGCGCTGCTCCAGCGCCGTCTTGAACGCCTCGGCAAACTCGAAAGAGCGGTTGTCGCACGTTTCGCGCAGCTTGTCCGGCTCGTCCATGAAAACAATCGGCCGGCGCATCCAGTCCAGCACCGTGCATGTCTGCGGATACAGCAGCGGCACGAACGCTTCCATATTTGGGAAGCAGCCGCCGGAGAGCAGCATCTCCGCGTCGCGCCGCGTGCGTGCGGCGAGCTTTTCCTCCGCAGAGCCGGGCCGCGCCGCGCCAAGCAGCTTTTTGCCCGTGTCGTCCACGTCGGAGAACAGCTCATCAAACGACGTCTCCGTCTTTGCGGCGGGGCGCTTGAGCGCCTCGTCGAGCGCGTGCAGCAGCCGCGCGGCGGCCTCGCCCGCATCGCCCTCGTCCACAAACGTCAATTCCGCCGCCGGGCTGAGCGTCGTCTCCTGCATGTTTTCCAAAGAGCGCTGCGTCTGCGCGTCGAAGCTGCGGATGGAGTCAATCTCGTCGTCGAACCATTCCACGCGGACGGGCGAAGTCAGATTCGGCGCGAACACATCGAGGATTCCGCCGCGCACGGCGAACTCGCCGCGTCCCTCCACCTTCTCCACACGCGAATAGCCGGCCCGCGCCAGATGCGCGCACACCGCGTCAATATCCGCGCGCGCGCCCACGCGCAGCTGCGTGGCCAGCGTCAGCGCGCCCTGCGGCGGCATCAGCCGGTGCTGAAGCGATTCAATGGAAGTCACCACCGCGCGCGCCCTGCGGCTCGCCACGGCAAAAAGCACCTCCACGCGGCGATACAGCACATCGCGGCTTGCCGCCGAAACATTGAAAAGCGACGTCTCCCGCGCGGGCAGCAGATATACGCCGTCGCCCAGAAATTGCAGCAGGTCGTCGTAGCAGCGCGCCGCCTGCGCTTCTGTGGACACGACAAAAAGCGCCGGCCGTCCGGTTTCCCGGACAAGCGCCGCCGCCAGCAAAGTCTTCTGTGATTCGGCCATTCCAAAGGCCGTTACGGTCTGATCCCCACGCACGCCGTCCGCCAGCTCCTCATAGGGCTGCCAGCCGTGCAGCGGTTCAAAGAAGAAATCCCTCACAACTCCTCCTTCTCCGGCTCCTTTGCTTTTTTCGGTTTGCGGTTATATTTCTGCATCGCGGCCTCGCATCCTTCTTTTGCAATGCAAAGAAGCGCGTCAGCCGCCGCCGTGTATGCCTCGAACGCATCCTTGCGCTCCTGCTCGCTGCGATAGCCCGCCAGCACCCAGTCGGCCAGATCCCAGCCCTCCGGCTGTCTGCCGATGCCCACGCGCACGCGCGGAAAATCCTCGCGGCCCAGAAGTCCGATGACGGATTTCATGCCGTTGTGCGTGCCGGGCGAGCCAGACGGGCGCACGCGCAGCGCGCCCACAGGCAGATCGCAGTCGTCATACACGAGCGCAAGCCCGTCCGCTTTGGGCTTATACCACTGCACGAGCGGCGCTACGCTCTCGCCGCTCAGGTTCATAAACGTCTGCGGGCGCGCCAGAACGATCTTCATCCCGCCGTATGTTCCCTCGCCTACCTCCGCGCGGAAGCGGTGACGGTTCATGCGGATTCCCAGCTTCTGCGCAAGAATCTCCACCACGTCGAAGCCGACGTTGTGCCTCGTATGCTTATACTGTTCGCCCGGATTCCCCAGCCCGACGATCAGGAATGTTTCCATTTATATATGCAGCCTTTCGGGTTTTATTTTTTCCGCGCCCTGCGCGGAGAAAACGGTCAATCGCGCAGCCAGTCGCCCGGACGCAGCCGCGCCGCGCCGGTCGTCTCGTCCACGCCTTCCATCACCATCAGCGGACGCACGCCGGGGTTTTCGCGCTGCGCCTGCTCGGTGGCGATGAGCACGGACGTGCCCTCCACGGTCACGTTGAATTCGTCCATCAGGCTCTTCATGCCGGCCAGCGTTCCGCCGGTGCGCAGGACGTCGTCCACGATGACCGTCCGCTGCCCTTCCTTCACCAGCCGCTTCGGAAGCGACATCGTCTTGAACGACGAGCCCACCGGATAGGTGATGTGAACCGCCGCGCCTTCATATGCCTTGACGCTGCGGCGCGCAATGACCACCGGCACGCCCAGCGCGCGCGCCGTCATCATGGCAAGCGGAATGCCCTGCATTTCCATAGTCAGCACAAAATCGGGCGCCGCGTCGTAATACTCGCTCGCCACAATTTCGCCCATGCGCACAAGCGTCTCCGGATCGCCCACCAGATCGGCGATATACAGCAGCTCTCCGGGCAGCACGCGCCCCGGAGCGCTCAGCCGGGCGCAGAGCTCCTGCACGTCGGCGTAGCCGTCCTCATGCGCGACCAGCGGCCGGAACCTCACGCCGCCCGCAGCGCCCGGAAGCGTCTCAAGCGTTCCGAATTTGAAGCGTTTCATCGCCGTGCGGATGATATCCAAATCCTCGCTCGCCGTCGATTTTGCAATATCGAACGTTTCGCAGAATGCAGACAATGCAAGGCTCTTGTTGGGCGCTTTCATGAGCGTCTGCGTCATGGCGGCCAGCCGTTCTGTGCGGCGAATATGATCCATCTCTCTCATGCCTTCCTGCGCGCAAGGCGCGACATCGTGCGGTTTCTTTCCATTTTCCGAAGAATCAGGCGGTATTATAGCAAAAACGTTCGTACTTTTCCAGCCCTATTTTCGGCTTTTCGCGTGTTTTTCACAAATTTCTATTGATGCAGTCCGGTTTGTTGGCGTATAATAAGCCATAAACCGTTCGGGAGGCAGCAAATGAATCTTTCCATCCGTGATTTTCAGGGCAAACGCGTTCACATGATCGGCATCGGCGGCAGCTCCATGTCCGGGCTGGCCGGCCTGCTCCGGCAGCGCGGATACCTTGTTTCCGGCTCCGACAACTATGACAGCTATCACGTGCGCGCAGTGCGCGAAAGCGGCATCGAAGTAAAAATCGGCCATCTGCCGGAGAACGTGCATGGCGCGGATCTGGTGATTTTCTCCGCCGCCATCTCGCCCGAGAACCCGGAGCGGCAGGAAGCCGCGCGTCTGGGCATCCCCGAAATGGAGCGCTCGACGCTGCTTGGGCAGCTGATGCAGGGCTATGAGCAGGCCGTGGGCGTTTCCGGAACGCACGGCAAAACCACCACCACGGCGATGCTTTCCAAAATACTCGTGGATTGCGGCGTTGATCCGTCCATCCATATCGGCGGCGATTACGACTACATCGGCGGCAGCACGCGGCTCGGCTCGAAGGACGTGTTCGTGGCGGAGGCGTGCGAGTTCCATTCCAGCTTCCTTGAAATGCACCCCACCGTGGCGATCGTGCTGAACATTCAGGAGGATCACCTCGACTACTACAAAGACCTTGCCGATATCGCAAACGCGTTCCGCCGCTTCGTCGACCGCGTGCCGCCGCAGGGCGTGTTCATCGGCAACGGCGACGACGAAAACGTCCGCCGCATCATGCAGGGCGCGGCCTGCCGCGGCGAAACCTTCGGCTTCGGCGAAGAATGCGACTGGCAGCCGCGCGAGCTGACGCTCGATGAAGAAGGGCGTCCCTCCTTCACGCTGACGCTGCGCGGGCAGCCCGTGTGCAGGGCGTCCCTGCGCGTCGCCGGGCAGTTCAACATCATGAACGCCATGGCGGCGCTGGCCGCCGCGCACGCGCTCGGCGCAGACATGGACAAGGCCGCGCTGGCGCTTTCCACGTTTGAAAACGTCCATCGCCGGTTCGAGCTGACGAGCGTGACGGACGGCGTGAAGGTCTACCACGACTACGGCCACAACCCCGTGGAAATGGCGGGCGCGCTTTCCGTGGCGAAGCTGCAGCGCCCGGCGCGCCTGTGGGCGGTGATGCAGCCGCACACCTATTCGCGCGTGAAGCGGCTTTTCAATGATTACATCCATTGCTGTGACGACGCAGACGAAATTCTCGTCACCGACATCTGCGCCGCGCGCGAAAAAGACCCCGGCGACATCAACAGCCGGATGCTCGTGGACGCAATCGCCGCAACGGGGCAGAGCGTGCATCTCACGCCCACCTTCGACGACACGGAGGCGTATCTCCGCGCGCACTGGCAGCCCGGCGACCTCGTGCTGACGATGGGCTGCGGAAACATCAACGTGCTCAACGAGCAGATCAAGCAGCACGGCGACACAGCAAAATAACCCGCGCGCAGTCGCAGCAGTGAGGGCATTATGGATTTGAGAGAGGCGCAGAAGGCCGTATACAAAAACAAAATCGATAAAGGGTTCAACGTCACGGACGTGAACAAGGAATTCTGCCTGCTCTACGGTGAGGTTGCCGAAGCATACGACGCATGGCGGAAAAAGCAGGCGGACGTCGGCGAAGAGCTCGCGGATATCGCCATTTACCTGCTGGGGCTGTCCGAAATTCTGGGTGTCGATCTGGCTGCGGCGATTGAAGCAAAGATGAAGATCAACCAGAACCGTGAATACAGAATGATTGACGGCGTGCTGACCCGCGTTTCAGGAGACTGACAGGTCATGGCGATCACAGTGAATTTGTATTACACTGGAAAAAACGGCGCGGCAGAAAAATTTGTGCGCGAGATGACTTCAAGCGGAACGGTTCAGTCGATCAGGGAAGAAGCAGGAAACCTGAAATATGATTATTTCATAAAAAATCGACGAACCGGTAACCGTTTTGCTCATTGACAGCTGGGAGTCGCAGGCGGCGATCGATGCGCATCACCGCTCGCCCATGATGAAGAAAATCGTCGAACTGCGCGACAAATACGACCTGCACATGCGTGCCGAACGCTATCTTTCCGACGAGTCCGGCATCCCCGAAGGCGACGCGCGGTATCTCAGGGACTGACGCGCTCCCTTCCCGGCCGAGAGGCACATTCCGCGGCGTTTCGCCTGCAAAGCGAAGCGCCGTTTTTTTATGCCGCGCCCTGCGCGGCCTGAAAACATCCTCCGCATTGCTACTTGCGCAATAGCGAAAAACAAGGTACAATAGGTGCATAAAGCGCATGCAGAACAGGAGTGATCGATTATGACGACGGATCAGATTCTCGAAAATGCAAAGGACAAAATGAGCAAAACCGCCGCTGCCCTGAAGAAGGACTTCTCCACCCTGCGCGCCGGCCGCGCCAACCCGCAGCTGCTGGATCGCGTGACGGTTGACTATTACGGCAGCCCCACTCCGCTCAACCAGCTGGGCAATATCTCCGCGCCCGAACCGCGTATGCTCGTCATCTCGCCGTGGGATCCCAAGCAGATTCCGCTGATTGAAAAAGCCATCATGAAGAGCGACGTGGGCATGACCCCCGCCAACGACGGCCGCATCATCCGCCTGATCGTTCCGGAGCTGAACGAAGAACGCCGCAAGGAGCTGAGCAAGCTCGTCAAGAAGAGCTGCGAGGAAAGCAAGGTTGCCGTGCGCAACATCCGCCGCGACGCCGTGGAGCAGTTCAAAAAGATGAAGAAGAACAGCGAGATCACTGAGGACGATCAGAAGACCGCTGAGAATAACATCCAGAAAATCCACGACAACGCCATCAAGGAGCTGGACAAGATCGCCGCCGAAAAGGAAAAGGAGATCATGTCGGTTTGACGTGCGAAAACCTGCTGGGCCTGCCGCTTGAGCTGGCGCTGGAGCGCCTGCATGCGGCGGGAATCGAACCGAAAATCATCGAAAGCCGCGCGCCGCGCCGCCCCGCTGGGAACGGCGCGCTTCGTGTTGTCCGCGTAAAGGACGGCGGCCGCGAAGTGACGGCGTGCGGCTTTGAGACCTCGCTGAAAGAGGAAGAACATGCCTGAACTCTGGACAAAGCCGGAGCGGATGCCCCGGCATGTCGCCATCATTATGGACGGCAACGGCCGCTGGGCCAAAAAGCGCAGCGTGCCGCGCGCAATGGGCCACCGCGCGGGCGTGGAGGCGATGCGCGCAATCATCCGCGAGAGCAGCGATCTGGGCGTCGAGGTGCTTTCGCTGTACGCCTTCTCCACCGAAAACTGGAAGCGCTCCACGGAAGAAGTGGGCGTGCTGATGGGGCTGCTGCTTGAGTTTTGCAACCGCGAGGTGGAAAACCTCTATCGCAACAACGTGCGCATCCGCATCATCGGCGATGTGGAGCACATGCCGGAGCCTCAGCGCACAGCGCTTAAAAACGCCATGACCCGCACTGCCGACCGTACCGGCCTGCAGCTGAATTTCGCCATCAACTACGGCGGACGCGACGAGCTGCGCCGCGCCGTGCGCAGGCTGTGCGAGCAGGCGCTTGCGGGCGCGCTCACGCCGGAGGATATCACCGAAGAAACGCTGCGTCAGGCGCTGGACACTGCCGGTCAGCCGGACGTCGATCTCGTCATCCGCACCAGCGGCGAGGAGCGCATGAGCAACTTCCTGCCCTTCCAGGCGGCCTACGCGGAGCTGCAGTTTCCGCAGATTCTCTGGCCCGATTTCGGCGTGGACGAATATCACGCCGCGCTGGATAACTTTGCCGGACGCGACCGGCGCTTCGGCGGCCGCAACGAAGAATAACCCGCCAACGCACACACAGGAGGCATAACAGAATGAAGCAGAGAATCATCACCGGAAGCATTTTCGCCGCGGCGCTTTGCGTCGTCCTGCTCCTGCGCGATTATCTGCTCATTCCCGCCATGGCGGCGGCCTCGATGCTCTGCTGCATCGAGCTGCTCAACGCGTTCAACGCGAAAAACATCCGCCCCATCCGCTGGCTGTGCCTCAGCTATTCGGCGCTTGTTCCGCTGGGCGCGTTTTTCGTCGATGCGACGCATCTGCTGGTCTATGAAACGCTGCTGCTGTTCGTCGTGCTGACTGCGCACCTTTTCCGCAAGAAACCGAGCCTGCCCGATACGGCGGGCGCGCTGTGCGCGGCGGGCTACGCGACCATTCCGCTTTCCATGATGGTCATGTTCCTGCACATAACGCCCTCCCTGCGTTCGGCGCTTGTAATCGCCTCGGCGTTTCTTTTTGCCTATTTCGGCGATATGGCGGCCTACTTCACAGGCGTATTCTTCGGCAAGCACAAAATGGTGCCCGTGCTTTCCCCGAAAAAAACGTGGGAAGGCGCTGCGGGCGGGCTTGTCGGCAGTATGCTGTGCGGGCTGCTGCTGTTCCTCGCGGAGCGCTATTCCATGCCGGGCATCCCGCTGTGGCCGTATCTGCTGCTCGGGCTCATCTGCGGCGTGGCGGAACAGGCGGGCGATCTGACTGCCTCGCTCATCAAGCGCTTCTGCGGCGTGAAGGATTACGGCAACCTCTTTCCCGGCCACGGCGGCATGATGGATCGCATCGACAGCGTGCTGTTCACCACGCTCATCCTGTACGCCTACTGTCTGCTGGGCGGACTGCTTTAAGGAGTTCATCAAAAATGAGAAAAATCGCGCTGTTGGGGAGCACCGGCTCCATCGGAACTCAGGCGCTGGACGTAGCGGCCCGTCATGCGGACCGCTTTCAAATTATTGCGCTCACGGCGCATTCAAGCGCCGAAAAGCTGTTTGCGCAGGCGCGGCGGTTCCGCCCGAAGCTGTGCGGGCTTGTCGTCGAGCCGGAAAGCATTCCGGACGATCTGCGGGATATCGAATGGGTGTTCGGCGCAGACTGCCTCCGAACCGCCGCAACGCTCGACGAAGCGGACGACGTGCTTGTGTCGGTGGTCGGCTTTGCTGGGCTTCCCGCCGTGATGCACGCGCTCGGCGCGGGAAAACGCGTGCTGCTTGCCAACAAAGAAGCGCTCGTCGCGGGCGGCGCGCTTGTGACGGAGGCCGCCAGAAAAGCCGGTCAGCCGCTTCTTCCCGTGGACAGCGAGCACAGCGCTATCTTCCAGTGCCTGCGCGCGCGCGACGCCAACGCGCCGCGCCGCCTTCTGCTCACCGCGTCCGGCGGGCCTTTCCGCACATGGCGCGCGGAGAATATCGAAAACGCGACCGTGGCGCAGGCGCTCAATCACCCAAACTGGTCGATGGGGCGGAAGATCACCGTCGATTCGGCGAGCATGATGAACAAGGCGCTGGAAATCATCGAGGCGCGCTGGCTGTTCGACATGCCGCCGGAGAAAATCAACGTGCTCATTCATCCGCAGTCGATTGTGCATTCCATGGTGGAGTTTGACGACGGCGGCGTTCTGGCTCAGCTGGGCGTTCCGGATATGCGCCTGCCGATTCTTTACGCCATGGCCTTCCCCGACCGGCTGGAGACGGGCGCGCCGCCGCTCAGCCTCGCGCAGATCGGCTCGCTCACATTTGAAGCGCCCGACCGCGCGAAATTCCCCGGCATGTTTCTTGCCTACGACGCGCTGCGCGCGGGCGGCGCGGCCTGCGCCATGCTCAACGCCGCCAACGAGGCGGCCGTGGAAGCGTTCCTTGCAGAGCGCATCCCGTTCGGCCGCATCTGGCAGGTTGTGCGCGACACGCTGGAGGCCGTCGGAAACCACCCCGCAGACAGCATCGAAGCCGTGTTTGAGGCGGACGCGCTCGCAAGGCGCACGGCGCGCGGCATTCTCGCCCGAACGGGCGCATAAACTCTCCCGAGCAGGAGGCGCAATTTGATCAATCTTCTTTATTGGCTGCTTGCCATTTTCATGTTCGGTCTGCTGGTGACGCTGCACGAGCTGGGGCATTTTCTCGCCGCGCGGGCGACGGGCGTGCCGGTGGCGGAATTCGCCGTCGGCTTCGGCCCGAAGCTGATTTCGCGCCAGAGCAAAAAAAGCGGCGTCATGTTTTCGCTGCGCGCGCTGCCCTTCGGCGGCTACTGCCGCTTCTACGCCGACGACGAGGACGACATTCCGGACAATCCCGGCGCGTATTCGCGCCAGAAAATCTGGAAGCGCGCGCTCATCTCCGTGAGCGGCCCGGTTTTCAATCTGCTGGTGGCGGTGCTGGCGCTGTTCATTTTGTTTGCGTGCGTGGGGCTGCTTTCGAGCACGCCGGTTGTCGGCGGGCTGCTCGACGGGCTTCCGGCCAGAGAGTGCGGCTTTGAAATCGGCGACCGCATCGTCAGCGTCAACGGGCACGCGGTGGAGTCCTCCGCCGATGCGTCGCAGTTCATCAGCGACGCGGGCGAGAGCGAAATCCATTTCGTGCTTGAGCGCGGCGGTGAGGCCGTTGAAATCGCGCTCACGCCGCGCTGGTCGCAGGAGGACGGGCGGCTGATGGTCGGCATCCAGTATCAGACGGCGGCGTACCGTTTCCCCGTCGGCGAATCGCTCCGCTATTCGCTCGCTTCGACGGCGAGCATGTCGGGCGCGATTGTCGATTTTCTGCGCGATCTGATTTTCAAAGGCGAAGGCGTAGACAATCTCTCCGGGCCGATCGGCACGGTCACGGCGGTGAAGGAGCAGACGCAGGCGGGCGGCATCCGCAGCTATCTGGAGCTGGCCGCGCTCATCAGCGTCAACCTCGGGCTTTTCAACCTGCTCCCCATTCCCGGTCTGGACGGCAGCAAGCTGATCTTCCTTCTGGTGGAAAAAATCCGCGGCAAGCGCATTCCGCCGGAAAAAGAGAGCATCGTGGTGATGATCGGCTTTGCGCTGCTGCTTGCGCTCATGGTGCTGGTGATGTATCAGGATATTGCGAGGTTATTCAAATGACGAAACAGGTTCACTGCGGCCGCGTCGCCATCGGAGGCGGCGCGCCCGTTTCCGTTCAGTCGATGACGAATACGGACACGCGCGACACCGAAGCGACGCTCGCGCAAATCAACGCGCTGCACGCTGCGGGCGCGGACATCGTCCGCGTTTCCGTATACGACGAAGCGTGCGTCAAAGCGGTGCGCGCGCTCGTCGATGCGTCCCCCGTGCCGCTGGTTGCGGACATTCATTTCGATTATCGCCTCGCGCTGGGCGCGATGGAAAACGGCATCCACAAGCTGCGCATCAACCCCGGAAACATCGGAGGCGAAGCGCGCGTGCGCGCCGTGGCCGATTGCGCGAAAGCGCACCATGTGCCCATCCGCGTCGGCGTGAACTCCGGCTCGGTTGAAAAAGCGCTGCTGGCGCGCTATGGCCGCCCCTCGCCCGAAGCGATGGCGGAGAGCGCGCTCAATCACGTCCGGATGCTGGAAAAGGCCGGCTTTTCCGACACGGTGATTTCCGTCAAGGCCAGCAACGCGCGCGAGACCATCGAGGTCAACCGGCTGCTCGCGCACAGATGCGACTACCCGTTGCACATCGGCGTAACCGAAGCGGGGCTTCCCGGAAGCGGCACAATCAAATCCGCCATTGCGCTGGGCGCGCTGCTAAGCGACGGCATCGGCGATACGATGCGCGTCTCTCTTTCCGGCGACCCTGTGGCGGAACCTGCCGCAGCGCTCGAAATTCTGCGCGCGCTGGGGCTGCGCCGCGGCGTGGACGTAATCTCCTGCCCGACGTGCGGCCGCACTTGCATCGACGTGGCGGGCATCGCCAGGCAGGTGGAACAGGCCGTGAAGGGCTGGGACTGCAATCTGCGCGTCGCGGTGATGGGCTGCGTCGTCAACGGCCCGGGCGAAGCGCGGGAAGCCGACGTCGGCGTGGCGGGCGCGCCGGACGGATTCGCCCTTTTCCGCAAAGGGCAGGCACCCGTTCCCATGCATGGCGACCCGGCGCAGGCGCTTCTTGCCGCCCTGCGGCAGATGAAGGACGAAACGGCACACTGAAAAAAAGCCGCGCCAGCGGCGCAAAAAGCCGTTCAATTTCCGCTCATTTTTCCGCCTCCACAGCCACAGAAAGGACAAACTATGGACTGGCAATCGCTTCTGCAAGGCTCCATGGCCTCGCTTGTTCCGCACCTGACGCTGGAAAAAGTCATCGTCAGCCGCGACGGAAGCAAGCTCCTCGTCTGCTTTCTTGCCGATAAGCTCGTTGAGGAGCAGGAATATCTCCGCCTGCGCGATCTGCTGCAAAACGCGTTCCGCGGCTTCAAGGTGTCGCTGCGCGTGTGCTCTCCCGCGCTGGCGGACGACGTGCGCCGCGATATCACGCCCTATCTGCCCTTCCTCGCGGACTGCCTCTCGCGCGGCTCGCCCGGCGTCAAGCCGTGGCTGCGCAACGCCCAATGGCGCTTCGAGGGCGAGCGGCTCATCGTCGCGCTGCCGAGCGAGGAAGCGCTGCGCTACACGCGCGTGAAGGAGCTGGACAAGCGGCTGGGCGAAATCATGCAGGATGTATTCCGCATGAAGCCGGAGCCGGTGTTTATCTGCAGCGTGGACGTTGAAGCGCAGAAGGCGCGCGTGGCCGCGCTGGAGCAGCGCGCGCAGGAGGCCGTGGCGGAGCAGGCCAAGCAGCTCGCCAGGGAAGCGCAGGAAAAGAAAAAGCCGGAAGGCCCGCAGCGGATTCTCGGCCTTGCCATTCGGGACGAAATCCTGCCCATCTCCGAGCTGAAGGAGGACAGCGGGCGCGTCGCCATCCGCGGCACGGTTGTTTCGGCGGAAACGCGCGACCTGCGCGGCGGCGAGATGCGGCTGCTCACCTTCGCCCTCACCGACTATACCAGCACCATCAACTGCAAGGCGTTTCTGCGCTTCCGCCATAAGCGGCCCGGCACTGAAACCGGCGGCGCGCCCGATTCCGGGCCTACGCCGGAGGAAATCGAGCGCGTGAACAACATCTGCGCGGCCACCAAGCCGGGCGCATGGCTCACCGTGCGCGGAGAATGCCAGGCGGACAAATATTCGCACGACATCGTCGTGATGCTCAACGACATCGAAACCGCCAAAGCGCCGCCCGAGCGGGAGGACACGGCCGAGGAAAAGCGCGTGGAGCTGCATCTGCACACGCAGATGAGCACCATGGACGGCATTTCCTCCGCAAGCGACCTGATCGCGCAGGCCGCCAAGTGGGGACACCCCGCCGTGGCGGTGACGGATCACGGCGTGGTGCAGGCGTTCCCCGAAGCCTTTGCGGCGGCGAAGAAAAACAACATCAAGCTCATTCCCGGCTGCGAGGGCTACCTCATCGACGATTCGGACATCGTCCTCAACCCCGACAAGCGCGGCCTGAAGGGCGATATCATCGTCGTCGATTTTGAGACGACGGGCCTGAGCAGCAAGAACGATCGAATTATTGAAATCGGCGCGGTGCGCCTTCGGGACGGGCAGGTGCAGGACGACCTCTCTCTGATGGTCGATCCGGGCGTTCCGCTGCCGGAGAAGATCACCACGCTGACGGGCATCACCAACGCCATGGTTCACGGCCAGCCCGCCTTTGCCGAGCTTGCGCTGCAGCTGCTTCATTTTATTGGCGACGGCGTATTCGCCGCACATAACGCGCCGTTCGATTACGGCTTCCTTCAGGAGGAGCTCAAGCGCTGCGGCATGGAATGGAGCGGCCCCGTGCTCGACACGCTGGCGTTCGCCCGCAAGGCGTATCCGAAGCTGAAGAGCTTCAAGCTGGGCGCGCTGTGCAAGCATCTGGGCGTCAGCCTTAAAAACGCGCACCGCGCGGTTCACGACGCGAAAGCCACGGCGCTTTGCCTTGCGCGGATGCTCGCACTGGCGGAAAGCCGCGGCATTACAAGCCTGGACGAGCTGAATCACGGCTTCACGGAAAGCGCTATCGGCGAAAGCCACCATATCATCCTGCTGGCCACCTGCCAGGACGGCATCACCAACCTCAACCGGCTCGTTTCCGCCGGCCATCTGGAGTATTTCTCGCGCAAGCCGCACATGCCGCGCAAGCTGATCCAGAAATACCGCGCGGGGCTGCTTCTGGGCAGCGCATGCGAGGCGGGCGAGCTGTTCCGCGCCGTGCTGGACGGCAAGGACGAGCGCACACTCTCGCGCATCGCGCGATTCTACGACTACCTCGAAATTCAGCCCGTGGGCAACAACGAGTTTCTTGTGCGCGAAGGGCGTGTTAAGGATGACGACGAGCTGCGCGAGCTGAACAAAAAAATCGTCCGGCTGGGCGAAAAATGCGGCATTCCCGTCGTCGCCACCGGCGACGTGCATTTCCTGCGCCCCCGCGACGCGCAGGCGCGCGCCATTTTGCAGGCCGGGCAGGGCTTCTCCGACGCGGACAATCAGGCGCCGCTCTACTTCAAAACCACCGACGAAATGCTGGAGGAGTTCAGCTATCTGGGCGAAAAAAAGGCGCGCGAGGTCGTCATTGAAAACCCGCGCAAAATCGCCGATAAAGTGGGCGAGGTGCGCCTTTTCCCCAAGCATCCGGAGGGCAAGGAAACCTTCCAGCCCTTCTGGGCGGACGCGGCCGACGATATTCAGAACCGCAGCTGGGGCGAGGCGCGGAGCCGCTACGGCGAGGAGCTTCCCGAAATCGTCAGCGCGCGGCTTGAAAAGGAGCTTGGCTCCATCATCGGCTACGGCTTCGCAACGCTGTATTCCATCGCGCAGAAGCTGGTCTCCAAATCGAACGCCGACGGCTATCTGGTCGGCTCGCGCGGATCGGTCGGCTCGTCGTTCGTCGCCACAATGTGCGGCATCACCGAGGTCAACCCGCTGCCGCCGCACTATCGCTGTCCCAACCCCGACTGCAAGTGGAGCTACTTCGACGTCAAGCACGAGCTGGCCACCTGCGGCGTTGACCTGCCGCCGAAGAAATGCCCCGTCTGCGGCACGGAGTGCCTCCGCGAAGGGTTCGATATCCCGTTCGAGGTGTTCCTCGGCTTCAAGGGCGATAAGGTTCCCGATATCGATCTGAACTTCTCGGGCGTATACCGCCCGACGGCGGCAAAATACGTCGAAACGCTGTTCGGCGCGGGCAACGTATTCCGCGCGGGCACCATCGGCACCATGGCCGATAAAACGGCCTATGGCTACGTGAAAAAATACATGGAGGAGCGTGGCCGGCAGGTTCCCGAGGCGGAGATGAACCGCCTTGCGCTGATGTGCGTGGGCGTTAAGCGCACCACGGGCCAGCACCCGGGCGGCATTGTCGTATTGCCGCGGCAATACGAAATCTATCAGTTCACCGCCATTCAGCACCCTGCCGACGACCCGGAAAGCGGCGTCGTCACCACGCACTACGATTTCGGCTCCATGCACGACGTGCTCGTCAAGCTCGACCTACTCGGCCACGACGATCCGACGATGATCAACATGCTCGAACGTCTCACCGGCGAAAACGCCAAGCTGCTGCCGCTCAACGACCCGGGCGTGATGAGCCTGTTCTCCAGCCCCAAGGCGCTGGGCGTGACGGAGGATCAGATTCGCTGCACCACCGGCACCTACGGCATTCCGGAGTTCGGCACGCACTTCGTGCGCGGTATGCTCGACGAAACGCACCCGAGCACGATGGACGAGCTTGTGCGCATTTCGGGTCTGTCCCACGGCACGGACGTATGGCTCGGCAACGCGTCCGACCTGATTGAATCGGGCGTTGCCAAGCTGAAGGACTGCATCTGCTGCCGCGACGATATCATGAACGCGCTGATCATGCAGGGCGTGGAAAAGAAAATGGCGTTCACCACCATGGAATCCGTCCGCAAGGGGCGCGGCCTCAAGCCGGAAATGGAGCAGGCCATGCGCGACGCGGGCACGCCGGAGTGGTTCATCGACAGCTGCAAGAAGATCAAATACATGTTCCCGAAGGGGCATGCCGTCGCCTATGTGACCATGGCGCTGCGCGTAGCGTGGTTCAAGCTCTATCGCCCCACGGCGTACTACGCGGCCTACTACACCGTCCGCGCCGACGCGTTCGACGTCAACCTCATGTCCAAATCTCCGGACGAGCTGCGCGACACGCTGGACGATCTTGCAGCGCGCCAGAAAACGCTGACCGCCGCCGAAAAGGATCAGATTACGCTGGGCGAAATCGCCCTTGAAATGGCGTGCCGCGGCATCCGTCTTTTGCCCATTGACCTTTACAAAAGCGAGGCAGAGGATTTTCAGGTGATCGGAAACGACATCCTGCCGCCGTTCAACGCCATCCCCGGCCTCGGCCTGAGCGCCGCGCTTTCCATTGTCGAAGCGCGCAAGGCCGGCCCCGCGTTCCTGTCCGTGGAGGATCTATGTATGCGCGCGAAAATCGGCGCGGGCGTTGTGGAAATGTTGCGCGCGCAGGGCGCGCTCGACGGCCTGCCGGAAACGAGTCAGGTTTCGTTCTTCTGATTCCCCCAAGCATCGGGAAAACGATGCGCAGCGCAGGCAAGATGCTTGAAGCGCGGTCATACGGTGCTTTTGCCCGGCAGCTTGCAGGTGAGTCCTGCTTTTAATCTGCCGGGCTTTTTGCGGGGGCTCACTTTGCTGATTTCTTTGAGACCCGCCGAAACGACAAATTAAGCCCCGCCCCCAAGCTGGCACTATATGCCGCACCTTCAACGCGAATCCACCTGCTTCAGCGCACGGTATTTTTACCCGGCAGCTTGCAGACTGGTTCTGCTTTTGCGCTGCCGTTTTTTTTGCAGGGCTTCACTTTTACCTCTGGCTTTGCCCGATCATCTCGCCCACGCCCGCTTCCCTCCCAACGTTTCAGCAGCCGTTTTTTTCTCCACCCTAACGAATCAATCCCCCGAACCCTACCGCCATGTACCTCGCACGTCCCCAACGCAAATCCACCTGCTTCGGCGCACGGCGCTTTTCCCCGGCATCTTGCAGACAGGTTCTGCTTTTGCGCTGCCGGGCTTTTGCATGGCTTCACTTTTACCTCTCCCGATTCCCTCGTCCACGCCCTTCCCCCTCCAAATCCCCCACGCCCACCTTCACCATCATGCGTCGCGTCCTCACACCGCCATGAATCCCGCCCCGCTTCGTCCGCCGCCCTCGCCCCAAAACAGACAACTCAAAAGCGCCCGGGCGTTCTCCTTCCATAAGAACCGCCCGGGCGCTTGTTCCGCTTTCCCGTTGGCTTTTCAGGCTTTGTTGTTTACACGTTTTCCGGCGCTTCGGGCAACAGACCCGGGATCGTCCCCCGCTGTGCCAGCGTCCTGCGAAGCAGCGCCGGATCCAGCCCGGCAACGCTTCCGCCCTCCGCGCAGAACTGCGCGGCCATAACACCCGCCGCCTCGCCGACAGCCATCATCGTCGCCTGCACGCGCAGGGACGCAAACGCTTGCGCGTCGGCGCAGATGCACCGTCCGGCGGCGAGCAGATTGCTCATGCCCCGCGGGATGAGCGCCGTGTGGGGAATGTACGCGGCGGAGTCGAAATATTGCAGCGTCTGATCGCTCGTCTGCACGCAGTGGCGGTCGATCGGATGGGCGCAGCGCGCCACGGGGCAGGGATATTCGCGCCCGGCCAGCATGTTTTCCACCGTCACGGCCTCCAGCCCCAGAATACGCCGCGTTTCGCGGACGCCGGGGTTCACGCCGGAGGCGACGATGTTGCAGTTGCGGAACTCGGGGTATTTCCTTTTCAAAAGCGCCACGATGTTGAACATGTCCTCCCGCAGCGCGCACTCCGCCCGCGTCATGTCCGCCCTGTCCGCGCCGTTCGCCGCGCAGCGCGTCACATTGACGATCAGGCTGTTGCCCTGCACCGTGCTGTTGAACCATGGCCCACCGAACTGCCGCAGCTCGCCGCGCGCCTCGCATTCCTTCAGATAGTTATGAATTCGGAGGTTGATGGAATTTGCGCCGCCCACGCCATTGTGGTGGATGCAGTCGCGCAGCAGGTCCGTTTCAATGTCCACGTCCTCCAGCACGAAGCACAGGCTCATCGGCTGAAGCGCGCCCTCGTCGGGCATCATGGGCACGCCCGCCATGCGGCACAGATCGGCGTCGCCCGTCGCATCAATGAAGCATTGCGCCGCGACGGCTTCCAAGCCGTTTTTTCCGGCGATTACGCCGTGCGTCACCCTTCCGTCCTCGCAAAGGCAGGCGGCAAGCGTTGCGTTGGTCATGAGCTTCACGCCGCTTTCCAGACACATGCGCTGGGCGATGAGCTTATAGGTTTCCACATGGTAGGAAACATGCCCCTTGGGATACTCGACAATGGCTGCGTTTTCCGCCTCCAGCCGCTTCACCAGCTCCCACGCGATGCCGCCGACAACCTGCCGGCCTTTCTGGAAGAAGCCGCTGATCGGCGCGACGTAGCCCATGGCGGCCGTGCCGCCCAAAGCGCCGAGCCGTTCGATCAGCACGGTCTTTTTGCCCGCGCGCGCGGCGGAAATTGCAGCCGTCAGCCCAGCAGGGCCGCCGCCGAACACCGCAACGTCGCATGTTTCCGTCACAGGAACCGCGCTGCTGAATTGCACTCGTTCCGTCATTTCACTCTGCTCCCTTCGTCCAGTCCAGCACGTAAAGCCCGCCGTCGCAGGTGTTGCACAGCAGCTTCCCCTCATACCAGTCGCAGCACTCGATTTCTTCGCCGCAGAGCGCCTCGTCCAGATGGTCTACCATATAAAGCGCCTTCTTTTCGTGCACGTCGAACGCCATCATCCGGTCGGGGTAGCCGATCTTCGGACAGCCGAACGTGTAGTACAGCACGCCGCCGGTCAGCTGGCCGCCCTGCGTGAACTCCACATCCGACTCCACAACGAACTGATCCTGAATATCCTTCGCGCTCAGGCGGATCATCGTGCCCTCCTCCACTTCCGGCAGCGGGAAGCGAGTGATGATGTACGCGTTTTTCTCGCCCTCCGGCACGCAGCCGCGCTTGGTGCGGTAGCGCGCGGAGAAGATATACAGCGTCTTTTCCTCCGTGTCGGCAAAAAACGCTGGGCAGCCCCAGCAGGGCGCCACCCACGGCGTGCCCTCCGTGTCCGAAGGCTGATAGGTGATCGTCTGCACCGAATGCGCCTGATAGCCTTCGCCGGTCTTGACAATGTTTTCCACGCTGAGGCGATAATAGTAGCCGTCCTCGTCCGCGCCGGTTCCCGCGCCCGTCGTCACATACAGGAGCGGAATGGGGTTGCCCTGATAATGCGTCCCGACGAACATGCAGTGATTGGCGTGGTTTTTATAGTCGGCGCTTGGCGTTCCCTCGTTGAAGGATCCGAGCCGGAAGGACGTCAGCGGCTTTGCCGCCCGCGATTTCAAATCGTATACCGCGCATGCGCCGGTGTCGTAGAGGATGAACGCCTCATCCTGCCAAATGGCCATGCCCTGCGCGGAGCGCATGATTTTGTCAAATCGCATATACAGGCGGCTTCGGCTGCCGTCATAAACGGGATAGCTGCTCATTTTTTCCTCTCCTTTAACGCCGTGTTTCCCGGACGCAGTGCGGCGGGTTGTGTTTTTTTATCGCCCTTTCGGGCTTTGAAGGCCGCGCGTCAGGCGTGTTCTTCCTCCGCAAAGAGGCGGCTGCCCGACGCCATGAGCGCCTGCTGCACCGTGCGATAGTCCAGCTGCCGGGGCGTCACGCCCTCGCGGGCGCTCAGCGCCGCCGCGACGCCGGCCGCCTGCCCCGTCGCAAGCGCCACGCCCATCACGCGATAGGACGCGTGCGCCCGGTGCGTGCCGGAAATATTCCGTCCCGAAAGGAGCAGCCCTTCCACGCCCTTGGGCAGCAGGCTGCGATAGGGAATGTCGTAAGGCGTGGCGGGCTGGGAATGCTTCTCGGCCTGTCCGCCGCCGGTGGGGTTGTGGATATCGATGAGGAACCACGCCTTGTGAACCACCACGTCTTCAAAGCGCGCGCCGCGCTCCACATCCTCGTCGGAAATCACGTAATCGCCCACGAAGCGCCGGGTCTCGCGCACGCCCAGCGTGGACGCGGAGGACTTGACGCGGCAGTTTTCAAAGCCGGGCGCGTATTTGCGCAGGAACGCGACGACCTGCGGCACCTGCTCGCGCAGGAGATACTCCGCGCCGACTGCGCCGCTGACCGTCAGGGTGTTGAAGCCGTTGGCCTGCGTGGCGTTGATGTTCCGCTCGCCCGGCTGCAGCGTGCGGTGAATGCGCACGATGCTCACGTTCTCCGGCAATTCGCCGCGGGCGTTCGCTTCCTTGCACAGCTCGCTGTAACGGCGGCCGTCCGGCAGCGTGACGGGATCGCTTCCGCCGTAGCAGGCGAAGTTCCATTTTTCGTCCACCTGCTCGACGGTGAACTCCAGCGTGACGGGCTGGCAGTGGCCGTCCGCGCGACCCACCTCAAAGGGCGCGCCCGCCAGCATGGCCGCAAAGCCGTCGCCCGTAGCGTCCACCACGGCGTGCGCCGTAAGCGTCTCCATGCCCGTCGGCGTGCAGACGACCAGCCCGGCGACCTTCGCACCGTCCATGACGACGTTGACAACCGGCGTCTGAAGATAGACGTACACGCCGGCCTCCACGCACAGCTTCAGCAGGCGGTGCTTCGCTTCCTCCAGATCCACGCCGACCTCGCGGCCGTTGCGCGTTTTGATCTGCGGCGCGTCCTCATGACCCTCGTTGAGAAGGGCGACCACTTCGTCGTACATCGTGCGCCCCTCGGCATGACCCAGAATGGGCTGCACATGGCCGGAGGTCAGCATTCCGCCCAGAATGCCGTAGCGCTCCACCAGCGCGGTCCGCGCGCCCTGCCGCGCCGCGCTGACTGCCGCCGCAATGCCCGCCGGGCCGCCTCCCGCCACAATCACGTCATAGCTACCGGGATACGCTTTCTCAAATTTGTCCATGGTTTTTCCACCCTTCCACAGATTTCGTTTTTCGTTGTTTCAAAATTTGAACCGCTCCAAATTTCCGTTATCCAAAATATTTGAACCGCTCCAAATTTTGCTCTTAAAAACAACCGCTCCTGCGGTTCGCAGCCCCGTCTCCTGCAAAGAGACGCACCTGCCGTTAGTTTGCAGTATAAAGGCATCGGTTCTGCGTGTCAAGCCCGGCGGCAAATATTTTTTCGGCGTCCGGCTTTTTTTCGCGCGGCGCGCGCCGGCTTTTTCTCCTTGAAATTCCTGCATTTTCCGCCCCTTCGCAGTCAAGCCGGATAATTCCCGGCGACAAAACTTACACAATTTTTTGAAAAAAAACAGTTGACAACCGCCGTAAATGATTTTATACTCGCAACTGGCGATGCGACCGGTCTTGTGATTCGCCATTTTTTTCTTCGCGAAATTTGGAACGTTCCAAGAACGTTTCAAGACAGATAAACGAGGTTTTCGTGGTTACAATCAATGATGTTGCCCGGAAGGCAGGCGTATCCCGCAGCACGGTTTCGCTGGTTATCAACCACAGCCCGCTGGTGAAGGATGCAACCCGCCAGCTGGTGGAGCGGGTGATCGCCGAGATCAACTACGTTCCCAACAGCAACGCCCGGGGGCTGAGCGCACGGGTGACGCGCAATCTCGGCGTGGTGTTCATGCAGGACTATCTGCCCTCCACCACCCAGATTTCCTACGACAACGACCAGCACGTGGGGCTTGCCTCCTACAACCTTTTCAACGGCATCGTCGCCGGGCTGACCGGAACCGATTACGGTGTGATCACCGAAAGGTTCTGCTCCATCGCCGATCCGGAAGGGCTGCCCCGCATGGTGCGCGAAAAGCGCGTGGACGGCGTGTTCGTCGTCGGCACGCCTTACAGCGACTGTTTCCTTGAAAACCTCAAGCAAACCGGCCTGCCGCTCGTTGTGGCGGGCGTCAACAGCGATGAAACCGACGTCGATTCCGTTTACGCCAACCCGCGCGTGGGCACGGCGCTGGCAATGGACGAGCTGATTGCCACGGGACACCGGCACATCTGCCTGCTGAACTGTTCAAGCCGCCTGCATTCGCACGAGCTGCGTCTGCAGGGCTACCGGCAAAGGCTCGAAGCCGCCGGAATGGACTTCCTGCCCGAATGGAACATCCAGATGGCGGCCAACAACGGCAAATGCGCCTACGTCGCCTTCAAGTCCTTCTGGGAGGCCGGCTACCGGCCCGACGGCATGGTAACCGCCAACGGACAGAGCGCGGCGGGCGCGCTGGCCTATCTGTACGAAATCGGCGTGCGCGTTCCCGACGCGCTCTCCATCATCGCATACGAGGATTCTTCCATCTGCGGCTACGCCGCGCCGGCGCTGACCAGCGTGAACATCCGCAAGGAAGAGGTCGGGCGTAAAGCGGCGCAATGCATGCTTTCGCGCCTTCAGGATCCTTCCCGCCCGGCGGAGCATTTTTCTGTTGATCCTTTCCTTGTGCGCCGCGCAAGCGTGCGGACAAGAAACGTTCAGGCCCCATTGTAAGGAGGTAACATTTATGGCTCAGGATGCAAAGCGGTTTGACACGGACGTCATCGTGGTAGGCGGAGGCCCCGCGGGAATTTGCGCGTCCATCGCAGCCGCCCGTGAGGGCGCAAAGGTTCTGCTGGTGGAGCAGGGCGGTTTCTGCGGCGGCATGGCGACCCTCGGCATGGTCGGGCCTTTCATGACCAGCTACGACCGCAAGGGCGAAAGAATGATTATCCGCGGTCTCTTTGAGGAGATCGTGAACCGCATGGTCGAGCGCGGCTATGCAATTCATCCTTCGCAGGTGCGCGCGGGCACCGGCTTTTCCTCGTGGATTGTCCTCGGGCACGATCATGTCACGCCCTTCGAGCCGGAAGGGCTGAAGCTGGTGCTGGACGATATGCTGGAGGAAGCCGGCGTCAAGATTCTCTACCACACCCAGTTCCTGCGCCCGCTCATGAACGGCGGCGCCATCGAGGGCGTGGAAGTCGCTTCCAAGAGCGGACTGCAAACCATTTACGGCAAGGTGGTCATCGACTGCACGGGCGACGGCGACGTAGCCGCCCGCGCGGGCGTTCCCTTTGAAAAGGGCAACGAGGAGCTCGGGCTGATGCAGCCTGCCACGATGTTCTTCCACATCTGCAACTGCGACGAAAAGGCGATGGACGCCGACGTGCAGGCGAACATCAACAACTTCTACCGCAAGGACGGCGTCAACTACCGTTCCTTCCACTGGCGCGTTTCGCAGGCGCGCGAGAACGGCGACTGGACGATGAACCGCGTCAGCCTCGGCCTGTTCCGGATGCCCAAGCCCGACGAGTGGTGCGTGAACACCTCCCGCATCATGAATGTGGACGCAACCGACAACGAGAGCCTGACCCGCGCGGAAATCGAAGGCCGCCGTCAGGCGGAAGACATCCTCAAATTCCTGCGCAAATACGTTCCCGGCTGCGAGAACGCCAAGCTCAAGAGCACCGGGTCCTACATCGGCATCCGCGAGAGCCGGCACATCAAGGGCGATTACCGCCTCACCGCCGACGATCTTCTCTCCGCGAAGGTGCCGGAGGACAGCATCCTTCTCTCGGCCAACTCCGTCGATGTTCACGGCCGCTTCGGCCCGGCGAGCAACGAATATGTTCCCATCAACGGGGATTACTACGGCGTGCCCTACCGCAGCCTGATCGCCTATGGCGTGGAAGGGCTGCTGCTGGCCGGCCGCTGCGTCAGCGCCGATTCCACCGCCGCGGGCGCAATCCGCGTGATGCCGCCCTGCATGGCGATGGGTCAGGCTGCCGGAACAGCCGCCGCCATGGCGGCGAATGCCGGCGTGTCGCCCCGCAGCATTGACGCGCAGGCGCTGCGCGCCCGTCTCAAGGAGAACAACGTCGTCCTCTGACGGCGTGTTCCCCGCGGTTGAGGAGCGGTCTGAACGCAAGTTTCCGAACAGTTTTCTTACCTTGATTTAGAGCGTTCCAAAGTATGGCACCTATGATGGATATTGTCGGGGTTCCCCCCGATGATAAATATAAAAGGAGGCACCACTACATGAAAAAGGTTCTCTGTATCCTGTTGGCGGCAATGATGATGCTGCCCGCCCTGTCCCTCGCCGAAGGCACGGACATCACCAGCTGGATTCTGGAAGACGACACTTCCATCGCCGGCGAAATCTCCTTCTGGATGCCCTTCAAAGGCTCTCAGGGCATGGACGCGCTCATCGCTGAGTTCAACGAGACCTATCCGAACATCAAAGTCAACCTGAACACCTACAACAACAACTCCGACGGCAACCTGTCCGTGAACACGTCCATCATGGCGGGCGAAGTTGACGTGCTGGCTTCCTTCGGCCTTGCCAACGCCTATAAGCGCTGGGATGCCGGCCTGTACGAAGACCTGACCGATCTGGTGGAAGAAGAGCAGATCGACCTCGTCGCCAACTGGGGCAGCGACGCCTTCAAGTATGACGATTGCATCTACACCTTCCCGTGCGGCGGTCTGAGCTACTACATCGCCATCAACATGAACGCGTGGGAAAAGGCCGGTCTCGGCGAACTGCCCACCGAATGGACTTGGGACGACTATCTTGCCGCCTCCAAGGCCATGACCGAATACAATGAAGACGGCACCGTCAAGGTGTACGGCGGCTCCAGCTATCACTCCGTGAACTACTTCACCTATGTGTACGGCTCCGTCGTCGGCAAGAACGCCTACTACGAGGAAGATGGCAGCTGCTCCTTCGACAACCCCATCATGCTCGACGCGCTCAAGACCGAATATCAGGCCGAAGTGGTCGATAAGGTCTGGTTCCCCAAGTCCGTCTATCGCGGAGACAACCTGCAGTCTCAGCAGACTTTCCTGGTGGAGCGCACCTGCAACTCCTCCATCACCCCGAACATGATCCGCTTCATCCCCGACACCGAGAACTACGGCGTCGACTTCATCACCGGCTTCGCTCCGTGGCCCGTCCTCGAAGAAGGCCAGACCAACTACATGAGCGGCGTCTCCCCCTTCTCCCATGCCGGCATCTGCATCAAGGATGACCGCACCGAAGAAGAATTCGCTGCCTGCTGGGCGTTCCTCAAGTGGTATTCCACCTACGGCGTGAAGTATCTGGCCGCCGCTGGCCACCAGCCCAACTGGGCCGGCACCGAAGCGGGTTCCGCGCTGGATCTGCTGTTCGGTTCCGAAGAAGAAGCCGCCAAGTATGTGGACGTTGAATCCTTCAAGCGCGTGGTCGGCGTTTCCACCAACCCCGCCTACTATGAGGACGAGCTCACCGCCTACACCACCGTCAACAGCACCATCAACGAATACACCATGTACGTGCTGAACGACACCATGACCCCCGAAGACGCTCTGGCCGAAGCGACCAAGCTGGCCGACGAAGCCATCGCCAAGGAAAGGTAAGATTCTTCTGTTCGGCGGGGAACGCTTCCTCGTGCGGCGTCCCCCGCCGTTCCTTTACTCAAAAGCTGTAGAAACCGGGGAAATGAGGTTGAATTCATGAGCAAGATCGGTCGCAACCGCAATCAAATCAAGGAGAACCTGACGGGGTATGCCTTTGTTTCTCCAGCGTTGATCGCATATCTTCTGTTAATCGCGTTCCCCTTCTTCCTTACGCTGATTCTCTCTTTCACGGAGTTCAACTTCCTGAAAGTCAGAAGCCTTGCCAAGCTGGGCAAGTACATCGATTTCATCGGCCTTGATAATTTCAGGGACATCTTTTCCGACCGCAAATTCATGCAGTCCATCGCAAATACCTTCGTCTATGCAATCTCGACGGTGCCTGCCTCCGTCGTGCTGGGCCTGCTTCTCGCCTATGTCCTCAACGGCAAGGTCTACATGAAAAAGCTGCTGCGCCTCGCTTTCTTTATTCCTTATATCTCCTCCATCGTGGCGCTGGGCGCAGTGTTCAAGTTCCTTTTCCGTGAAGACGGTCTGGTCAACGCCTTCCTTGCCCGGATCGGCTGGATCGCCGAGCCGATCAAGTGGACGGTTGACCCGCGCGTGACCAAGGTGCCCATCATCCTGCTGGTCATCTGGACGAGCCTTGGCTATGTGCTCATCATCTACATGGCGGCTCTGCAGAACGTGCCGCGCAGCCTTTATGAGGCGGCTACCATCGACGGCGCCAGCGGCTTCCAGCAATTCCTCAAGATCACCCTGCCCATGGTTTCCCCCACCACGTTCTATCTGCTGACCGTGCGCATGATCGCCATCTTCAAGATTTTCGGCTCGGTCAACGTCTTCACCATGGGATCGTCCATAACATCGAATACCTCCATCGTTCAGGAGATTTACTCCACAGCCTTCTCAAGTTACCAGCACGGTTACGCCTCTGCTCAGTCCGTTTTCCTTCTCATCATCATTCTTTTCTTCACGGCGATCAACTTCGTCGGACAGAAAAAATGGGTCCATTATTAAGGCAAGGGGGCGTACATGAATGAAAAGCCGTGGAAGAATTTTCGCTTTCATTAAAACCGTAATCTTGGGACTGATTTCCATCGCGTTCCTGCTCCCCCTGATCTGGATGGTCACTTCCTCCCTGAAAAACACCAACGAGGTCTTCTCGCAGAACTGGAAGTGGCTGCCCGAAGTGTGGCGCTGGGACAACTACGTAACCGTCTGGACTGCTCCGGACGTGAGCATGCTCAAGGCGTATGCCAACACCACGTTCATCACGGTGATCGGCACGCTGGGGCAGCTTGTCGTCGCCTCGCTCGCCGCCTATGCTTTCGCCAAGATCAACTTCAAGGGCAAGGGCGTTGTGTTCGGCATGTTCCTCACCACCATGATGATGCCCACCGAGGTCACCATTGTGCCGCGCTTCATCCTGTTCAAAACCGTTGGGCTGTACAATAACCTCTGGGCCGTCATCCTGCCGCACTTCTTCAGCGCAACCGCGATTTTCCTCCTGCGCCAGTTCTACATGGGCCTTCCGGACGACCTCATGGAAGCCGCAAAAATCGACGGCGCGGGACACCCGAGGATTTTCGCCCAGATTCTCATGCCGCTGACCAAGTCCAGCCTGATTTCGCTCATGGTGCTCTCCTTCATCAGCTGCTGGAACAACTATATGTCCCCGCTGATCTTCCTCGTCAAGACGCACCTGTATACCATTTCGCAGGTCATCCGCTGGTACATGCTCGACGACCTTCAGCGCTACGACCTCAACATGGCAGCGGCCACCAGCGCGATCATTCCGGTTATCATCCTCTTCGTGTTCTGCCAGAAGTATTTCGTGGAAGGCATTGCCACCTCCGGCATGAAGGGCTGATTCTACCGGCCAATACGGCGATATGCCGCGCCCTGCGCGGCGTCAGCCGACAAAACTCTCCGGCTCGTTGCCGTCTTTCCGGCGGCGAGTCTTTTATTTCACCCAAATTTCCCCCAACGCGCGCAAAAGCCCTCCGCTTTCGCCGTCCGAAGGAGTGTCGTTATGGAGTTTTCACAGTATAAGCAGGAGCATCACGTTCAGCTGTGCGTCGTCGGGGGCGGCCTTTCGGGGCTGTTCGCCGCCGTGTCCGCCGCACGCCGCGGCGCAAAGGTGCTGCTCATGCACGATCGTCCCGTGCTCGGGGGCAACGCCTCCAGCGAAATCCGCATGTGGGTGCGCG
Organism: uncultured Oscillospiraceae bacterium; assembly: GCA_964553125.1. GTDB lineage: Bacteria > Bacillota > Clostridia > Christensenellales > Aristaeellaceae > Aphodomonas. Next base: position 33,257 of record CAZKJW010000010.1, read on the forward strand.
GCGCCGCCGGAAAAGAAAACCGCGAAAGCGGTCTCATCCAGGAAGCGGAGCTTGAAAACATCTACCGCAACCCGACCATGAACTACTCCGTCTGGGATACGGTGCTCTACCAGCTCGCCATGCAGGAAGAAAACCTGACCCTGCTTCTGAACACCTCCTGCCTCGGCTGCGAGATGGCGCAGGGGCGCATCGCCGCCGTGACCGGCTGGCAGCTCAACAGCTACACGTTCCATCGCGTCACAGCGGATCTGTTCATCGATTGCTCGGGCGACAGCATTCTTGCGCCGCTCTCCGGCGCGACCTACCGCGTCGGCCGGGAAGACCGGCAGGAGTTCGACGAATACGGCGCCTGCGAAACGGCGGACAGCCGCACCATGGGCTCCTCCTGCCTCATCGAAGCGCGGCGCACGGATCACCCCTGCCCCTTCAAAGCGCCAGACTGGGCTTACGTCTATCCCGACGATGAAAGCATGTACCTCAAAAAGCACGACGTTGCCGGCAGCGGCATCAACTTCTGGTGGATTGAGCTGGGCGGCGAGCAGGACACCATCCGCGACGCGCAGGCCATCAACGAGGATCTCATCAAGGTTGCCTACGGCGTGTGGGATCACCTGAAAAACCACGGCGATCACGGCATGGACAACTGGGAGCTGGAGTGGATCGGCTTCCTGCCCGGCAAGCGGGAAAGCCGCCGCTATGAGGGTGAGTATATCCTCTCGCAGCGCGATCTGGAAGAAGGCCGCGCCTTCCCCGACACCGTCGCCTTCGGCGGCTGGACGATGGACAATCACAGCCCGCTGGGGCTGCGCTACATGGGCTACTCCTCGCATCACATCCCGCCGCACGTGCCCTACGAAATTCCCTTCCGTTGCCTGTATTCCAAAAACGTTCCCAATCTGCTCTTTGCCGGGCGCAACATCAGCGCCACGCACATGGCCATGAGCTCCACGCGCGTCATGGCGACCTGCTCGGTCATCGGGCAGGCGGCGGGAACCGGCGCAGCGCTGGCGCTGCGGCACGGCTGCCTGCCGGCAGAGGTTACGCGCCTGCACATGCCTGAGCTTCAAGCGTGGCTGCTGGAGGACGGCTGCTTCCTGCCGGGGCTTACCCGCCCCGCCACGGGCAAAGCGCGCTGCCAACTCTCCGGCGAAGCGCAAGCCGTTCTGGATAACGGCTGGGAGCGGCCGCATGGCGGCGCGCTGAACACCGTAAGCATTCTCGACGGGCAGACGCTTTCCGTCGCGCTCACGGAGCCGTGCGGCAGCCTGCGTCTGGCGCTCGACCCCGATTTCTCGCGGGAAAGCATTTCCGCCGACGTCCGCTATCAGAAGTTCGCCATGCGCACGCATGTCGATCTGCCCGAGGCCGAAGTGAAAATGCCCGCACATCTTCTGCGCAGCTGCACTGTTTCCGTCTGCTGCAAGGGCGGCGCGCAAACCCGCTATACCGTTGAAGAAAACCGCCGCGCGCTCGTATTCCTCCCGCTTCCGCCGGACGCGGAGACGGTGACGCTTTCCGCGCTCGCAAGCTGGGGCGGCGAGTGCGTGAATTTCTTCAGCGTGGACGCGGCGCGCTGAGCCCGTTTCCCCTTGGCGCGTATGCGCGCCATGATATCAAAAGCCCCCTGCGGATTTGCGTCCGAAACGGATGCAGGTTCGTATCACAGTGAGGAGAACCGTTATGACTGACACAGCCCGCTACACCATTGGTCTGGATTATGGCTCTCTTTCGTGCCGCGGCGTGCTGGCGCGCGTTTCGGACGGCTTCATCGCCGCCGAAGCCGCATTCCCCTACCCGTACGGCGCGATGACCGACGCGCTGCCCGACGGAACGCCCCTGGACGGGCGCTTCTGCCTCCAGCACCCGAAGGACTATGAAGCCGCGCTGGTTTCCATCGTGCGGGAGCTGCTGGCGCAAAGCGGCGTCGCCCCCGCGCAGGTGATCGGGCTGGGCGTGGATTTCACCGCCAGCACGGTCATTCCGGTGGACGCGGCCTATCGCCCGCTGTGCGAAGACCCGCGCTTCTCCAGCCGGCCGCACGCATGGTGCAAGCTGTGGAAGCACCACAGCGCGTCCGCGCAGGCTGAAACGCTGACCCGCATCTGCCGCGAACAACATCGCCCCTACCTCGACCGGTACGGCGGGCGCATTTCGCCCGAGTGCCTCGTCGCCAAGGTGGCGCAGGTGTTTGCCGAAGATCGCGAGATCTACGACTCCGCCGACGCTTTTGTGGAGGCGGGCGACTATATCACCTCCCTGCTTGCGGGCAAGCCGGTTTTCGGCGCGTCTGCGGCGGCCGCCAAAGCGCTCTGGCACAAGCAGGACGGCTACCCCGACGAAGCCTTCTTCGCCGCGTTTGCCCCGGCGTTTGCGCGTATGCCGCAGGAGAAGCTCGCCGATCGCTTCGGCGCGGTTCCCGCCGCGCCCGGCGAACGCGTGGGCAGCCTGTGCGCGGCGATGGCGGACAAGCTGGGGCTTTGCCCCGGAATCGCCGTATCCGCCCCGCAGATGGACGCGTACACGCCGATGCTCGCGCTCGGCATTGCGCGCCCCGCCGCCATGCTCATGGTCGTCGGAACCTCCACGGGCATGATGCTGCTCAGCGACGCGCAGCGCCCCGTTGAAGGCGTCACCGCCTGCCTGCCGGAAACCTACTACCCCGGCCTGTGGGGCTATGCGTCCGGACAGGCGAGCGTTGGCGACGGGTTTCAGTGGTTCACAGACAACTGCCTACCCGGCGAATACGCCCAAGTCGCCGACAAGCTGGGGCTTTCAGCGCAGCAGTATCTCAGCCGTCTGGCCGAGCCGCTCGCGCCCGGCGAAACTGGGCTGCTTGCGCTGGACTGGTTCAACGGCAACAAATCCTGCCTGTGCAACAGCCGCCTTTCCGGCATGATTCTCGGCCTGACGCTGCAAACCCGGCCGGAGCATATCTACCGCGCCCTCATGGAAGCCACTGCCTTCGGCGCGCGCATGGTGCTGGAAGCCTATCGCAGCGCCCATGTTCCGGTGGATGAGATTTTCGTCTGCGGCGGCATTCCTGGCAAGAATCCTCTGCTGATGCAGATCTATGCGGACGTGCTGCAAATGCCGCTGAAGGTCAGCCTCTGCCGGCAGGCGCCCGCCCTCGGCGCTGCCATCTATGCCGCCGCTGCCGCAAAGGAAGCCTCCGGCTTCCCGGACGTCTTTGCAGCCGTGGACGCCATGCGCTGCCGCGACTTTACGGTCTACACGCCCGAGCCGCAGCACGAAGCCGCCTACGAACCGCTCTACCGCGAGTACGCGACCCTGCACGATTATTTCGGCCGGGGCGCAAACCGGGTGATGGAGCGGCTGCACCGGTGATTCCGTTTCGCGTGCCGCAAACGCGGCAAGGCGGCGCGAAGCCGGTCGGCGCTTATGATAACTTTCAGATTTTATAAAGCGGCAGATGCCGCTTTTTTTGCGCCCTGGAAGCGGAGGGTTGTGTAGGGAACGATGCCCACGGAAAGCGCGGGGGGCTTGCCGGGGACGTACGGAATTGGCTTTTGAGAGCGTATAATAAGGTGTGAAGGTTCGGCGCGGATTGCTGAGAAGACTGTGTGCAACTGCTTTTGTGGCTGTGTATTTGTTATTTGTACGAAGAAGCGATGCCTGCGGAATGTGCGGGGAAACTGCCGTGCAAATACGCCGCCGGTTTTTGTGACTGACTGGTGTGGGTGGGAGTGAAGACTCGCCAAGGTTTGTTGAGAGGCGGTGTCCGACGGTTTTTGTGTCTGCTTATTTTTGTATGAAGAAGCGATGCTCGCGGAATGTACGGGGAAACTGCCGTGCAGATGCACCACCAATTTTTACTCAATCTCCGGAGCGTCCTCCGTATTTTCAGCACATCCCAGTTTTTTAATATCGCTGAATCAGGATACACTGCTTTTTGCGTATTGCGCCGCCTGTTCGCATGAGGAAACGGTGCGTGCGAAAAACCGCTGCGCGCACACGCCGCC
>CAZKJW010000011.1:0-4638 GCA_964553125.1 uncultured Oscillospiraceae bacterium
GGTTCATGCCGTCCACGGCGGCCAGCTCGTCCACAGTGGCTTTTTTGACGCCTTCCAGCGAGCCGAACGCCTTGAAAAGCGCCGTCCTGCGCTTGGGGCCGACGCCGGGAATTTCTTCCAGCCGCGAGCGGATGGTCTGCTTGGAACGGAGCTGCCTGTGGAACGTGATGGCGAAGCGGTGCGCCTCGTCGCGCACGGACTGAATCAGGTAGAGCGCAGGGGAGTGGCGGTCCAGCATGATCGGCGCGTCAGCGCCCGGAAGCCAGATCTCCTCGAGCCGCTTCGCAAGGCCGAACATCGGGATGTCCGCGCCCGCCGCGTGCATGGCGCGCCGCGCGAACGCCAGCTGCTCCGGGCCGCCGTCGATAAGGATGAGGTCGGGCAGGTCGCCGAAGCCTGCGTCCGGATGCGCCTCGTGTTCGGCAAGCCCGCGGCGGAAACGCCGCCCCAGCACTTCCTCCATTGTGGCGAAGTCGTTTGCGCCGACGACGGTTTTGATTTTGAAATGGCGATACTCCTTGCGCGCCGGCTTTCCGTCGATGAACACGACCATCGACGCGACCGGCTGCGCGCCCTGAATGTTGCTGTTGTCGTAGCCCTCGATGCGCCGCGGCACGCTCTTCATGCCGATGGCTTCGGCGAGCGCTTTCGCCGCGCCGAGCGTGCGCTCGTAGGTGGCCTTTGCGCGGGCGTTGCGCTTCTCCAGCGCGTCGCGCGCGTTTTTTTCGGCCATGAGAACCAGCGCGCGCTTTTCGCCGCGCTGCGGCATGGCGAGCCGCACAGCGCCGCCGCGCCGGTCGGAGAGGATGCTTGCAATCTCGTCCGCGTCCTCCGGAAGCGCCTGACAGAGCACCTCGCGCGGGAGCAGCCGCCCGTCCTCATAGTATTGCAGAAGAAAATCGCCAATGACGGCGCAAGCCGCTTCGTCGCCCGCGCGTTCCAGCGCGAACGCGTCGCCGCCGATCATCTTCCCGCCGCGAATGTGAAGCACCTCGCACATCGCGTCCAGCCCATCCGACCAGACGGCGATGACGTCGCGCTCGCCGCCGGCTGTCGATTGCGCCAGCTGGCGTTCGAGCAGCCCTTCCACGTCGCGGATCCTGTCGCGCAGAAGCGCCGCCTTTTCAAATTGCAGCTGCGCCGCCGCTTCGGCCATCTGCGCCTTCATGGCTTTGAGCACCGCGTCGGTTTTTCCGCTGAGAAACGCGACGACCTGCTTCACCGTTTCGGCGTATGCTTCGGGGGTGATTTTTCCGGCGCAGGGCGCCGGACATTGGCCGATCTCGTGATGCACGCACGGCCTGCGCGGCTTGTCGGGGTTCGGGGGCCGGCTGCACGTGCGCAGCGGAAACGTTTGCTGCAGCGTTTCCAGCACCTCGCGCACCGCGCCGCCGCCGATGTACGGGCCAAAATAGCGCGCGCCGTCCTTCTCCATGCGATGCACCATTTCGGCGCGCGGGAAGGGCTCGTTTTCGTTGATGCGGATGTAGGGGTAATGCTTGTCATCCTTGAGGAGGATGTTATAGTACGGCTTGTGCAGCTTGATGAGATTGCATTCAAGCATCAGCGCTTCGAGGTTGGTCTCGCACAGGAGGATATCGAAATCCTCGATCTTGGCGATCATCGCCGCAACCTTCGGCGTGTGCTCCTTCTGCATGAAATAGCTGCGCACACGGTTTTTCAGGTTCTTCGCCTTGCCGACGTAAATGATCTCGCCCGCGTGTTTCATCAGGTAGCAGCCGGGGCTGTCGGGCAGCATGGCAATTTTCAGGCGAAGCGTGTCGTTCATTCGGTCGCCCTCCGTTTTGTTACTGCTCAGCCAGCGAGAAAACCATGCGAACCGGGTTGTGGTCGGAATAGGCGAATCCCGTGTCGAGCACCGTGCCGGAAAACACATGGACGTTTTCGGAGACGATGAAGCCGTCCACTGTCACGACGTATTGCCCCTCGTGATACGGGCTGTCTGCGTTGCGGCAGGAGGGAACGGGCTGCGTTTCGCCGACGGGCGCGACAAGCGCAAGGCCGGTTCCGGCGAGCTTCTCGCGCGGCAGAGGCTGCGCCCACGTATAGTCGCTATCCTCGGTGCCGAAAACCTCGGGGCTGTTGCCCAGCACGTCTTTGTTGAAATCGCCGCCGCACACGGCGTAATTGCCCGCCGCATATTCTGCCGCCATATCGGCGATGAGCAGATCGAGCTGCTCGTCGGCAATGGTGCCGTCCGACGTATAGGCGGAAAGGTGAACGTTATACAGCACAAGCTCTGCGCCGTTCTCCAGCGGGATGCGGCTGACGGAGTAGCAGCGATCGAGATCGAGCAGCTTCATGTAGCTCGTTTCAATGGGCAGACTGCGGCGAAGCGCGGAGGAAACGCCGAAGCGGCTGAACGTCATCAGGCCGGCGACGTTCTTGCCGTGCGGCTCATGGAAGGGGTAGAACAGATACGCCGAGTCCCAGTTCTGCGCCCAGACGGAGGCATAGCCGTCCAGCGCGTTTGTGAGGGCTTCGCGCTCGTTGACGTGATAGGTGCGCGTGCCGTCCTCGTCCGTTTCCTGAATGAGCAGGAAATCCGCGCCCTGCGCCTGAAGGAACGTTTCGATGTTTGCAAGGTTTGCCAGCAGGCGCTCTTTGGAAAACGCGCGCGACTCCTTGCCGCCGTCCATGAAGAAGCCGAAGTCCGGCTCATAAGCGCCAAAGCCGATGTTGAAGGAGAGAAGCGCATATTCAGTTCCCGTCTGCGCAACGGCGGACGGGTTATTCTCCGCCGCAAGCGGCAGCATGTCCGGCAGGCGGCTGTAGGAGAGGAAAAGATACGCCACATATAAAGCCAGCGCCGCGAGCAGGGCGGCGGCCAGCAGGATGAAAGCGCGCAGCGCTTTGCGAGCCATGGTTTTCATATGCGTTCCCCTTCGCAGAAAAACAGCAAAACGCCTGACGTCGGATCGACAGGCGTTTTGGGTGTGAGCGGCTTATTCTTCTTCGTCGTCCTCGCCGAAACGGGTCTGTACGATTTCGATCAGCTTTTCCATCAGGTCGTCGTCTTCGACGGGAATGAATTCTTCCATTTCCTCGCCGTCTTCGCCGGTGGTGGCGACGATCTTCATCAGGTAAACGTCTTCGCCTTCATCGTCGCAGCCGCCGCAGCAGGCGCACGCTTCTTCGGACGCTTCGCCCTGCGCGCACGCGGCGCAGCCGGTTTCGTCGCCTTCTTCGTCTTCAACGAAGTCGGCCAGCACAGCGAACTCCTCGCCGTTGTAGAAGAAAGTGTCGATGACTTCCAGCAGAATGCTGTTGCCTTCTTCGTCGGTAAACTCTACGATATCGCGATCTTCTTCGTTCATGATAATCCTCCGGTTCAACGTTTTGAATCTGTCCTCGAGGGCATTATAGCAATATGCGCCCCAAAAAGCAAGCATTTTGCAGGGTTTCCGGAAATTGCGGAGAATATCAACGAAAACCGCTTTTTTACTGGAAAGGAAACCGCTGTGCGCTTACTTGCAAACGCGAAAGTGAACTGGGCGCTGTCCGTCGAGGGCAGGCGAGAGAACGGATACCACGAGCTGGACATGGTGATGCAGTCGGTGACGCTGTGCGACACGCTGACCATCCGGCCGGCGGATTCGCTTTTTTTGCGTGCGCGCGGCGCGCTCGTGCCGGGCGATGAAAACAACCTCGTGCTCAAGGCGGCGCGCGTGCTGCAGGGAATGACGGGCACGGCGCAGGGCGCGGAGTTTGAGCTGCGCAAGCGCATCCCGGTGGGCGGCGGCTTGGGCGGCGGCAGCGCCGATGCGGCCGCGGCGCTTCTGGGGCTGAACCTGATGTGGGAGCTTGGCCTGACTGAAACGGAATTGCAGCTGGCGGCGCAGATGTGCGGCGCGGACGTGCCGTTCCTTCTGCGCGGCGGGCTGGCGCGCGTGCGCGGCATCGGCGAGCAGCTGGAGCCGCTGCAATGCGCGCAGTCGTTTCCCGTGGTGATTGTGCAGCCCTGCCGGGGGCTTTCCACGCCGCAGGTGTTCGGCGCATACGACGAGCTGCCCGCAAAGCCGCAGAACCCCGACGCGGCGGCCGTGGCCGACGCGCTGGCGCGGGGCGACGCGCACGCGCTCGCTGGTAGCATGGGCAACGCGCTGGAAGCCGCAGCCGTGCCGCGCAGGCCGGAGATTGCCGTGTGCGCGCAGACGCTGGAGCATTTCGGCGCGCTTCGCGCTCAGATGACCGGCAGCGGCAGCGCCGTGATTGCGCTGTTCACCGACAGACACGTGGCTGAAAACGCAAGCCGCATGTGCGCCCGCTTCTGGCCGAGGACGTATCTTGCCTTCACCGCAAGCGCGGGCGTGCTCATGGAAAAAGAATGAACGGCGCTGACGGTATCGGCGTTAGCGCGGTCAAGAGAATGAAACCGGGCGGACACGCCCTGAAAAAACTGAACAGACATGACAGCACGGCGCTTTCGGAATCATGAAAATGAAACGAAAGCGCCGCGGATGATTTTGGCATGCCTCTCTGGCAATGAAAAAATCAGATTTGTCGGCGGCGGGGATATGGACGGTAGCCTGCCGGAGCGCGGGAACCCGAGCGGCTGCTTTTGCTTCCGGATAGCCGTAAAAAAAGAGGAATCGGAAAAAGCCCGCCGAGGGGGGG
>CAZKJW010000011.1:4738-8596 GCA_964553125.1 uncultured Oscillospiraceae bacterium
GCGCCTTTTGACGCGGCGGGTTATGCCTGCTCCTCCTTGAAGCCTTCGCCAAGGGTGTCGTGCGATTTGCACGCTACGACGAACGCGGCGGGGTCGAGCGAGAAAACAATGCGGCGCAGCCGCATCGCTTCAAAGCGCGACACGACGCACAGCAGCACACGCTTCTCTTTCATGGTGTACATGCCCACGCCGTTCAGCCCCGTCACGCCGCGCTCCAGCTCGTCCATCACGCGCTGCGCGATTTCGTCCGCCTTGTCGGAGATGATGAAATAGGCGTGCGAGGTGTTCGGCCCCTCCAGAACCAGATCGACCACCGTGTTGCTCAGGAACACGGCCATGACGGCGTACATGGCGCTTTCCGCATCGAACACAAACGCCGAGGCGACGATGACCAGCGCGTCAATGACGAACGTGGCCTGTCCGACGCGCACCGTGGGGAAGAAGCGGTGAATCAGGCTGGCCAGCATGTCCGAGCCGCCCGTCGTGGCGCTGCCGCGCAGCACCAGCCCGAAGCCGATGCCGCTGCAGATGCCGCCGAACACGGTGGCGAGCAGCATGTCGCTTGTGACGGATTCAAACGGCGCGTAGTCGATGACGACGGAGAGAAGGATCATCGTCACAAACGAACGCAGGCCGAAGCGCCAGCCCATTTTTTTCATTGAGAAAGCGAACAGCGGCACGTTCAGCAGGAACGCGCATACGCCCACGGGGAAGCCCGTCGCGTGATGAATCAGCTGGCCCACGCCCGTGAAGCCGCCCGCCGCGATGTTGTTCGGAATGAGGAACGCGTTATAGGAAACCTTGCAGAAAAACAACCCGATTGCGATTTGCAGCAGGTTCATCCATTCGGAATTTTGCAATTTGCGCAGCATATTTGCCTCCCGTTTCTGCGCGCCATGCGCGAGTTTATTCATTTTACCATTTTTTCGCCTGCACTGGTAGGGGCTTTCCGATATTTTTGGCGCATTGCGCCAAAAGGAATACGGCGCGCAAAAAACGCTCCTTCGCGCGGAGGAGCGTTTCAGCACAGGAGGTACGGCAGGTTTATTTCACATACGTCACTGCCTCGTCAAAGGCGATGCGCTCGGTCGAGCCGGTCGCGCCGTCGATGGACGTATCCGTCACGCCGACGAGCAGAATTGCGACGACGTCCATATCCTCGGGAATGCCCAGCGCGGCTTCCAGCTCGGCGTTGCCGTTGATGTTGTTGCGCGGCGCGGCCACAACCTTCGTGCCATAGCCGAGCGAGCGCGCCGCGGCGTTCATCCAGCCGCACGCCTCGCCGCAGTCAAACTGCGCGAAATCGCCCGTTTGGGAGGAGATGACAATCGCGGCGGCAGCGTCCGCAACGCCGGCCTTTACGCTGTCCGAGGCGAACGACTCGCCGTTCATCTGCGCCAGTACGTCCGCATTTGTAACGACCGTGAAATGCCACGGCTGACTGTTCATCGCGCTCGGCGCGTTCACGCCCGCCTCGACGATTTTCGTCAGGTCGTCCTCGTTTGCCGGGTCGTCGGTGAACGCCTGCGTGGTCTTGTCCTCGCGGAGGATATCCGCGATGTCGCGCTGCTCCGCAGCGACAAGCGTGGGAAGCGCCAGCGTCAGCGCCATGAGAATTGCCAGGATCTTTTTCATTTTTCGATCCCCCCTTTCGGGGGATATCTTAGCATGGCGCGCCGCGAACGATCTACCGGTTTTCTGTGGACGGATTGTAAACTTGGGGCGGCGGAAAAATGAAAAGTCCCCTCTTCGCAGTGAAGAGGGGACTGAGCGGAATGACTTACTTGCCTTCCACAACGCTCTTGCCCGCAATGCGGCCAAAGACGGTGAAGTCCACAATCGCGTTGCCGCCGAGACGGTTGCCGCCGTGGATGCCGCCGGTCACTTCGCCGGCCGCGTACAGGCCGGGCACCGGTTCGCCGTCAACACCGATGACGTGCGCGTCGGTATTGATTCTCACGCCGCCCATGGTGTGGTGCGCAGCAGGAGCGCGCGGATACGCGTACCAGGGGCCGCCTTCCAGCGCGGTGGTGAGCAGCTCGCGGCCGAGTTCGTCCACGGAGTCGCCGTTCTTGACATGCTCGTTGTAGGTGTCAAGGCTCGCCTTGAGGTTCTCATAGGGCACGTCGATCTTTTCGGCAAGTTCTTCGAGGGTGTCGGCCTTCACGAAGCCGTAGCGGCCTTCCACGATCAGAGAGGAGACAGTGCGGCCGCCGAGGCAGGTGTAAGTGTCGGGATCGTCAACAACGGTGAAGTTGTGGATGGTGTACATCCGGCCGCCGGTCTGCGCAAGGATGGCGGCGCTGATGACGTCGCGGCGACCGTCTTCACGCACGAAGCGGTTGCCTTCCTGGTTGACATAGATGCAGGCGTCCACGCCGCCGGTGATGACGTCGGAGGTCACGCCGGTCCAGGGGTTGCAGACCTGCAGGAGCTGAATCTGATCCATATCGACCAGATCGGCACCGGCTTCCTGCGCCATGATGATGCCGTCGCCGGTGATGGCAGGCATGTTGGAGGTGATCAGGCCTTCGCCGAGGTTCGGCCATTTCTCGCCCTGGCAGTATTCCACGCGCATTTCAACGTTGCCCGCGAAGCCGCCGGTGGCCAGAACGACGCCCTTGTTGGCGTGCAGAGTCACTTTGTGGCCGTCCTTCGCTTCGGCGATCACGCCGACGACAGCGCCGTTTTCATCGGTGACGAGGTTTTTGCCGGCCGTTTCCATAAGGATGGAGACGTTTTCCTTCGCGTCGAGGTTCTCGCGGAAGGTCTTGATGTAGCCGGTGCCGTTGGGCAGCACGGCGGAATGGGTGCGGCGATAGAGCGAGCCGACGCCCTGCGTGATGGTGCCGTCAAACTCCATGCCCATGTCTTCCAGCCAGTGGAGGCCGTCGAGCGCGTTGGAGCAGAGCACAGTGACCAGATCGAGGTTCGCGACCTTGTCGCCGCCTTCCCACGTCTGCTGGATGTAGAATTCCACGGAGTCCTCGATGCCGAGCGGTTCCTGAAGCTCCGGATCGGGAGCGTTGTAGATGCCGCCAGAGACGATGGAGTTGCCGCCGAGGAAACCGGTCTTTTCAATCAGGATGACGGACGCGCCTTCGTCGCTGGCGGAAACCGCCGCGGCAAGGCCCGCGCCGCCGCCGCCCACGATGATGACGTCGGCAGTCAGTTCTTCATCCGCCGCAACTTCCTTTTCGGGAGCGATCATGAGCGCGTCGCGGCTTCCGCCGGCCTGCTCGACGCAGTCGCCGACAGCGTTGATGATGGCGCGGCTGGTCATGGTTACGCCCGTGATGGTATCGATGGCGAGCGACTGCGCGTCAACGATGCGGCCCGGGATCGTTTCAATGGCGATATCGCCCACGCCGGGGGTTTCAATGTGGCCGTCCTGAACCGTGACGGAATCGATCTTATCCTCAGTGAAGACGACTTCGACCGTCACGTCGCCGTTCTGGCCGAACGCAGCGGCGGTGTACGTGCCGGGCACGTAGACGTTGGCTTCGACGGTTTCGCCGGAGAGGCAGGCTTCGGCCGCCGCGAGAATCGCTTCGCTGGTAATGGTCGCGCCGGCAACGGCGTCAACCTTCACCGTGTTCTGCGCAACCATCGCCTCGGCCATCGCTTCGGCAGCTGCGCCGCCAAGCGCGGGGGTCTCGTTCGGAGCGTCGATGACAGCTTCTTTGATCACGCCGTCTTCCACGGTCAGCGTGACCGTGACAGCGCCGCCGAAGCCCTGCTGCGTGGCCGAAACAGTTTCCGCCGAACCGGTGGAAACCAGCCCAAGACACAGGACGAGTGCGAGAAGCATCGCGAGGATCTTCTTCATGTAGGGGTTCCTCCTTCAAAAAATCCGGC
>CAZKJW010000011.1:8696-11828 GCA_964553125.1 uncultured Oscillospiraceae bacterium
ATGTCGTCTTCGTCGAGGCTGATTGTTTTCAGCCCGTACAGCGCGCTGAAGCGCTCTGTGGACGAATATTGCACGGCAATGACCGTATCGCCCTGCCGCACCTTTTCAATCAGCAGCGGAACAACGCCGAGATAGTTCACCTGCCCCGGCCGGACGCCGCGCTCCGACAGGCAGTTCATCGTGCTGCGCACAGCGGGACAATCATCATGCGGGAAAGCAAAGTTTACGCCGGAAAGCGCCTCGTAGCGCACCTTCGAGCACTGCGCGAGCGGCGAGTCGGCGGCGGTCATCAGCCGGACGGGTTCAAGGAAAAGCCGCTGCTCCTGCAGCCCGGTCATCCGCGTCCAGCCGGCGCTGTAGTAAACGCCAAGCTCTGTTTCGCCGGAGCGCACCATGGCCGGAACCTGCGCGTTCGCGGAGGTTTTCATGCGCATACGCACCTCCGGATGCTTCTCGCTGAAGGCGGAAAACATGCTGATCAGCCCGTTGGACACGGTCATTTCGCAGCCGCCGATGAGCACGCTGTCCTCCAAGAGCGCGGTTGAAGAAAGGCTTTCAATGGCGCGGTAATAATCGCCGAGCATCTTTTCCGCATGAGGGCGGAACCCCGCGCCCTCGGCGGTCAATTCGATTTGCCGCCCGACCTTTGTGAAAAGCCGCGTGCCCAGTTCGTGCTCGAGCACCTGAATGTGCTTGTTCAGCGTGGAAGGCGCGTAGCACAGTTTCTCCGCAGCTTTCTGATAGTTGAGCGTTTCGCACAGCGCAAGGAATGTCTTCAGTTCCTTTGTATCCATAACGCGCCTCCTGATTCGGCAATGGAATTATTATTGAGCATAAGGAAAAATTTGTCAATCTCAGACCGCGTCCAAACAAAAATTTTCTTCGCATGGCGCGCCTTCCCCGTCCGGTTTGACACTCCCGCGCCTGCATGATAAAATGACCTCAGCCTATACTTTATGCAAATAAGGAGCCTGCTATGGCGGAAGATATCCGGATGCTGTTTCTCAAGGAAAGCCTGCGCGACTGCGAGGAGGTTTTTGCCGACGCCGTGGCGCGCGAACAGGCGCGCGCGTGGGATTACCTGATCGTCACCGCTGCAAATGAGGCGCAGGCGGCCGCGTACCGCACGCAGATTGAGCGCCGCCGGCGCGACGGGCGCTTGCCGCGGCAGACGCGCTGCCTTGTCATCGCCGATCCCGGCGGCGAGCGTGTCGGATGCGGCGGCGCGACGCTGAATGTGCTGCGCGAAATCGCGTGCTGCGAGGGCGGCGAGCGGCCGTTCGCTGATAAGCGCATTCTTGTGCTGCACTCGGGCGGCGACAGCAAGCGCGCTCCGCAGTTTTCCGCATGCGGCAAGCTGTTTGCGCGCGTGCCGCGGGCGCTTGCGGGCGGCCGCGCAACGACGCTCTTTGATGAATTCTGCGTGTCCACGGCCGTGGTGCCGGGGCGCGTTTCCGGCGGGATGCTCGTCATGAGCGGCGACGTGCTGCTGCTGTTCAACGCATTGCAGATCGATCTGGAGGGCAGCGAGGCGGCGTGCATTTCCATCAAGGTTCCGGCGGAGACGGGCACGCGTCACGGCGTGTTCGTTCCCGACGGCGCGGGCGGCGTCAAGAAATTCCTGCATAAGCAGCCGGTCGATGTTTTAACCGCGCAGGGCGCGGTCAATTCGCGCGGCATGGTGGACGTTGACACGGGCGCGGTGTGGCTCGGCGAGGAAAAGCTCGACGCGCTCTATCGCCTTGTGGAGACGGACGCGGGCTTTGCCATGTACGTCAACTCCCTTGTGCGGCTGAGCTTTTACGGCGATTTCGTTTATCCCATGGCCGCCGCGTCCACGCTGGAAAGCTATCTGGAGCAGGCGCCCGAGGGCGAGATGTCGGACGCGCTGTGCGAGTGCCGCCGCGTGCTTTGGGAGAAGCTGGGCGGGACGAAGCTCGGGTTGGTGCGCCTTTCGCCTGCGGAGTTTATCCATTTCGGCACGACGCGCGAATGGCACGACCTGACGCTGGGCGGCGAGCGCGCGTTCGGCGCGCTGGGCTGGCGGCGGCATGTCTGCACGTTCGGCGCAGATGAAGAAACTGCGGCGATTACGGCGCTGGTCGAACGCGGCGCGGTTTGCGCGCCGGGGTGCGCGCTGGAGGAAACGCGGCTGGGGCCGAACGCGCGGCTCGGCGCGGGCTGCGTTGTCAGCGGCGCGGATTTTGACGGCGCGCTGCCGGAGAATACGGCGCTTTCCGTGCTGCCGCTGGCGGACGGAAGATTCTGCCCGCGCGTGTACGGCGTGACGGACAACCCGAAGGAAAGCCGCTGGATGGGCCGCGAGCTGGCGGAGCCGCTGTGGGAGGCGAAGCTGTTCCCGATGTGCGCGACGCGGCAGGAAGCCTCGGCGGCGGCGGAGCGCATCGCCCGCGGCGAAGCGGCGCAGGGCGAAACGCTGAGCCTTCGCGAGAGCTTTGCTTTGGCCGATATGGACGCCGCCATGCGCTGGGAGGACGAAATCGTAGAGCGCGTGCAGGCGCAGCGCGTCATCGAAGCGCTGTGCGCCGGAACGCCTACGCAGGAGGCGCGGACGCTCGTTTCCGGCGAGCACGTGCGGGAGCGGCTGCTAAGGGAAGCGCAGACGGCGGAGTTTCCGCTGAACACGCGGCTTTTTGAGCTGCTCGGCGAGGACGACGGCTGCTGGAACGCGATCTTCCGCCACATGGCGTGCGGCATGGAGCGGATGGAAATTCCACGCATTGCGCGGGAAGAAGCCGAAGTGGCGCTGCCTGTGCGCGTCAACTTTGGCGGCGGCTGGACGGATACGCCGCCGTATTGCCTTGAATTTGGCGGCACGGTGCTCAACGCGGCCGTGCTGCTTGACGGCGAAATGCCCGTGCGGGCTTCGGCGAGACGGCTGAACCGCCCCGTCGTGCGCATCGTCAGCGACGATCAGGGGATTGCGCGCGAATACTCGCGTCTGGAGGAGCTGGCGCCCGGCAACCCCTACGACCCGCACGCGCTGGCCAAGGCGGCGCTGTGGGCGATCGGCGCGGTTGCAGAGGGCGAGCGGGGCGATGTTGCGGAGCGCTGCGCGCAGATGGGCGGCGGCATTGAAATCACCACCTGCGTGCGCGGCGTGCCGAAGGG
>CAZKJW010000011.1:11928-36742 GCA_964553125.1 uncultured Oscillospiraceae bacterium
CGGTGGAGATGCCGGAGGAGACGCGGCGCGAGCTTTCGGAGCGCTTCGCGCTGATCTATACCGGGCAGCGGCGCATGGCGCGCAACCTGCTGCGCACGATTATGCGCAAGGCCGTCTCGCACGACCCGGACACGCTCGACACGCTTGCGAGCATCCGCCGGCTCGCCGTGATGATGGCGTTCGAGCTGGAAGCCGGAAGCGTGGACAGATTCGCGGCGCTGCTCAATGAGCATTGGGCGCTTTCGCGCCGCCTTGACGCAGGCTCGAGCAACACCTGCATCGACGCGATGCTCTCCGCCTGCCGCGATTTGACCGACGGCGTGATGATCTGCGGCGCGGGCGGTGGCGGGTTCGTCAGCGTGATCCTCAAAAAGGGCGCGACGCATGAAATGCTGGCCGCAAGGCTGGACGAGCTGTTCCAGGAAAGCGGCGTGAAGGTGTGGAACGCGCGCCTGCTGGTATAAAAACGCGCGCAGAAACAGACGCTAAAGGCACCTTTCAGACAAGTGAGGTGCCTTTTTTTCATGCGAAAAACTTCGGGCAGGGGCGTGCAGATCTTTTCCATCGCGCTGGCGTGCGCGGGGATGGCGCTATTTTCGGCGGGGATCGGGCTGCTGGCCGCGTCCGTTCCGGCGGCGGGAGAAAGCGCGCTGATCGCGCCGGACTGCAAGCAGCTGCAAAGAATCGTCTACGCGCGCTGCGGCCACGAGGTGCTGCGCAGGCTGGACATTCCGGCGGAATGGGCGGGCATGACGCGCGAGCGCGCCGAGAATGCGCTTGCCGAAGCGGGCGGCGCGTGGCGGATGACGGCGTTCACGCCGCGCAAAATCGAGCTGAGCCAGACGCGCGATCTGTTCTGCCCCGCGCACTGGGTGCTGATGACGGACGCTGCGGGCGAGACGGGCATCTACCGCTGCCGCGACGGCGCCGTGATGGCGCGGCTGTCCGCCTGCGACGTACCCATTGCCGATGAGGAGACGCGCGCGCAGCTGCGGCAGGGGCTTGCATTTGAAAGCGAACAGGCGCTCCGTGAGGCGGTTTCCGCCATGCGGGAAGCGGCGCGCGCACAGAAATGAAGGCAATTTTGCCGCGAAAAAAGCGGCTTTCCTCTTGCACTGCATGATATAATATGATAGAATATCTGCAATTTTAGCGGGAGGCGCCGGGTTATGTTCGTTGTCGATACGCACTGCGATACGCTCTGGAAATACGCTGTGCAGGGCGCTGAAAGAAGCGCGCCGTGCGTCACGCCTGAAACGCTGAAAAAGGGCGGCGTCACCGTGCAGGTGTGTGCGCTGTTCGCGGGCAGCGACGGACCGCAGGGCAAGAACGAACGCGCGCCGCAGAATGTGGCGGCGGCAGAGCTGGCCGCCCTGCCGAAGCTGACCGGCGCGGGCGTGCGCCAGGTGGACAGTCCCTTTGAGGCAAACGAGGGCGAAACCTGCCTGATGCTTTCCATCGAGGGAGCGGAGGTTTTCGGCGACTCGCTGGAAAGGCTGCGCGAACTGCGCAGACGCGGCGTGCGGCTTTGCGCGCTGACGTGGAACCACGAAAACCTGCTGGCGTACCCGCACTGCGCGCAGGGACACCGCGGGCTCAAGCCGTTCGGCTGGGAATGCGTGCGCGAAATGGAAGCGCTCGGCGTGGCGGTTGACGTAAGCCATCTGGGTGAAGGTGGGTTCTGGGATCTGGTGTTCCATGCGGCGAAGCCGCCGATGGCCAGCCATTCCTGCTGCCGCACGCTGTGCGAAAAGACGCGCAACCTCACCGACGATCAGATTCGCGCGCTGATCGAATGCGGCGGGTGGATCGGTGTGAACTTCTACACTGCGTTCATCAACGGAAGCGCGCGCTGCACGCTCGACGAGCTGTGCGACCATTTCGTTCATATTGCCGAACTGGGCGGCGTGAAGCATATGGGCTTCGGCTCCGACTTTGACGGCATCGAAACCGCGCCGCAGGGGCTGGAAAGCCCGGCGGATCTGCCGCGCCTGATGGAGATGCTGCGCCTGCGCGGCTTCAGCGCCGACGAGGTGGAGGGCATTGCGGGGCGCAACTTCCTTGAATATTTCCGGGCCTTTGAATAACGGGAATCCCAACCGCGCCTGTGCGCGGCTGTTTTTCCATAGATGGACTGAGATGTACTGACGAAAAGCGTGTTGTGTGAGAGGGGGAGTATCCGATGTTTTCTTTTGACAAAATTCGGGAAGGGCTGACGTTTGACGATGTGCTGCTTGTGCCGCACCGCAGCAGCGTGCTGCCCAAGGAGGTCGATCTGCACTCCGAGCTGATTCCGGGCATTATGCTGAACGTGCCGCTGCTCAGCGCCGCGATGGATACCGTGACGGACGCCCGTCTGGCGATTGCCATGGCGCGCGAGGGCGGCATGGGCATCATCCACAAGAGTATGCCCATTGCCGATCAGGCCGCGCAGGTGGACAAGGTGAAGCGCAGCGAACACGGCGTCATCACCGACCCGTTCTTCCTTTCCCCCGAACACAAAGTGGGCGATGCGCTCGCGCTGATGAGCCGCTACCATATCTCCGGCGTGCCGATCACGCGCGGGGGCAAGCTCGTGGGCATTCTCACCAACCGCGACCTTCGCTTTGAAGTGAACGAGGAGCAGCCGATCGCCGAGGTGATGACGAGCGAGAATCTCGTCACCGCGCCCGCCGGAACCAGCCTTGAGGAAGCCAAGCGCATTCTGGCGAAGCACCGCATTGAGAAGCTGCCGCTGGTGGACAGCGAATATAACCTTGTCGGCCTGATCACCACGAAGGACATTGAAAAGGCCGTCAAGTATCCCAACAGCGCCAAGGACAAGAACGGCCGCCTGCTTTGCGGCGCGGCGGTCGGCATTGCGCACGACACGCTCGAACGCGCGGCCGCGCTGGTCGCCGCCCGCGTGGACGTGCTGGTGGTCGATACCGCGCACGGCCACAGCGAGGGCGTGCTGAAAATGGTGGAAACGCTGCGCGGCCTCTACCCCGAGCTGCCGATCATCGGCGGCAACGTGGCCACGAAGGAAGCTGTGCATGACCTGATTTCCGCGGGCGCGAGCTGCGTGAAGGTCGGCATTGGTCCGGGCAGCATCTGCACCACGCGCGTGGTCAGCGGCATCGGTGTGCCGCAGATTACGGCCGTGGCGGACTGCGCGGAGGAAGCCGAGAAGTACGGCGTTCACATCATCGCCGACGGCGGCATCAAGTACTCCGGCGATATCGTCAAGGCGCTGGCTGCCGGCGCAAGCGCCGTCATGCTCGGAAGCCTGCTCGCCGGAACGACCGAAAGCCCCGGCGAAATGGAAATCTATCAGGGCCGCTCCTTCAAGGTGTATCGCGGCATGGGCTCCCTTGCGGCGATGGCCGTGGGCGGCAAGGATCGCTACTTCCAGGAGGATGCGAAGAAGTTCGTGCCCGAGGGCGTCGAAGGGCGCGTGCCGTATAAGGGCGCGCTGTCGGAGACGATCTTCCAGCTGGTCGGCGGTCTGCGCAGCGGCATGGGCTATTGCGGCGCGAAGGATATCCCGACGCTGCACGAGACGGCGGAGTTCGTCCGCATCACCAGCGCGGGTCTGGCCGAAAGCCATCCGCACGATATCTTCATCACCAAGGAAGCGCCGAACTACTCCCGCGGAAACGACTGACAAAACAATGCGGCAAGCCACGGAGTCTGGCAAAAAGCCGCACCAGCAAAACGCCCGGACGCAAAGCTGCCGTCCGGGCGTTTTTTGCGGGCAGTGTACAGCGCGGCGATTTTGTGGTATGCTCTGTTCCGAAAACAAAACGCGGAAAGGGAGGCGTGCGCATGAAGTGTCCGCTCTGCGGCGGCGAGATGGAAGAAGGCGGGCTGGTGATTCAAAGCGTCAACCCCGGCTGGGTGCCGATGGAGCAGTTTCAGCGCAAGGGCGTGAAAAGGCTCTGCTATCGCGGTCTGCGCACCATTGGCAAAACGAGCATCCTCTGGGGACAGACGAAGGTTCCGAACGCGTTCTTTTGCAGGCCGTGCAACAAAATCGTCGGGATATTCGACGTGACGAACCACATCGACGATTCGCAGGAGCCGGCCTGAGGCGCTTGCGCCGAAAAAAACAGCGTCGCGCTGAAATTCGCCGTCTGTGGGGAGGAATTCTCACGCGCGGCGTGGCAGAATGTCTTCGGGGTGAATGCAATGGATCAGGCAAAAATCGGGAAGCATCTGGCTGCGCTGCGCCGGGGCGCGGGCATGACGCAGGAGACGCTGGCCGGACGCATCGGCGTAACAAACAAGACCGTTTCGCGCTGGGAAACCGGGCGCTATCTGCCGGATATTGAGGCGCTTGCGCTGCTGGCAAAGGAGTTTGGCACAACCGTGGATGCGATGCTGGCGGGCGAAAGCGCCGCGGAAAACACGCGCGCCGCGCTGAAGCCGGACGTGTTCTCGCGCAGGGAACGGGAGGCGTATTTCCGGAAGAAATGGCGCAGGGAGCATATCGGGCTGACGGCAGCCGTTTGGGCGGCGGCCGCCGCGCCGGCTGCGGCGGGGCTTGTGCTGCGCAGGCCGTACCAAATCGGCGCGGGAGCGCTGATTGCGCTGGCGGGGCATATGTTTCTGCATAACAAGATGATGGCGTATGTGGAGGAGAAGCTCTCCTGCTGAAAACGCGCAGAGAAACAGCCGGGGCTTGCGGCGGAGCTTGTTTCCGTCCGAAAGTCCCGGCTGTTATTTATGGCGCGAAGCCTGCGCTCAGTAGCTGCCTTCACCGTCGCAGACGCTGCACACGCCGTTGCCGTTGCAGGCGAAGCAGGTTTCGTATTTCCTGCCGTTCTTGTAACGGCCTGAGCCGCTGCAATATTTGCATCGGCCGCTGTCGCGGCATTCAATGCAGCGCGTGCCGCCATCGACCAGATCCGACGTGCCGAGCCCGAGCGTGAAGTCCGTCGAATCCGGAACGGCGAGCACGAACAGCAGCGAGCCCTTGCCGCCATGGGAAAGCTCCTTGGCGTTGTCCACAACGAAAATGCCAAGCTCCGTCAAGCCGTCGTCGCAGGTGTAGGTCATGTAATAGACAGCGCCGGACGGGTTGGCTTGTTTCTTTGCGGAAAATCCGCGCGTCTTGAGCGCTTCGGTGTAGGCGGCGATGATGTTGGACGCCTGATCGATGGTAATTTCCACTTCGTATACGTACGTGTGATAGGGGCCGTTCTTTTCCTCTGTGGCGCTGTACAGCTCTCCCTTTGCGCCCAGCACGGGGCCGATATCGGGCAGCTATGTCGCAGCCTGCGCGGGCAGCGCGATGACGAGACACAGGCAAAGCAGAACGAGCAGTTTTCTGCGCATAAGATCCTCCTCCGATACTTCGTTTTTTTTGACGATATTACATCCATACCGGCTGCCCTTGTCAAGCGAAGCAAAAACACGGAACCGCCTCCGCAGGAGACAGTTCCGTGTTTGTGAATGCGAATCTCAGTCGGGCAGGAACGTCAGATAGGTGGTGAGCACGTAGCCGGTATATGCGCCCCAGCTGACGTAAGTCCAGCGCTCGCCGCGGGAGAGCACCGAAACCTCCGTCCGTGCGGGAATGGTACACAGCGAAGTGCTGGCCGTGGAGGAGCTGGTGTACAGCTTCAGGCCGTTTCCACTTGCCGAGACGATTGCGCGGGAGGACGTGACGCTGGAGACGCCGCCGCCGAAGTTGAGGAAGCCGGTCATTGCATAGCCGGTCACGCCGCCGTAGCTGATGCGGCTCCATGTGGTGCCGCGCTCAAGCACGGAAACCGACGCGCCCTTGGGCGCAACCTTGAGGATGCGCGCGCCCACATAGGACGCCTCGCGGATGTTCAGCCCTCCGGACTGCGTGGCCACAATGGCCCATGTGCCGGTGATCGCGGTCGGCGCGGCGGTCGGCGTGGGCGTGTAGTAGCCGGTGGAGAGGTAGCGGGTCATGACGTAGCCGGTGACGCCGTTGTAGCGCACCCAGCTCCATGTGGAGCCTGCGGACAGCACTTCCACACGCGCATAGCGCGGGATGACCATCGTTACGCGCGCGCCGGTTCCGGCGTATTCGCGCATGTTGAGGCCGCCGCCGTTCGTGCTGACGTAAGCGTAGCTCTGCACGGCGGGCGCCGTGGGAAGCACCGGCACGGGCGTCGCCGTGGGCGCGGGCGTGTAGGCGAAGCTGAGGTAGTTCGTCATGACATAGCCGACAATGCCGTTATAGCGGACGAAGCACCACGTGCTGCCATAGGAGAAAACTTCCACCTGCGCATAGCGCGGGATGACGGTGAGCACGCGCGCGCCGGTTCCGGCGTATTCGCGCATGTTGAGGCCGCCGCCGTTCGTGCTGACGTAGGCATAGCCCTGAAGCGTGCCGGGGTTCGCGGTGGGACGCGCCGTCGGCTGCGCCGCGTATTCGGTCAGGAACGAGCGCAGAACCCAGCCGGTCACGCCGGAATAGCGGATGCGCGCCCAGCCGCCGTCATACTCGAAGATCTCGACGGTTGCATATTGCGGAATGTAGCCGATTACGTCCGCGCCATAGCTGGGCAGGCGGCGGAGGTTGAGGCTGCCGGAGGCCGTCGTCACCTGCGCTTTGCCGATCACCTTCTCGCCCGGCGCGGGCGTGATGAGCGAAACCAGCGGGGTTGCGGTCGGCTGCGCGGGGAGAGTCGGCGCGGGCGTGGGCGTGGCCGTGGGGGAGGGATTGAGCATCTCCCAGTAGGCGTTTTCTTCTGCCTTGCTCATGAAGGTGATGGTTTTGACCGGCACATAGCCGGCCGTTCCCTTTGTGATGACGCGAACCCACAGCGTGCCGTCGGCCGTGTTGACGCCGGAAACGCCGTCATAGAGCACGACGTCGTCCGCCGTGACGGTGGTGACGACCGAGCCGTCTCCGGGCGAATTATACAGCGCGCCGCCGGAGAGGATAAAGCCGTAGTTGCTCGAATGAGCCGGCATGGTTTCATTGACGATGATGCCGCTTCCAATGGGGAGGCCGCCGTCCGGAGACGCGCCGCCGCCGATCGGCGTGATTCCGCTTGCGCTTGCACCGCTTCCGATTGAAATGCTTTCCGCCGCAGCGGGCAGGCAGGCGGCCGTTAAAGTGAGCGCAATCAGCGCCGCAAGTAGCTTTTTCATACTCCTCCTCCTGATTGTAATTGGTGATTCATTTATAAGACGAATAAGAATTGCTTTTTGCGTCATATTTTTGAAATATTTCTGCTGGAAAAATCAGGAAGCCGGCGCGCTGCGCCTTCAGGTTCCTCCGTCAGCCAGCGGAATATGCCCAGCCCTTCCGCGCCCATCAGCTCCGGGTGAAACTGCACCAGCAGCGTGTTCTCGCCTTCCAGCGCTTCGATGACGCCGTCGGGCGCGCACGCCGAAACGCGCAGCCCCTCGCCGGGACGGTCGACCGCCTGATGATGGCTGGAATTGCATGAGCGCGCGCCGCCGCCGAAAACGCGCGCCAGCGCGCTTGATTCCTCCACATGAACGGGATGCCGGCCCAGCGCGTTGCCGCAGTGCCAGAGCACCGGATCGAATGCGTCGGGCAGGTGCTGATGCAGCGTGCCGCCGCAGAAAACGTTCACCGCCTGACAGCCGCGGCATATGCCCAGCACGCGCTTGCCCGCCGCGTGAAACGCTTCCCACAGCAGCCTGTCGGACAGATCGCGCGCAGGGGAGTCGCACGCAAGCGACGGATGCGGCGCTTGCCCGAACGCTTCCGCGGGCAGGTCGCCGCCGCCCGGCAGGAGCAGCGCGTCGAACGCTTCGGCATACAGCGCCGCCTGAGCGGCGTTTTCCGCCTCGGCAAAGGCGGCAAGCCCGCCCGCTGCCTGCACGGAGCGGGCGTAGGAGACGCGCATGACGGCGTCCTTCTGCACGATATTTGCGGCGATGAGAATTTTCTTCAAGCGTGTTCCTCCTATGGTTTACAGCTGCGCTAAGATTTTGTTCTTCAGCCGCTCGGTTTCGGCCTTTGCCTTTTCCACGTCGATGGTGGGCCATTCGCCCTCGCGGTAGACCACCTTGCCGTCGGAGACGGTCATGAGCACGTCCGTGCCGCTGGCCGACCAGAGCAGGTTGTTGAGAATGCTGTGCTCGGGCGCGCACCACGGCGCGTCCATGTCAAAGAGCGTCAGGTCGGCGCGGAAGCCCTCGCGGATTTCGCCGCAGTCCTCGCGCCCCTGCGAGAGCGCGCCGACGCGCGTTGCGCAGCGAAGCGCTTCCTCGGGGGTGATGACGGTCGGGTCGTCCGCGCGCACGCGCTGGGTGAGCGCGAAGACGCGGATTTCTTCGAGCATGTTGAGGTTGTTGTTGCTGGCAACGCTGTCGGTGCCCATGCCGACGGAAACGCCGTGCCGCCATGCGCGCGGCACGTCCAGAACGCCGCTGGCCAGCTTCAGGTTCGACTTGGGGCAGTGCGCGATGGTCACGCCCTTCTCGCGGAAGATGTCCAGATCCTCCGGCTCCGCCCAGACGCAGTGCGCCGCCGTCGTCGGCAGATCGAACAGCCCGCAGTCGTACAGATATCTCGCGGGCGTGCGGCTGCCGTGGCGCGCCTTGCATTCTTCATGCTCAAGCCGCGTTTCGCTCACATGTACGTGCATCCGCTGCCCGCCCTGCGCGCGCGCTTCCTCTACCAGCTGCCGCACGAGCGGTTCGTTAGAGGTATATTCGGCGTGCAGCGAAAAATCAATCTTGATTTTTCCGCCGTATGCGCCGTCAAGGCTGCGCAGGGCGGCGCGGGTTTCCTTGGTGGAGCGCATGGATTCAAAATCGGGCGCGCCGAACATGGTCATGCCGTTGGAGAGATTCGCCTTTGCGCCGGCCTCGCCGAAGGCGCGCGCTTCGGTTTCCAGAAGGAAATACATGTCCGTCGTGCCGACGATGCCGAAGCGCAGCATTTCCGCCGCGCCCAGCAGCGTGCCCCAGTAAATCGCTTCTTCGTCGAGCTTCGCTTCAAAGGGGAAGATGCGCGTGTTCAGCCATTCCTGCAGCTTGAGGTTTTCGCCGTAGCCGCGCATGAGCGTCATGGCGGTGTGGCTGTGACAGTTGTAAAACGCGGGCAGCAGCAGCCTGTGCGTTCCGCGGATGGTTTCGCCGTAGTCTTTTTCAGGGCGCTTTGCGCCGATATAAGCAATTCTCTCGCCTTCCGTGGCGACATAGCAATGCGTGCGCAGCCCGTCGGGCAGAAGCGCTGAAACATCTTCAAACAGCATGAGAGATTTTCCTTTCTGCTATATTGTACCGGATAGGGGTATCATAGCCCAAGAAGGAAAGAAGGTCAAGCGCTTTACTCTTTATTCGTTTTGTGGTATAAAGAGGGAACGGAGTGCCTTTGGCTGGTTGAAAGGAAAGCAAATGGATCAGAGTTTGAAAAACGCGCCCATCGGTGTGACGGATTCCGGCGTGGGCGGGCTGACCGTCGTGCGCGAACTGCAAAAGCTCCTGCCCGGCGAGGATATCGTCTACTTTGGCGACGGCGCGAACTGCCCCTACGGCAACCGTTCCTGGGAGGAACTGGAGACGCTGCTTGCGCGCAACGTGGCTTTTTTGCGGGAGCGGGGCGTGAAGGCGGTCGTCGTGGCGTGCAACACAACGTCTGCGCTGGTGGACAGCGCGCCGCATGATTTCGGCGTGCCGCTCTTTACGATCATCGCGCCTGCGGCGCAGGCCGTGAAGCGCTGCGGGGCGCGGAAGGTGGGGCTTCTGGCGACGGAATTCACCGTGCGCTCCGGCTGCTACGAAAAACGGATCCACGCGCTTTGCCCGGACGTGCAGCTTGTCGCAAAGGGCAGCCCGAGTCTGGCTGGGCTGATCGACGGCGGCGCGTTTGACGACGCGGCCATCAACGCCGAGATTTTTGCGCAGGTGGGCGATATCATCGCGCGCGAGCCGGTGACGCATCTGATTTTGGGCTGCACGCATTACCCGATCGTCGAGGAAAACTTCCGCGCGTGCTTCCCCTTCGTACAGCTGATCGATCCGGCGCGCGAGGAAGCGCTGGCCGTTTCCATCGCGCTGAGCGCGGAAAATCTCGTCAGACCTGCCGCTGCGGGCGAGCGCGGACGGTTTGAAGTGTACACGTCCGGCGACCCCGACGTATATGAAAAGGTGGCCGCGCGGCTCCGGCTTTTCCCGCCGGACAAGACGGAAAAACTTTCGGTTGAATCGCTCCGAAAGGGTTGACGCGCGCGTCAGAAAAGGCATATAATGAATAAGTTCCTATAAGAAATAAGAAACCGATATAAGCGAGGTGAACGGGATGGACGCTGGCAGTTGCACAGGTGCGCCGCAGGACCCAGGGTTGCGCCGCGCGGGCGAACGTTTCCGTCCCATGGTCAGCCGTTTCTGAGTCAACAGTCTTGCGCATCTGAAGAATCCACGCGCCAAAGCGCGCGATGGATTTGTTTGCGTGTGTGAGCAGTTTCGACGTGCCGTGTTCCTGTCCCTTTTTGCGCCAAGGGTTGGCGAAGGTATCAATCAAAAAGGAAGGAGACGGTTATTATGCCCGAAAACACATATTCTCTTGAAAAGACCGTGATCGCGCTGTGGGAGAAAAAGCGTACCGGTTCCCTGCGCGATCTTTTGCTGACCCTGCAGCCGGTTCAGGTTGCCGGGCTTTTTGAAGTGCTGCCCGAAGAAGCGCGCCCGCTGCTGTTCCGGCTGCTGCCCAAGGAGACGGCGGCGGAGGTTTTTGTCGAGCTGGACGCGGAGCTTCAGGAGACGCTGATCCGCGGCCTGTCGGACGTTGAGCTGAGGGCCATCGTTGAAGAAATGTCGATGGACGACGCGGCCGACCTCGTTGAGGAAATGCCCGCGAACGTCGTTCACCGCATTCTGGAGCAGGCTTCGCCTGAGGCGCGCCGCACCATCAACGAGCTGCTCAAATACCCCGAGGACAGCGCCGGCAGCATCATGACGACCGAGTTCGTCAGCCTGCACAAGAGCGACACCGTCGCCGAGGCGATTGCGCTCATCCGCCGCACGGGAAACGATCAGGAAACGGTTGATCTCTGCTACGTCGTCGATGCGGGCCGCAAGCTCATCGGCGTCGCTTCGCTTCGCGCCATTCTGCGCGCAAACGACGAGGACACGCTGGAGAACGTCATGCAGTCGCACGTTGTTTCCGTCAACACGCTCGACGATAAAGAAGCTGCGGCGCACGCGCTGAAGGAATACGACTTCAACGCCCTGCCCGTTGTGGACGCCGAGGGGCGGCTGGTCGGTATCGTGACGGTTGACGACGCGATCGACGTCCTCGAAGACGAGGCCAGCGAGGACATTGCAAAAATGGCCGCCATTACGCCGGCCGATAAGCCGTACCTGCGCACGTCGGTGTTTGCGATTTTCAAAAACCGCATCCCGTGGCTGCTGCTGCTGATGGTTTCGGCCACGTTTACCGGCATCATCATCACGAAATTTGAAGACGCGCTGTCCGTGTGCGTGGCGCTTACGTCGTTCATCCCGATGCTGATGGACACGGCCGGCAACGCCGGAAGCCAGTCGTCCGTTACGATCATCCGCGGCGTCTCGCTGGGCGAGATTGAGTTTTCCGACCTGCCGAAGATTGTCTGGCGCGAAGCGCGCGTGTCGTTGCTGTGCGGCATTGCGCTGGCGGCGTGCGCATTCCTCAAGGCGCTGCTGTTCGACCGCGTCGGCATGACCGTCGCGCTGGTGGTTGCCCTGACGCTTGCTGTGACCGTCGTGCTGGCGAAGCTGGTGGGCGGCACGCTGCCGATGCTGGCGAAGAAAATCGGCTTTGACCCGGCCGTGATGGCAAGCCCGTTCATCACCACCATCGTGGACGCGCTTGCGCTGCTGGTGTATTTCGGCTTCGCTACGAAGCTGCTGGGCATCTGACGCGCGCATTGCGCGTGAAAAAAACATACGCGAAACACAAAACCGCACGGCGCGCAGGAACTGCACCGTGCGGTTTCAGTTTGCCGGAAAAGCTGAATGGCGGGAAATGAAATCGGACGCGGCGGCTAGTATGGCGCATCCTCAGCGGTTCGCGTGAAAATCCGGCAGGGGCGATAGAACAGAACCGCACGGCGCGCAGGAACTGCACCGTGCGGTTGATTTTCTTTCTGCGGGGCGTCGGGATTCAGGCGCGGCTTCAGAAATGCGTGAGCAGATAGGCTTCGGCTTCCGCACACCACGAACCGTTGTGCGCCTTGACAATCTGCGCCAGCGCGCCGAAGCGCTCGTCCTCCTGCTGCTTCGCTTCAAAATCTGCAATCGCCGTCAGCGGCAGATCGATGTGCGTGTAGATCATCTTTTTGCCGCCGGGGATTTGCGGGAAGCGCAGCGTCGTGTCGATGACGGCGTCCATGCCGCCGATGTGGGTGATCATCACCGCCGGGTCGATGCGGTTTTCACCGATCAGCCGCACAACGTCCTTCATATCCTCCGTGGTGCTGCCGCTGGTGCCGGCGACGTGATGCTGCGCGTAGTGGACGTTATAGAAATTCAGCGGGGCGGAGAACGCCTTGTCGGTGGGGCCGGAGAAGAAATTCAGGCAACCGTCAAAGCGCAGGATTGCATCGCCCAGCTCGATCACGGACGGCGCGGGGACATAGACGAATACGTCGTCATAGCCCGTGCCGCCGGAAAGCGCCATGAGCTCGGCCGCGTCCGATGTATTGGCGAAGACGAGACGGATGCCGCGCTGCGCCGCTTCGGCGGGATCGAACATGGAGGCGGCGCGATCGAGCCGCGCCTGATCCAGATCGGTGACGACGACGGTTTCGGGCTGCCAATCGCCGTGCAGGGCGCAGTCGATGGAGGCCAGCCCCATCGGGCCGCAGGCGCCAAGCAGCGCAACCTTGCCGCCCTTCTTGATTCCGGTGGAAGGAACGCCCGCGTCGTCAAGGTGATATGTGCCCTTGAAGCCGCGGATGACGCACGACACGGGCTCCACCAGCGAAGCGCGGAAGAACGCGTCGCTTTCCACCTTGATCAGATAGCCGTTTTCGATGACGTGCTCGGCGACAAGCGAGTAGGTGGAATCGCCGCCGATGTGTTCAAAGGAATAGCCGATGGTCTCCATGCCGCCGCTGAGATAGCTCAGCACGGGCGGGATAATCACCTTCTCGCCGACGTGATATTCATTCTGCCACTTCGCGCCGACAGCCGCGATTTCCGCGCAGAACTCATGCCCGACAATGGCGGGATGCTCCGCCACATCGTTGTGAACGCGGATGTGATCCGCGCCCTGAATGGCGGTCTTGTAGGTGGACATGCATACGCTGTCCGTAACGATTTTGATCAGGATTTCGCCGTCCTGCATGGCAGGAAGCTCAAACTCCTCCAGCCGCAGGTCTTTTTTGCCGTACAGGCGTACCGCTCTGGTTTTCATGATAGAACGCTCCTTCAGACTTTTCCGCTGCTGCCGAACGTGCGCAGCTTGGCACGAGCCACTTCTTTCATGCTGGCGCGCGCTTCTTCGAAGACGAAGGCGGGCCAGATGGCGGGGTTGTCAAGGTGGGTCAGCTTATTCAGCAGGCCGCGGTTGAAAGCGGCAACCACGTCCGAGTAGATGTTGATTTTGGTAATGCCGTGCCGGATGGCGGTCTGCATCTGATCGTCGGGCGTGCCGCTGCCGCCGTGGAGCACCAGGGGCAGGCTGCACACGGAGGTGATTTCGTCCAGACGGTCGATGCGCAGCGTGGGCGTTTTGCGATAGACGCCATGCGCGGTGCCGATGGCGACGGCCAGCGCGTCCACGTCCGTCAGCTCCACGAATTTCACAACGTCCGCCGGGTCGGTCAGCGTCGTTTCCGGATCCTCATCCGCGCGGCTGTCAGATTCGTTGCCCACGATGGCGTTGCCGACGTGACCAAGCTCCGCTTCCACCGTCAGGCCGTTTGCATGGGCGAAGCGAACCACCTCCGCCGTCTTTTCGGCGTTCTGATCGAACGGCAGGTCGGAGCCGTCAAACATCACGGAGCTGAAGCCGGCGGCAGCCGCCTGCTGAATCAGCTCCATGCTGCCCGCATGATCGAGATGGAAGCAGATCGGCACGCTGTAAAACTTCGAGGCTTCCTTCACCAGCGCGGGGATCAGGTTCATGCCCTTGCCCTGAAGGTCTACGCCCAGCCCCATCAGCAGTGCAGGGGAGCGTTCCTCCTCGCAGGTGTCAAGAACCGTTTTTATCATCTCGTAATTGCTTACGTCAAATGCGGGAATCGCATAGTGCCGCTCCCGCGCGTCGGCCAGCATTTCCTTCATGGTAACCAACATGATTGTTTTCCTCCTGTGTGGTTTTTCTGCGTCTATCATATCATTGCTTTTAACAAACGTCAATTACAAATGTTAAAATTTGCTTTGCAAAAGGCGGGACTTATGATATGATATCGGAAAAGAACCGTTTGAGGTGGCCTGATGAGCAAGGAAAAGCAGCAGATGGTGGAAGCGGCGATTCTGTATTATGAGAAAAAATATACGCAGCAGGAAATTGCGCAGGCGATGCAGCTTTCCCGCCAGACGGTTTCAAAGCTGCTGAGCGACGCGCTTTCCGAGCGCATCGTTGAAATCAAAATTCACAACCCGGAGGAGGAATGCGCGCAGCTGGAGCGGGCGCTTTGCGCGCGGTTTGGGCTGCGGCGCGCGGTGGTGTGCAGCATCGGCGCAAAAAGCGAAGCTGTCTGCCGGCTGATGACGGTGCGAAAGGCGGCGGAATATCTGCTGCCCATTCTGCAGGAGGGCGGCCGGAAGATTGCGCTCTCGTGGGGGCGAACGCTTCAGACGCTGGTGGAGGAATTCCCGAGCGTGCGCTTTTGCGGCAACACGGTGTTCCCGCTCTTTGGCGCGACGGACAGCGAAAAGACCTGCTTTCTTTCCAACGAGCTGGCAAGGGGCTTTGCGGACAAGATCGGCGCGGAGGTGAAATACGCGTGGTTTCCCTATCGCCCGGATCGGGCGGAGGACTGCGCGCTTCTGAAAAAGACGTCCTATTACCAGAAAATCAACGCGCTGTGGGAGCAGGTGGACGTGGCGATTGTCGGCATTGGCAACGCGGCGGTGCTGCGGATGTTTGAGGACGTGTTCGGCTATCAGGAGGACGAATCCCGCGCGGTGGGCGACATCGCGACGCACCTCTTTGCGCAGGACGGCACGCTGATTCCGCAGTACAGGAACGCGCTGTGCGCGTCCGTGGAAAACCTCAAGCGCGCGCAGGAGACGGTTGCGATTGCGTGCAGCAGCCCGGAGAACGATAAGGTGGACGCTATCGTCGGCGGACTGCGCACGGGCCTGATCGATACGCTGGTCACGGATGAGCATACCGCACGGAGGGTGATGGAGAAGGCGGGGGAGGAATAAACAAGGCGCTCTGTGCTGGAAGGACGCAGCTTATAGCAAACGAAAAAAATGAAAAGGCGGCTGACCGCAATCGGAATGCGATCAACCGCCTTTTTATTTTTTTCTGTAATGTTCGGAGCTTTTACCCCAGCCACGCCCCATATTGCGCAATGACGGTGTCCCGCGCGTATTTTGCGGCGTACAGCGCGCTGGCGCGGCGCCCCATTTCGTCCAGCGGCGAAGCGTCGCGGACAAGCGCGCGCAGCGCCTGCGCGATTTGCTCGCTCTGGCCTTCCTCAAAGCGCATGCCGACATGCTCGCTGTCGATGTCCCGCGCGATGTCCGACTCGCAGGAGGAGATGAGCAGCACGCCGCGCCCGCTGGCGAGGATGCCGTAATACTTGCTCGGCAGCAGCACGTCGCGGAAGGCGGCGGAAAACACCACCACGGACAGGTCGGCTGCGGAGAGGTGGCGGCCCAGCTCGCTCGCCGGGGCGTAGCCCTCAAAGAGCACGTTCGTCAGCCCTTCTTTTTCGCATTCGGCTTTGAACTTGAAATAGTTGCTGCCCGCACCGGCAATCTGGAAAAGCACCGGCTCGTCCCTGAGAAGGCGCGCAGCGCCCAGCAGCGTCTGATATTCGTGCGCTACGCCGAAGTTGCCGCTATACTGCACGACAAGCCGGTCGCTCCAGCCGCGCGCGGCCTTGACTTCTCCGCGCGGCAGCGGGGTGATCTGTTCGGGGCAGAAGTTCGGAATCAGCTCCACGTGCGGCAGCTTGTATTCGCGTTCGAGATGCGCGCACATTTCGTGGCTGAGCGAGGCGACTGCGTCGCAGCCGCGCATCGCGCGCCCCATCGCACCGTGCAGGAAGCGGTAGGTCAGCCCGGTGCCGTCGCTCATGCCGCTGGACTTGAGCACGTCGGGGTACAGATCCTGCACGGTGAGATACACCTTGTAGCCGCGCAGCCGCTTGCCGATTTTGGCGCACACCACCGCCAGCGGCGGGGCCGTGCCGACCAGCACCTTCTCGTTTTTGCCGATGCGGAAAATGCAATAGAAAAACAGGCTCAGTTCAAACGTGAGCAGGTTCAGCAGCTTCCCCGCGAAAGACGATTTGGGGAACTTGGTGTTCCATAGCCTTTTGACGGCTACGCCGTTGCGCACTTCGCGCCGCGGAGGCGTTTCCGTCATGCCGGGATAGTAGGGGTCGCCGGTCACGACGGTCGTTTCTGTGCCGTGCCGGGCGAAGTTTTCCGCGATGGCGCAGAAGATCTGCCCTGTGGCGGCCGGCTCAGGGGGATATTGCTGGTTGAGAATGGTCAGTTTTTCAGACATTCGGCTTCGCCTTTCTCTGCTCGCCGTCCACGTCCTCGTCGTAGGGCAGCGCGCCTTCGCGCACGCCGCGCGCCGTCAGAACGCAGATGACGGAATAAACGATGATCTTCGCGTCGAGCGCCAGCGATATGTGGTCGGCGTAATAGCCGTCCAGCCGCGCCTTGTCGGGCGGCAGGATGCAGTCGCGGCCGTTGACCTGCGCCCAGCCGGTGATGCCGGGGCGCACGCGGTATGCGCCGGTCTGGCGGCGCAGCTCGTGAATGTCCTTTTCGTTCGGAACGAGCGGACGCGGGCCGATGAGGCTCATCTCGCCCTTGAGCACGTTGAAAAGCTGCGGCAGCTCGTCAAGGCTCGTCTTGCGCAGAACGCGCCCCACGCGCGTGATGTGCGCGTCGGCGTTTTGCAGCTCGCTCGTGGCCACGTCGCGCGGCGCGGACGTGTTCATGGAGCGGAGCTTATAAATCAGGAAATGCTTTTCGCCGCGCCCCACGCGCTCCTGCTTGAAAAGCGCAGGGCCGGGCGAGTCCAGCTTGATGAGCACAGCCAGCACAATCAGCAGCGGCAGCAGCGCCACAAGCGCCGCCAGTGAAAGCACGATATCAAGCAGCCGCTTAAAAAAAGGATACATTGTCAGTACAGTCCTGCGATACCCGTCGCGAGCAGCGCCATGCCCAGCATACGCGTTGTCCACTCCAGCATATCGGCGAGCCCTTCTTGTGTATTTTCAACGGCGCTGTGCGCCGTCTCCACCCCGGCGGAAACGAACAGCAGCACGCCGCCCAGCGCAACGGCCGGCCGGACGCCGTTGCCCACGAACGCCGCGCAGAAAGCCATGCCGGAAAGCACGCTGCGCATGGTGAGGAAAAGCAGCATCACCGCTTTGCTCTGCCATGGAATCGTCCGGCGGAAAACCCACCACAGCCACAGCAGCACGCCGCCCAGAACGAACGCAGGCGGCAGCCACGTCACCAGCTCCGCGCCGTAGTACATGCCCGGCGTGCGCAGATGGCGCGCGGGCATCGCTTCCATGGCGCGCGAAAGCGCGGCAGAGAATACCGCGTCCGCCGCCGAAAGTGCAAGCATCCGCGCGTGCTGCGGATTGCGGACGCAGCGCGTCGCCGCCGGCAGCTCCAGAAGCAGCGCGTCGCCCATCCAGCAGATGAACAGCGCCGCCAGCGAAAGATACTGCCACGGTTCGCCGCGGGCAAACGCGAGCACGACGCAGACGAGCATCAGCGCGGGCGTGAGCAAAATCCGCCAGCGTCCACGCAATTCCATCGCCTCCGTTTCCCGCGTTTTTTCGGTTGTGATTGTATCATGGATGGAGAATTGTTGCAAGGGGGCAGGCACATGCCTCCGAAATGCAAAAGAGCCTTCTCTCTTGGGGAAGAAGACTCTTTTGCATAAGCAAAGGGGTGTGATTTGTTAACCCTTGATTGCGCCCGCCGCGACGCCCTTGACGATGCTCTTGTTCATCGCGATATACACGATCAGCGCGGGAATGGCGGCCAGCGCCATGGTGGCGAACTGTACGGCGTAATCCGAAGAATACTGGCCCGTGAATTCAAGCACGAGGAAGGGCAGCGTTTTCCATGTGTGCTTGCTCAGGTAGGTCATTGCGGTGAGGAACTCGTTCCAGTTGGTGAGGTAGGTGATGATTGCAACCGTCGTCAGCGACGATTTCATCAGCGGCACGATGATCTGGAACAGCATCCTGTACACGCCGCAGCCGTCGATCAGCGCGGATTCCTCCAGCGAACGCGGCAGGGATTCCATGTAGCCTGACGTTAACAGAAAGCCGGTGGAGAACGGGAAAGCGACGTAGGGGAGCAAAAGCGCCCAGATGGTGTTCGTCAGCTTCAGCTTGGTGAACACGAGGAAGTTTGGCAGCAGCGCCGAATAGGAGGGGATCATCAACCCCAGAAGGAGAATCAGATACACCGTCGAGCGGAGCTTCCACTGCATCCGCGTGCAGGCGAACGCCGCCATGACGGAAAAGAGCAGCACGAAGAAAATCGCAAGGCCGTTGACGAGCACGCTGTTTCGCAGATAGAGGAAGAAGTGGCTCTGGAAAATTGCCTTGTTGTAGTTCTCCCAGTGCGGCGGGTTCAGCGCGACCAGCACGTTTTCACCGAAAAGCTGCGTGCTTTCGGCGAGGGAGAAGTCGAGCAGCCAGATCAGCGGGAAAAGCTGCACCAGCGCAAAGCACGCCAGCAGCACGGTGCGGATGACGGAGAAGACTCTGCTTTTTGCACTCTTTTTGTCAATAACCACTTAGTCCGCCTCCTTTTCCTGGAACAGCGCCTTGAGCACAACCGTCGAAACGATGCAGGCTACGACCAGAACGATGCCGATCGCGCTGCCGTATCCGTATCGATAGTTGGTAAAGCCCTGCTTATACAGATAGACGGCGATGAACTGCGTCCGCTCCATGGGGCCGCCGTTCGTCATCTGATAGACGATCTCCATTGTTTTGAGCGAGGTGACGAAGGTCTGGATCAGGTGATAGAGGATAATGGGCTTCATTTCGGGCAGCGTGATGTAGAAGAACTCCTTCAGCCCGGACGCGCCGTCGAGCGCGGAGGCTTCATACTGCTGCGGGTCGATGTTCTTGATGCCCGCATAGAAGATCAGCATCGCCCAGCCAAAGCCGTGCCAGAGGGTAACGAAGATGACGGCGTACAGCGCCGTATTCACGCCCAGCGCGTTGAAGGGCTGCGTATAGCCGAAAAACTCAAGCACCTTTTTGAGCAGGCCATAATTGGGGTTGTATATGAAACGCCACAGCTCGGCGATGATTGCAACGGAAATTACGTCGGGGATAAAAAACACGCAGCGGAGAAGATTCTCAAAGCGGCGGGGAAGCCGATCGAGCACGATGGCCGTCAGCATGGCCAGCGGGTGCTGGAACAGAATGGCGGCAAGCGCGAGAATCAGCGAGTTTCTCAGCGAGCGGATAAACACGGGATCCTTCAGCAGGTTGGCATAATTTTCAAAGCCGACAAACTTTGCGGCGGAGAGACCGGAGAAATCCGTCAGGCTGTAATAAAAGCTCAGGATGATCGGAACCAGCACAACTCCGAAGAAAAGGAGCAGGCCCGGACACACCAGGGAAAAGATGATCGCCTTGTTTTTATATAGCTTATGCATATATGCGTCTCCTCAGGCCGATACTGAGACCGGGGGAAGAATTTCTTCCCCCGGCCGGCACCGCATTCCTTTTACTTGGTTACGGCGGTGTACATTTCCTGCACGCAGTCTTCGGGGGTAATCAGTCCCAGGTACAGGCCGTTGAGAATGTCATAGCAGTAGGATTCCATGGCGTAGGTGCGGATGTTGGAGAAATCGTAGCCGGTCTGAGAGGACGCCTCGGCGAGAACGTTCATGATGTCCAGCTGCAGGGGCGTTTCGCTGCCGGTCTGGTAGTTGTAGAAGTCCTGCGTGGAGATGGCAAGGCCCTGCTCCCACGCGCGCTTGGACCAGTTTTCGGGCGAGACATAGTAGGAGACGATGTCCATCGCGACGTCCTTATGCTCGGAGTAGGAGCACACGCCGATGCCGCCGTCGGCATAGGCAAGGAGCGCGCCGTCGCCTTCTGCGGAGACCTGCGGGAAAGCAAACGCGCCAACGTTGAAGTCGGGGGTGATGCCCATTTCCCAGCTGCCCATCCACCACATGGCGGCCTTGCCGTTCATGAACATATTCTGGCTGGTGGCGTAGTCGCAGGTTTCAAAGCCGTAGCCGAAGAGTTCCTGCGCGTCGCGCGCGCCGAGCTGGAAGCTCTCGAGCCAAGCGGGATCGCTGAAGTCTTCGTTGTCGATGGAGGAGCGGATGAGCTGGCTGGCGTTGGAACCGGCAACCTGGCCCAGAACGGCGGTGGCCCACTTCGTCACAGGCCAGCCGTCAACGCCGGCGATGGCGACCGGGATGATTCCGGCGTCCTTGAACACCTTGGCGGCCGCGAGCAGCTCGTCATAGGTGGTGGGAACAGCAACGTTGTGCTCCGCAAAGAGGTCTTTGTTGTAGTAGAGCACCCACGCGGTGTTCTGCGTGCTCAGGGAGTAGGTGACGCCGTCCTTGATGTAGGGCGCGTTCGCGCCGGAGACAAAGTTCAGGGACTCGATCATTTCATCGCTGAACGGCTCGAGGACGCCCGCTTCAAACAGCGGATCCATCCACGCGGGGGTGTTGTAGTTGAAGAAGATGTCCGGCAGTTCGTTGGCCATGAGGTAGGCCTTGAACTTCGTGGGGAAGCTGCTGGAGTCGAGCGCTTCAACTTCGATGACGACGTTGGGATGCGCGTCCATGTATTCCTGCAGCATCTGCTCCTGCAGAAGGCCGCGGCCGGAGGTGCGATCCGGGATGTCGCACATGAAGCGGATGACGACTTTGTCTTCCGCGAAGGCGGTCCCGATCAGGGAAGACGCCGTCGTCAGAAGCAGCGCCAGTACGAGGATCAATCCGATGGTCTTTTTCATTTTCTCCCTCTTTCCTTGGTTTCTTTTTTTGCCGCAATGCGGCTCTATTACCGATATTAAAGGATTTAGAATGAAAGCACAATGTAAATTTTGTCCTATTTGTTTGACTTTTTGTCGTGTTTTTGTTGGGTCGATGCATTTTCGGGCGAGTTATGATATGATTATTTCATCAAAGCTGTACTCCACCGACGCGTGAGGTTTTCATGAGCAATCTTCTGATCGTAGACGACGAGCGCATTATTCGCAGCGGGCTTTCCTCCATCGATTGGGCGTCCTGCGGCGTCCGTTTGCTTGCCGTTGCGTCAAACGGCTCGGAAGCGATGGAGGTCATCCGGAATGAGACGGTGGACATTCTGCTGTCTGATATCCGTATGCCCGACATGGACGGGCTGGAGCTTGCGGAAAACCTGCTGCGCGAGCAGCCCAAAGCGCGCATCGTGTTCTTGACGGGCTACGCTGAATTTGCCTATGTTCACAAGGCGCTGCGTCTGGGCGCGGTGGAATACATCCTCAAGCCGGCGCTCATTCCCGAAATTCGAAACGCGGTGATCAAGGCGCGCGACGCGCTGGAGCACAGGCCGGCGGAACCGGAACCCCCGGACGACCCTTCGGCGGCGGGCGAGGAGTTTTATCTCAACGCGTGGCGGCCAGTGCTGGAATATATCGTCCGGCATTACGCCGAGGAAATATCGCTCTCCAAGCTGGCGGAGCAGTTCCATTTCTCGCCGTCGTATCTGAGCAAAAGCATCAAAAAAGCGACCGGCTATTCCTTCGTGCAGTTCCTCACGGCCATTCGCGTGTATTACGCCGGAATTGCGCTGCGCAGCAGCAACAAGAAAATCAGCGAAATCTGCATGGACGTCGGCCTGCCGAACGAACAGTATTTCAGCCAGCTATTCCGCAACTACTTTGGAGTAACGCCGAATGCCTACCGAAAACATCAGGAAGCGGAAACCCCGGCTTCCATCCTGCGATTCCTCGAAGCGTCGCGGCTGCTTCCGGGAGAGAATCCGGAGCCGCTTCAGTAACACAAGCGTGCGGACGAAGATCATCGTGATTTTCGTCACGCTGTTCATCTTCTTCACGGCCGCGCTGGTGGCGGAGGGGTATTATTTTTCGCAGAAAAGCATCCTCAAGCGCGCGACGCAGTATACCCAGAGCATGGTCAACGTCACCGCGCAGGAGCTGGACCGCATCATCAGCCAGATCAACGACATCAGCCGCGCCATGATTTCGGATGACCGGCTTTTGCAGCTGACCGACGCATACGCATCCGCCGATGCAAGCTCGCTCGATTATCTTGCCAGCATCACGCAGCTTCAGGATGCGCTCGGTACCTACGCGCTCCTGCGCGTGGAAATCGATTCCCTCTATCTCCACACCGACACGCAGCGCGATCTCACCTTCACCAAGCGGCTGAACGTCTTGCAGGACAGGCTGCTTGCGCACGAGGCGGAATGCCGCCGGCTGAACGGGCGGCCGTATTGGTTTCTTGCGGATGAAAGCCCCGGCATCATTTCCTGCATGAGGCAGATCAGCGGGCAGGGCTCCAGAGAGGGCGCGGGCTTTCTCGCCGTCAATATCAGCGAGCGCTACCTGTCGGATATGTACCGGCAGCTGACGAGCGACGGCGGCCTCTCAAGCGACGCGCTGGTGTTCCTCTCCACGCAGGAGGGGCAGATTGTGTCGTCCAACGACGCAAACCGCATCGGCGGGATGCTTGACGCGTTCCCGCAGGGACACGCCGACGACGAGGCGGAGATCATCCGCTATAACGGGCAAAAGAGCATCATCTTCACAAGCGGCACGCTGGAAAACGGCTGGCGGCTGACGCTGATTCTGCCCTATGTACACCACACCGATGGGCTGCTTGCCTTGCGGCAGACCTATATCGCGTCGTTCGCGATTGTGCTGGCGTGCGGCATTCTCCTTCTGACTCTTGCGCTGCGCCGCCTGATTCTGCCGCTGAACCGGCTGGATACGGCCATCGCCCGCTTCGGCGAGGGCGACTTTGAAGCGCGCTGCGAGGTGACCGGCGGCGATGAGTTCGGGCATCTCTCGCAGATGTTCAACACCATGGCGAACAACATCGTGCAGCTGCACGATACGGTCTATGCGCAGCAGATTCAGCTGCGCGACGCGGAGCTGAGCGCGCTGCAGATGCAGATCAATCCGCATTTCCTGTATAACACGCTGGACACCATCAACTGGCTCGCGCAGTTCAACGGCGCGGACGAGATATGCGATATCTCCAAAGCGCTCGCTTCCCTCATGCGCTACACGCTCGGCGGAGAGGCGTGGGTTACGGCGGCGCAGGAGATCGAGAACGTGCGCAGCTACATTCAGATTCAGACGTACCGCTACGACGAGCGGCTGCAGATCGAGTACGATTTGGACGAGTCGCTCCTCAATGTTCCGATTCCCAAGCTGATCCTTCAGCCGCTGGTGGAAAACGCCATCGTGCATGGCATTGAGAACAGGAACGGCGTCGGGATTGTCCGCATTGGCCTGCACCGGGAGGGCGAGTTCGCCGTGTTCACCGTTTCCGATAACGGCGGCGGCATGACGGCGGAGCAGGTTGCGGATATTCTGGAGCGGATTCGCCGCGAGGAGCACTCGCTGAACGCCACAAAGAGTATCGGCCTTCTCAACGTTGGAAAGCGCGTCTGCGCGACGTGCCGCTCGCTGGAGGCGTTTGAAATCAGCAGCGCGCCGTCCGCCGGGACGGTAATCCGTACCAAGTTCCCCATTCCAAAGCGGGAAGCCACGCAAGAAGAAACAGAGAAAAGCGAGGGATAAGCCATGGTTCATTTCACGTGCGAAAAGCTCTCTCCGTCCGTGACGCGCATTTTTGCGCCGGCGGAGGAGCAGATGTATCTGGTCACGGGCGCGGAGCGCGCCGCGCTCATCGACACGGGCGCGGGCGTGGGCGATCTGCGCGCCTATGTGCGCACGCTGACGGAGCTTCCGCTGATTGTGCTTTTGACGCACAACCACTTCGATCACGCGCTTGGCGCGGCGCAGTTTGAAACCGTCTACATGAGCCGCGCCGACGTGGACGAGTTCGACGCGGAGGGGCTTGCGACGGGGCGCGTCGCCTATCTTTCCGAGAAGCCGGTGTTCTCGCAGATAGAAGCGTCCGACTATATCCCGGTGGACGACCCGAAGCGGTTCCGCATTCTGTCGGACGGCGACGTGTTTGATCTGGGCGGCGTTCACATTGAGGCGCGGATATGCGGCGGGCATACGCCCGGCTCCATGACGTTCCTGCTCACGGAGGAGCGCACGCTCATCACGAGCGACGCGGTGAGCCATTTCAGCCTGATGCAGGGCTCCCATGCACTGGGAATGTGCTCCTACGAAAAGAACCTCATCGCGCTGGACGAGGCGACGAAGGGGCGCTATGACCGCATCTATTGCTCTCACGACGCGGTGGTTCCGCCCGTCGATCTGCTGCGGCGCGTCATCGAGGTGTGCGAGGAAATCAAGGCCGGAACGGACGACCGCGTTCCCTTTGGCTTTCTGGACGAGACCGGCATGATCGCCAAAGCGACGTGCAGCGTCGTTGACGGCCCCTTCGGCAGCAGCGAGCACATGCGCGCCGACGGCGGCTTCGGGAACATGGTCTATGATCCCGCGCGCATCTGGGAGTAAAGCGAAGCCGCGGCAAAACGGCGCGGCGCGTTCAGCGTCTTGGTCAGGCATGGCTCGCGCC
>CAZKJW010000012.1:0-7262 GCA_964553125.1 uncultured Oscillospiraceae bacterium
TGGGGCGGTGTGGGAGCTGTATCTGACCGCATATTCCCTGCCGCGAACCATGGACGTGATCCGGCAGATGATCACGCAGAAGCTGGAGAGTGCCAGCGGCGGCATCATGCGCGGCCGTGCGACACGTATTTTACGCGCAAGGTGTGCCGGTTCCTGGAAACGACGTTCCGGGTGTTTCAAACGCCGGACGAAAAGATTCAGGAGGCGAGCGCCTTTGTA
The DNA here is from genome assembly GCA_964553125.1 of uncultured Oscillospiraceae bacterium. Taxonomy (GTDB): domain Bacteria; phylum Bacillota; class Clostridia; order Christensenellales; family Aristaeellaceae; genus Aphodomonas. Next base: position 220 of record CAZKJW010000012.1, read on the forward strand.
CAGCAGTTTGCGTTTGCGGACATCGCGCGAATGATGCAATACCTCAGAGACGACAGCGCGGCGTGACCGCCGCTTGCAGCGGGAACTCCCGCGCACGATGAGAACGACACAAAAGGATGCGGAGGCGTTTTTATGCAGAGCAGAGTTTTCAAAAAGGCAGTGGCTTGGGCGCTGGCGTGGTGCCTTGCGGTGAGCTGTGTGCCCGCGGCGGCGTTTGCAGAGGGCGCGGATGCGCCGATTTCCGAAACCGCAGCGGCGCCGGCTGGCGAAGGCGTCGGAACGCCAGAGCCTGCGGCGGCGGAAGAACCGACTTTTGAAGCAGTTTCCGTTCCGACTGAAGAACCGACCGAGACCCCGGAAACACTGCCGACGGAAGCGCCGACAGCGGAAGCCACGCCCGAACCGGTGCAGGAACCCACTGACTTGCCTGTGCCGGAAACGACGCTCGAACCCACGACGGAACCTACGGTTGAACCCGCCGACGAGCCGACACAGGAACCGACTTCCACACCGGAAGTGGAAGAAACGCAAAAACCGACCGAAGTTGCTATGGCGCAGCCGTCCTTTGAACCGACAGCGGAACCTACGCCCGCAATTTCCGGGAAAGCGCAGGCCGTGCAGGATATGCTGAACGCGCTGCCTGCCGCCGAAGCGCTGACCGCCATGGATGCGCAAGCGCTCGCCGTCGCCTTCGTGCAGACGGAAGCGGCGTATGAAGCCTATCTGGATCTGTCGGCCGAAGAACAGGCGCTGGTTGCCGGCGCGGAGAAATTCGAGGCGCTTTTTGCCGTGTTCAATGTGCAGACGGCCATGCTGGACGGAACGCCGGGCAAGGTGACGTTCACGGTAAGGGGCGGCGCCGGCTATACCGCTGACGAGGGCGAGACCTTCTTTGCGTGGCTTGCGGAGCAAAATAATGATGTCTTCCCGCAGAACGACTGCAAGTGGCAGGTGCAGCGGGGAGAAAGCATGGTGGCCGTGGATGCATCCACAACCATTCAGGAGGGCGATCAGTTCGATCTTGTCTGGCAGGTGCGGCTTAGCGTGAAGAATGTGCTGACGCTGTATATCTTCGGAGACTTCAGCGTGGACGATCTTCCGTCTGATCTGAAGTATGATGCGTACTCGTTTGCAGGCGGTTCCATCACGGTGACCCATACGATCAACGGGCAAAGCGTAACCGGCGCGCTGACGGATTCAACGAGCATCTCTAACTTTGCAGCGAGAAATCTCGATTCTCAGTATGATAAGGCCGGGCGAACTTGGTATGATGAAAGCGGCAATGTTGTGACGGAGATTGCGCTGAAAAGCCAGACGTATACGTCCAACTTCCAGCTGAACGTTGAGAGTACCCGAGGCGGTACGGTGGCCTTGTCGCGAGGCGGCGTCGCCAGTTATGGGAGCGGCAGATCGTGCTGGCTGAAAACAGGCGAGTCCGTCGAACTGACTTTCCAGCCGGAAGACGACTATCAGCTGAATAACCTGGTCGACGGCAAGGGCGGCTCGCTTTTTTCCGGCGTGAAGGACGGAAAGTATACATACACCATGGGGCAGAACGATGACGGCGTTCGCGCGATCTTTGAGGAAACGACCGTTTCCTTTAGGGTTAATGGATACGCGGAAACGGCTACCACCGGATCCGCTTTTCTGGAATGGGCGGCAGCCAGCAACTATGCGACGAACGCGAAATGGCAGGTTTGGCGCGCGGGCGTGTCCTCCATGGTGGATGATACGACGATCATTCAAAACGATGACCGCTATCAGCTGATTTGGAAGATCTCGGGAGAAACCCTGCGAATCTATCAGACCTGCGAGATTGAGGATCTGCCGGCGTCGGGCTATCAAAGCTATATCGTTGAGTCTGGCGCGGTGATCACCGTGACCCATGAGGTGGATGGGCAGGAAAGGTCCTATACGCTGGACGACTTTGGCATGGTCGGAAACATCGTACCGACGGTTCTCGGTGAAGGCAGGCAGTGGTATTGTTCCACTGAGGAAGGCTGGGTGTGGCACAACGGCGAACAGATCGCGCTCAGGCGCGCGGTCTATGCTTCCTTCTATGACCTGATTTGCGGTGAAGCGGAAAAAGGTGCGTGTGCGGTGGATTTGGATGCCAGCGCAGATGCGGTGCAGATCAATGAGGGGAAGTTCCACGCGCGTGCCGGCAGCACGGTGTATCTGAATGTAACGCCCGAAACGGGCTTTGAAACCGATGCCGTGACGGTGACCATGGGCGACGGGCAGCCGGTGGACGGCGCGTTCGCCGCAGGAAAAAAGCAGTATTCATTCACGATGCCCAGCGGCAACGTGTCCGTTGCAGCGACGTTCAAGGCGATTGAGGGATTCCACAGCGTCACCGCTGCGCAGACGGAGAACGGAACGGTTGCGTTGAATCAGCCGGGCGGCGTTGCCGGCGAAACCATTACTTTTACCGTTGTGCCTGAGAGCGGATATGCGCTCGAATCGCTGACCGTATCCGCGGGCGGGGCAAATGTTTCCTGCGACAGGCAGGATGCAGGGTATGCGTTCGTCATGCCCGATGCGGAAGCGACGGTGACGGCCGTGTTTACAAAGGTGTACGGGCTGGTGATTGATGACGGTCTGACCGGAATGGACGGCCTGAAGGTGACCGCCGCCGTCACGGGCAACGGCTATACGTATGCCATACAGAACGGCGATATCACGCAGTGTATGCTTCCTGCCGGCGAGTATACCGTGACCTATGACACGGTGACGGTTCCGGAAGAATGCTGCGAGGACATTCCGTCCGATACGTTTACGGTGCTTGCGGACGAGACGATTGAAGCGGCGTGCGTCAATCCGGTGCTGGATGCGGACAAGGGGCTGTATTTTGCCGTCAAGCCGCGGATTGCGCTGAAACAATACACCGTGACCGGTGTGAACGTGCTCGGCGGCACGGTTTCTGCTTCCCTGTACCCGGACTGCAAAGACGCGTCCTTCGCATTGACCGCTCGCTATGGCGATAAGATCTATCTGGAGATTGCGCCCGGCACGGGTTTCGCCTTCAAGGCGGATGCGCTTTCCATAACCTGCACGGACGCAAATGGAGCCGTTCATCCGGTCGATTATGACGCGGAGCAGAATTGCTTCAGGATGCCGCTTGGAAACGTGAGCATAAGCGCCGCGTTTGAGCTTTCGTCCACGTACGAGAATGCGTCCTTTACAGTGGTCGGCGCGGGAGACACGCAGACCTTCACCGAAAAGCCCGGAACGAAGTTCATCGCGTGGCTCAGAACGAAAGCCGCCGGCGCGGCAGAACAGCAGAACTGGCCCACTGAAAACTGCCAGTGGCGCGTGACCAGCAACGGCAGAACGCTGCCTGTGGACGAGAACACGCCCATTGTGCCGGACGCCGTGTACACGCTTCTGTGCGCGGTGAAATCGGAAAACGGCGGCAATGCGCTGGAGATTTATGATTCCTGCACCGGCAGCGACATCCGCACTGATCTGGGCTATTCGTTCTTCCGCATCGTGGGGAGCGATACGGCGGTTACCGTGACGCATACGCTTGACGGCGCATCCTTTACGCAGACGCTGACGGCCGACACGACCGGCGCGCGCGTAACGCTGGATGATTTCGTTGCCAAGTGTGCTGTGGATACGTCCGGTCGGGTGTGGTATGCGGGGAACGCGAAGGGAACCTATCTGCGGCTGCAGCCGCAGGAATATACTTCCTGTTACCGGCTCTATACCGGCCCACAGAGCGTCCGGTTTGCAAAAATCGAGTTCTCGCCTTCGATTGCGGGCGAGGGTGAATACGCAAACGACGCCTATACCTTTGAGGGCGGCGCGGCAGCCGGCACGGTCATTCAGATGACATTCCGGCCGGTGGGAACGACCGCGCGCCGCGTGATCCCCACGCTGACCACGACGGGCGGCAGCGTCGCCGTGACCCGGACGGCGGAAAACGTCTATACGTTTACGATGCCAGCTGCGGCTGTGCAGCTCACGACGAAAACGTATGCCGCGCACGACGTTGCCGTGGCGTCCTGCAAGCATGGCCGCATAGCGGCGGACAGGGCGCTTGCGTATGCGGACGACAGCGTCAGAGTCACCGTCTTCCCGGAGAGCGGCTATCAGCTGTCCGCGATGACGGTCACGGCGGACAACGGTTCTGTGCCGCAGCCGCAGAAAAATGCGGACGGTTCCTATACCTTCGTCATGCCGGACTGCGCCGTCACCATTGCGGCCGCGTTTGAAGCCGTGAAGCTGAGCGGCGGCAGCTGGAACGATGATGAGACGCCTGAGCCCACCGCCGCGCCGAAGCCCGCGCGAACCGCGCAGCCTGCAAAGGCCGCGCCGGGCGAGAACCTTCTCTATGCTGCGTATCTCGGAACGGGCGGCGATCTGAGCGAGCTGAACGTCGTATTCGACGGCGAAAACTCGCCGGCAGATTATGAGCTGCTCGGCGTGCTTGCAAGCGGCGAAGCTCGGGACGGCAGCGTGATTGTGCGCACGCTCCCCGATGCAAACGGCACCGCCGTGCGCCGCAGCCTGATTCTTTCCGCCGCGCAGCTGACGCGACTTGCGCAGGAGAAGAAGATGGACTCGCTGCTCTTTGAAAACGGCGGCGCGGCTGCGGGCATGGAGATGGCCGATCTGCTGGAGGGCGACCTGCCGAAGCTGATGGCGCTGATTCTTTCCGGGCAGGAGGAGATTACGCCCGAAACCCTGAACCGCGACTGGAGCGCGGTGCAGCCCGCCGTGCTTTCCAAAGAAGCGCTTGCGCGCTTTCAGGTGGAGACGCGCATTGTGCCGATGGAGCAGACGGACGGCGGCACGGCCTATGAGATTTCCGTCTGGCTGCGCTGGGGCGAGCGGGAGCTGGATGTATCCGGCATGATCCCGTCGCTGCGCGTGTACCTGAATGTGAACGCGCCGCAGGACGAAGCCGACCGTGCAGCCTTTGCACAGCGCCATGCCGTGGGCTATCGCGCGCCGGAGGCGAATGCGTTTGCGCCGCTGGAAAGCACGCTGACGCAAATCCCCGAAAAGCAGCCCGAGCGCCAGCCGGACGAGGCGCAGCGGTTTATCGTTTACATGCCCGCGAAGGGCGGCGATCCGGCGACGTTCTATGACGCCGACGCGGCGCTGTCCGCCTGCCGCCATGATGCGCTTGCGGCGAAATACGCCGGCGCAGGAGGCTGCCGGCTGCTCAGCGCGGAGTGACGCGGACGGTTGAGACGATTCACAGAAAAAAGGATGTGCGGAAATGCGCCGCACATCTTTTTTTTGCTGGGCGGAGCCGCAGCGGATTTTCCACAGAAAAAGAATCAAGGTACCTTTGAAAATGGGGCGCGAAGGTGATATAATCACAAGGTACCTTGAGAAATGGAGGGAACCCATGCCAAAGACATACGGGCAGCTTGACCTGAATAACAAGCTCATCTGGAATTTGCGGGATATCGGGCATACCATGCGCTGCATTTCGGAAGGAAAGGGCAGTCGGCAGCGGGTGCTGATTGTGCTGAACGAGAACGGCCCCATCACGCAGAGCGAACTGACGCAGCGGCTTGGCATTCAGCCCGGTTCGGCGAGCGAGGTGCTCATCAAGCTGGAAACAGCGGGCATGATCGAGCGCGTTTCAACCGAGAGGGACAGGAGGACAGCGGAGGTGCGCCTGACCTGCGCAGGCCGGAGCGAGGCCGGGCGGCTGAGCAAACTGCGCGCAGAGCGCCATGAACGCATGTTCGCCGCGCTTTCGGCGCAGGAGAAGCAGATGCTTCTGAGCCTGCTCGAGCGCGTCAACGCGGACTGGGACGGCGAATATCGCCGCGGAACCGGCGGCACGGCCGGAAAACGGGAGTGAACGGGCATGTGGAGATACATACGAAAGTATCTGCCCTACGCCGTCCTTGCGGCGGTGTGCATGGTCTGCGAGGTGCTGATGGATCTGATTCAGCCGGGCATCATGAGCAGAATCGTGGACGAGGGCGTTCTGGGCGTGAACAGCGGCGGCGTGGGCAGCATGGAAACGGTGTGGCGGCTCGGCCTGCGGATGATTGCGCTGGTTCTGTTCGGCGGGCTGTGCGGTTCGCTGAACAATATGTTCGTCCACATGACCGGGCAGAATATCGGCAATGAAATGCGCAAGGATGCGTTCCGCCGCATTATGGCGTTCTCGTTTCCGCAGGTGGACGCATTCGGCACGGGCTCGCTGGTGACGCGCGTGACCAACGATATAACGCAGGTACAGAATTATGTATCACAGTTTGTACGCGGGATGATCCGCACCGGGATGCTGATGTTTGGCAGCATGTTTTTTTATGTTCCGGCTGAACCGCGCCTTCGGGCTGATCGTGCTGTGCGCGTTTCCGTTTCTGGTTGGGGGTCTGGCGCTTTGCCTGCGCCGGGCAAGCCCGATGTTTTCGCGGCTGCAGGCGCAGCTCGATCGCCTGAACGACATCATGCAGGAGGATGTGTCCGGCATCCGCATCATCAAGGCGTGCGTGCGAGAGACGTATGAAAAGCTGCGCTTTGGCAAGGCGAACGACGAGCTGATCCGCACGCAGCTTCGCGTGCTGATTCTCTTTGCGTTCATGAATCCGGTGGTCAACGCGCTGATGTACGTCGTGGTGGCGCTGATCCTGCTGTGCGGGTCTTATCAGGTGAGCGCCGGGAGCGCGACGCCGGGCGTTATCATGGCGGCGATTACCTACACGACGCAGCTGCTCAACGGCATTCTCGGGTTGACGATGCTCTTTCAGGGCATATCGCGGGGCATAGCTTCGTGGCGGCGCGTGAAGGAAATTCTGCAAAGCGATGCGGAGCTGAAGGACGGCGCGTTTGCGGGCGAAACGGAGAAACGCGGCGAAATTGAGTTTCGCGACGTGTCCTTTGCCTATCCCGGAAGCGGACAGCCGGTGCTTGAGCACCTGAATTTTGCCGTTCGTTCCGGCGAAACGCTTGGCATTATGGGCGCGACCGGATGCGGCAAAACGACGCTGGTGAACCTGATTCCCCGCTTTTACGACGTGACCGGCGGCGCGGTGCTGGTGGACGGCGTGGACGTGCGCGCATAT
>CAZKJW010000012.1:7362-9860 GCA_964553125.1 uncultured Oscillospiraceae bacterium
GCCGTCGCGCTGCAAAAGAGCGAGCTGTTCAGCACGACGATCGGCGGGAACATTGCGTGGGGAAAGCCGGACGCGGACGGCGCGGAGATTGCGCGCGCAGCGCGGATTGCGCAGGCGGACGAATTCATTTCCGCGAAAGCGGATGGCTATGAAACGCCCGTCGCCGAGCGTGGCATGAGCCTTTCGGGCGGCCAGAAGCAGCGGCTTGCCATTGCGCGCGCCGTGGCCGGAGAGGCGGAGATTCTCATCTTTGACGACTCTACCAGCGCGCTCGATCTGAAAACCGAAGCGAATCTTTATGCCGCGCTTGACGCGGAATGCCCCGGCTGCACGAAGATTATCGTTGCCAAGCGCGTTGCTTCCGTGCGGCGCGCCGACCGGATTCTTGTGCTGGAAAACGGCAAAGCCGCCGCCTGCGGCACGCATGATGAGCTGATGCGCACCTGCGCGACCTACCGCGACATCTACGATTCGCAGATGGGGGAGGAGGATGCGCGCCATGTCTGAGAGAAGAACGGCGCAGAGTGCGATTCCGGCGCTGAATCGCGGCCATGCCGTGCGCTTTGCTCAAGCAGAGCACGCGGAGAACGCCGGCGAGACGATGAAGCGCATCGGGACGTATTTTGCAAAAGAAAAAGCCATGCTGATCGGGATGCTGTTCATCGTGGTTTTCGGCACGCTGTGCGGCGTGTACGCGCCAAGCCTGCAAAGCCGCGCCATCGATATGATTTCAGGAAGCGTGGAGGGCAGGCTGCTGCAAACCGTGCTGCTGATGCTGGGCGTTTATCTCGTTTACGGCGTGAGCCAGCTGCTGCAGAGCCTCATCAGCGCGCGCCTGAGCCAGCGCATTGTGCGGCGGATGCGCGAGGAACTGTTCGGCAAAATCATTGATCTGCCTGTCCGCTATCTGGACACGCACTCCCACGGCGACGTGATGAGCCGCATGACCAACGACATCGAAAACATTTCCAATACGGTTTCGCAGTCGCTGCCCTCGCTGTGCTCCGGCGTGCTGACGATTGCGGGCACCATGGCGATCATGCTCTGGTATTGCTGGCAGCTGGCGCTGCTGAGCTGTGCGACGGTTCTGCTGACGCTGCTGGCGACAAAGATCCTCTCGAAAAACGTGCGCAGGTTTTCGCGCCGGCGGCGGCAGCTGCTTGGGCAGCTCAACGGCGCTGTGGAGGAGATGATTTCCGGCTACCGCACGGTGGTCGCGTATAACCATCAGGCTGCGACGATTGACGAATTCTGCAAAACGTCCGATTCGCTGACGAAGGCGGGCATCCGCACGGACGTATTCAGCGGCGTCATGGGGCCGGTGATGAACTGCATTGGAAACATCGGTTTTGTGATCATTGCCGCCTTCGGCGGATATTTCGCCGTGAACGGCATGATTTCCGTGGGCGTGATCTCGGCGTTTATCGTCTACGCCAAGCAGTTCGGCCGCCCGATAAACGAAATTGCGCAGGTGTATGGGCAGCTTCAGACCGCTGTGGCGGGCGCGGAGCGCGTGTTTCACGTGCTGGACGAGGCGGTGGAGGATATGTCCGGCGTGCCGCTTGCGGCAAGCGAGGACGCCGCCGTACTCTTTGAGCAGGTGAGCTTTGGCTATGCGCCGGACCGGCCGGTACTCAAGGACTTCTCGCTGGCCGTGCCCGCGGGCAAAAAGGTTGCGCTGGTCGGCTCAACCGGCAGCGGCAAGACCACCGTGGTCAACCTGCTGATGCGCTACTATGACATGGACGGCGGCGATATCCGCATCAACGGGCAGAGCGTGAAGGATGTTTCGCGCGCGAGCCTGCGGCGCGATGTGGCCATTGTTTTGCAGGATACGGTGCTTTTCACCGATACTGTCCGGCAGAATCTGACCTACGCCAACGAAGCCTGTTCGCAGGCGCAGCTGGACGAGGCGGTTCGCATGAGCCGCTGCGACGACATGATTCGCGCGCTGCCGGCCGGTTATGAAACGATTCTGACCGGCGCAGGCGCGAACGTCAGCCAGGGGCAGCGCCAGCTGCTCGCGATTGCGCGGGCGTTTGTGGCCGATCCGAAGATCCTGATTCTGGACGAAGCAACCTCCAACGTGGACACCCGCACCGAAAAGGCGATTCAGGATGCGATGCAGCGCATCATGAAAAACCGAACCAGCATCGTGATTGCGCATCGCCTGTCCACCATCCGCGATGCGGACGTGATTATCGTCATGGATGAGGGCCGCATCGTGGAGCGCGGCAGCCATGAGGAGCTGCTCCGGAAACGGGGAAAGTATTACGAACTGTATATGACGCAGTATGCGGGGTTTGAGACATGAGGGGAGAATGAGAGCGCGCGCTTTGCAAAAAGGAAAAAATAACAGAAAAGGGTTCTCCGGGGGACGATGACCGGGGAACCTTTTTTGTATTTTATCCCGCTCTCATGCAATAAATTCTCTTGCGCTAAAGGCAGAGACTAATTAGAATGTATAGATGTAGAAGAAGTATATCTTATGGAACTAC
>CAZKJW010000012.1:9960-11847 GCA_964553125.1 uncultured Oscillospiraceae bacterium
GGCAGAGACTAATTAGAATGTATAGATGTAGAAGAAGTATATCTTATGGAACTACATACTGAGAAAAACATTGATTTCAGAGTAAAATACAAATACACGTCACGACAGAAGTGAAATATCGTAAATGGACTCGGCTCGCTTATTATGAGGATCATAAATCGAAAAGGGGACTTGCCATGCTCGGTGCGATTATCGGCGATATCGTCGGCTCAATTTATGAATTTGTGCCGCACAAATCGAAGGTGTTTCCGCTGTTTTCGCGGCAATCGATGTTTACGGATGACACCGTGATGACGCTGGCCGTGGCGGAAGCGCTTTTGAACGGGGGAACGGCGCAGGATTATATCGCCGCCATGCGGCGATTGGGGCGGCTTTACCCTGATTGTGGCTATGGTCTCGCCTTTGAGACATGGCTGGAGCAGGATGAACCGGCGCCCTATTCCAGCTGGGGAAACGGTTCGGCTATGCGCGTTTCGCCTGTCGCGTGGTTTTATGATTCCTTGGAGGCGGTGGAAAGGGGCGCTGAAACCAGCGCCGCCGTAACCCACAACCATCCGGAAGGAATTCGGGGCGCGCAGGCGACGGACGTTGCGGTTTTTCTGGCAAGGACGGGGCGCGATAAGCAGGAGATTTTGCAATACATCGAAAAACGTTTCGGCTATGATTTGAGCTTGACCTGCGATGAAATCCGGCCGAACTACTGCTTCAACGAAACGTGCCGGGAAACAGTTCCGCAGGCGATTATCGCATGGCTGGACAGCGACTGCTTTGAGGACGCAATCCGCAACGCGGTGTCGCTGGGCGGCGACAGCGATACATTGGCGGCGATTACCGGCGCAATCGCGCAGGCGGATTACGGCATCCTGCCCGCTATTGCCAGACAGGCTTATGCGCGGCTGGATGAGCCGCTGCAAAGGATTTGCACGGCGTTTATGCAGAAAGCTATGTGCGAGAAATGCTGATGTGCAAAGCCGGGGGAAGATCCGTGTCGACTTGACGCGCGTTCAGGTTTGTGCTCTTATATTCCAACAAGAAGCCGTGCTTCGCCTGAAACGGGCAGAAGCACGGCTTTCGGTTTTATGTGCTTTCGCACGAACAATCACCGGCCGAGCCGATGCAATGGAAAAGCTGTCGCGGCATGGCGCTCAGGCGAGAATTCGTTTCGGAAAAGCCGTCCGCAAAAATCAATGTGCCCGTCCCTGCAAAAGCGCCTTGCACCTTATTTCCAGCCGACGCGCCTGCCAAGCTCGCACATCGCCGCGCAGAACCGTTCGCGCGCTGTCCATGTTGTCCACGGCGGGTCGCCCTCGCGAATACGCAGCGTCCGGCGAATCTCCTTGGGGATAACCACACGTCCCAGCTCGTCGATGCGGCGGACAATGCCCGTTGCTCTCATTAAAAAAACGCCTCCTCTTGTTTGGATCGACCTGTGCGGTTCTGCGAGGATAGTATGACAGCCGGAATTCGCTTTTATGCTCCCGCGCAGGGCGCGGAAAAAAACGGCAGCGCAGGCAAAAAGCGGCGTGACGAACCATGCAGCGGGTTTGCCGAGAAAGCAGCGTGCAGGTGAAAATGAAATCGGACGCGGCGGCGTACCCGCAGTGATTTCCGGAAGAAAACGATTGCTTTGCGGATTTCACACATGGAATCCGCGAGGGTTCAAGTGCAATCCGGTGGGACAGTCGCGGCGTGACGAACCATGCAGTGGGTTTGCCGAAAGAGCCGCGTGGAGGTAAAAATGAAATCGGACGCAGCGGCGTGCCCGCAGTGATTTCTGGAAGAAAACGTCCCCCTTGCGGATTTCACACATGGAATCCGCGAGGGTTCAAGCACAATCTGGCGAGGGCGGTCGCGGCGTGACGAACCATGCAGTGGGTTTGCCGAAAG
>CAZKJW010000012.1:11947-23784 GCA_964553125.1 uncultured Oscillospiraceae bacterium
CAATCTGGCGAGGGCGGTCGCGGCGTGACGAACCATGCAGTGGGTTTGCCGAAAGAGCCGCGTGGAGGTAAAAATGAAATCGGACGCAGCGGCGTGCCCGCAGTGATTTCTGGAAGAAAACGTTCCCTCACGGATTTCACGTCCGGAATCCACGGGCTTCGAGTGCAGTCCGGCAACGGTGAAGCGCGCAGAGGTGTTTGCTTCCGTCCACCACAGCCGGTCAAAAAACTTTGACTGATTGAGCGGCGCACCGAACCACACGGCGCATTTCGGACGTTCACCGCGGCGGCGCAGATGTGCTATAATGAAAAGCGGCGGCGGGCGCGCACCAAACGGCGCGAAAGCGCCCTTTGAATGAAAACAAAAACTGCGCGGAGGGAGGCGCTCATTGTGGCGGAAAACCAGCGCGTGAGAATCAGCGATATTGCGGACGAGTTGGGGCTGAGCACTGCAACCGTCTCAAACGTGATTCATGGCAAAACAAAGAAAATTTCCGATGCGACCGTCCGGCGCGTGCAGGCGGCGCTGGAGGAGCGGCAGTATATCCCAAGCATGGCGGGAATCCTTCTGGCGCAGAATGCTTCGCGGATTATCGGCGTGTTTCTCAACGATCATGAGAAATACGAAGGGCGGCTCATTGAGGATGCGTTCATTTCCTCCTCGCTCAATGATCTTTCTGAGGAAATTGAAAGCCATGGCCGCTTCATGATGGTGAAAAAGGCGAAGCGCGCGGAGGAAATTCTGCAATTCGCATCCATGTGGAATATGGACGGCGTGGTGGTGATTGGGTTCTGCCGGCAGGATTATATGTATTTGCGAAGCCATATGCGGATTCCCTTCGTGGTCTATGACGGCTTCTGCGAGAAGCCGGAGCGGATCGTCAACATTACGATTGACAACTATGACGGCGGCCGGCAGGTGGGCGAGCTTTTCAAAAGGCAGGGCCATGCGAGGGCAATCTGCATTTCGGATAATCTCGTCGGCGTGGACAGAGAACGCATTGAGGGCTTCAGGCGCGGCTTTGGCGAGGCGGGCGTGGAGATTCTGAAGGTGCCCATGCACAGAGAGGCGCGGCGCGCGTATTATGGCCGCGAGCTGGAGCGGTTTCGCAGGGCGACGGCCGTGTTCGCGGTTTCGGACAGCTACGCTGTTGACCTCATTCAATTCCTGCACGAAAACGGCTTCGCCGTGCCGGACGACCTTGCCGTTGCCGGCTTTGACGATATTCCGCTGTGCGGGATGATTTCGCCGACCCTCACGACGGTGCGGCAGGACGGCGCGCTGCGGGCAAGGCTCGCGCTTGAAAAGCTGGAGGCGCTTCGGGCAGGCGAATGCACGGAGACGACGATCACGCTGCCGGTTCGTTTGATTGAGCGGGAGAGCACGCGGCGCGGGGAGAGAAAATAAAAGAAAATTTGCACAAAAAGCGGCGCGAAAGTCTGGCTTGGGTTATGCGTTTAACCTTTGCAATGTCACGGAAATGCGAGTACACTGAGCATGAACGTGTTTTGCGGAGGAATTTGCATGAAAGAACAATCATCTTTTCTGGGCGGCGTGTGCCGTCTGGCCGTTCCCGTTGCGCTGCAATCCATGCTGCAATCGTCTTTCAGCATTGTGGATCAGGTCATGATCGGGCAGCTGGGGAGCGTCAGCGTGGCGGGCGTGGGCATTGCGGGCAAGTTTGCGTCCATTTTTTCGGTGGTGGTTTCCGCGGTGGGCGCGGTGGCCGGCATCATGATTTCGCAGTATATCGGACAGAAGAACAGGCGCGGCGTGCGCCGGGGCTTTTACCTGAACCTGTTTGCGTCGCTGGCGATTGCCGCCGTTTTTACGGCGCTGTGCCTGCTGTTTCCGGGCGCAATTATGCGCCTGTATACAAAGGACGCGGCGACGGCGCGGGCGGGCGAGGAATATCTTGCCGTCATCGCCGGGACATATTTCCCGATGGCGGCCGCAACGCTGCTATCGGCGTTTTTCCGCTGCTCGGAAAAACCGAAGCTTCCGCTGTATGCGAGCATTGTCTCGGCACTGCTGAACACGGGGCTGAACTACATTCTCATCTTTGGCAAATTCGGCTTCCCGCAGATGGGTGCGCGCGGCGCGGCCGTCGCGACGGTCGTTTCCCAATGCGCGAACGCGCTTCTGATGCTCCTGATGCTGCCCCGGCGCGACTCCATGCTGGCTCGGGAGGAAAGCGCGCAGGCGCAGCCCTTCAACTGGAAGCAGTATTTTGCCATGCTTGCGCCGATTCTCGTGTGCGAGGGGCTTTGGAGTCTGGGCGAGAACGTATACGCCGCCATTTACGGCCATATGGGCACGGAAGCCAGCGCAGCCATGACGCTGATCAACCCCGTGCAGGGACTGGTGATCGGCGCGCTTTGCGGGCTGTCGCAGGCGGCGGGCGTGATCGTCGGCAAAACGCTGGGCGAGGGGGAATACGAGCAGGCGTACCGCGACTCCAAAAAGCTGATCCTCTACGGCGCGGTAAGCTCTCTCGCGCTGTCCGCCGCAGTGGTTCTGACAAGCGGCTTGTATGTTGAAATCTACAAGGTGGAGGCGTCCGTGAAGCTGCTGACGCGGCAGATTCTAACGGCGTATGCGCTCGTCGCGCCATTCAAGGTGCTGAATATGATTCTCGGCGGCGGGATCATCCGCAGCGGCGGCAAGACGCAGTATGTCATGCTGATTGATATCATCGGCACGTGGGGGTTCGGCGTGCCGCTCGGGCTGCTGGCGGCGTTTGTGCTGAAGCTGTCGATTCCGTATGTGTATTTCATGCTGTCGCTGGAGGAGGCGGTGCGGTTCCTGATTTCGCTTGTCGTGTTCAGGCGCAGAAAATGGATGCAGAGCCTTCAGGCGGCGTAAGCGGCAGAGGGGAGACGGGGCGCAAAGCGCCGCCGCTGCTGATTTTTTGTAAGGCGCCTATGTACAAACTGCATCTGTGTGATATAATAAACTTAACAAAAAATCAGCAGAGGAAGATGGCGGTGGAGCGACTGACGATCGGTCAGATGGCCGAAATGAACCATGTGACGAAGAAAACGCTGATGCTTTATCATAAGCACGGCCTGCTCATTCCGGAGGAGGTTGATCCGCTGACCGGTTACCGGTATTATACGCTGGATCAGTGCTCGACGCTGGACATGATTCAGCGGCTCAAGCAGACCGGCCTGTCGCTGACGGAGATTAAGGAGATTGCGGACAGGCGCGACGTTTCCTATATGCAGAGCATGGTGATGCAGCAGATTGCGCGGATGCGCCAGTCGATGGCGGAGCTGGAGATGTCGCTTTCCACGGCGCGCGAGCTGGTGAAAACATGCAGCACCTATCAGAACAAGCCGCCCTGCGGAGAGATTTCGCTGGAATATATCGAACGCAGGCGCGTGCTGTATTACGAAATTCCGCCCTACGCGGTGCAGAAAAGGTGGGAGGAGGATCCCGGTCTGGGCAACTGGGAAAGAAGCCTGCGTGTGATCAAGCAGCAGATGCTGGCGGAGGGCTATCCGCTGGCGCTGTTTCATAACGTGGGCTGCGTGATCAGCCGGGAATCGCTTCTCGATCCGCAGCGCAATTTCGTCTGCACGGGCGGGTATATCTTCTGCCCCGGCCCCGTCGGCGGGCGCGAGAAATGGCTGCCCGGCGGGTATTGCATGTGTACTATGATCGACCATATGTTCGACGAGGATGGGAATCATCTGGAGAACATGCACGCCAACCGGCTGATGGACGCCATTGAGGAGCAGGGTTACACCGTGCGCGGGGATTATTACAGCGAAAGCATCGCCGAAACGCCCGCGTTTTTCTATCGCGGCCGTGACATGATGATGCGCCTGCTCATCCCGGTGGAGGTTTCCAACCCGGAAATTTCACGGTATTACCGGCGCAACGAATTCCGGTAGCTTCCATTATATAGGCGGAAAGCGGCGCAGTCCGGACGGAAACGCCTGATAGATATAGAGCCGCAGGGCGGCTCTATGTTCCGCAAGCGTTACAAGAGCAATATACACAGAAAAAACCGGCCTGTGCCCATGCGGCACAGGCCGGTTTTGCTGTTGTGTGCGTTTTGCGGTTATTCCACCGTGAACGCTACGCTCGAGGCCATCGGGGAGACCTTGCCGTCCGCGGTGCGGCAGCGCACGTCGAGGCGATACTCGCCGGGGGTGCTGGCGTCGTAGGTGAAGTACCAGTAGACCCACTTGGTGGTGGAGGTGTCCTTCGTCTCGAACGAAGTCCACGTGTTGCCGCCGTCCATGGAGAACTCCACGGCGGAAACCGCCACGTCGTAATCGTCGGCGTAGCCCTCGAAGGTGATCTGGCTGCCCGCAGCAAATTTCGTGTCGGCGAAATCGTTGAGAACGCTGATCTTCGCGCGCTGCGCGTCGTCCGGCTCGGCGAGAGAATCTGCTTCGTCGGCGTGGATGAACTCAATTTCCGTAACCTGGCGGGTGAAGTAGTTGGCCGCAGAGCCGGGCATCCACAGCTGCACGGGGCCGCCGTTTTCGGGCTTGAGCCCTTCTCCACCCACCTTGTAGACGAGCATGGCGTTGCGCTCAATCGCCTTTTCCAGCGAGACGGACACGCCGTAGCCGTCGGAGCCCTTGACGACGACGGCGTTCACGTCGTCCTCAAGCTGTGCCATTTCCACCACGTTTTCCAGCGGAAGCCCCGTCACCTGCACGTTGACGATGGACGGGCTCATGGCGCAGGAACACTTGAGAATGTCGTCCTTGCCGTTTTCCATCAGCTCGGACATGGTCAGCTGGAAGCTGCGCTCGAGCTTGCCGCCGACGTTGAGATAATAATCGACCGTCTTGTCGGCCGTATCCTCGAAAACGAAGTTCGGGGAGGCGCAGGCGGCGGTGGCCGCCGTGCCAAAGAGGCTGAACACGCTGTCGGAAGGCGTCATCACGTTCTGCTCAAAGCGGAAGGAGCCGGACACGTTTTCCACTGCATCGTAGGTTTTGTTTTCGTTCTGGGTGATCACGAAATCAGCGGCCGCGTCTTCCGCCATGGCGGCGACGGCGCTCGTGCTCATCATCAGGCCGGACACGCCGGCGAGGATGCGCTTCATTTTTTTTGCCATGATGTTTTCTCCTCTCCTGCCGCTTATTTGGCGTTGAACATGATTTCTTCCGGCTCGACGGTCACAAGGCCATCCTCGGTTTCCGCGCGCACGGAGAGCACATAAGAGCCGGCGTTTTCGGGCGTGTAGGTGAAGTACCAGTACACCCACGATTTGCGGTCGGTGTTCTCGGTTTCAAAGCGGGTCCAGGTCGCGCCGCGGTCGAGGGAGAACTCGAGCGCAACGATGCGCTTGTCATACGCGTCAGCGGAGCCTTCAAAGGTGTAGGGCTGGCCGGCTTCGATGATCTGGCCTTCCTTGAAGTGATAGATGCCCACGGCGGGCTTGTTGATGTAGTTGTCCGGGTCGTCTTCGTAGCGCCAGCCGTCGAAGATCTTGATGGTTTCATCGCTCACCACGCGCAGCTCGCACACGTTGCGGATGCAGGAGGCGGCGGAACCGGCGCCGTTCCACGTGGAGACGGGGTAGCCGTTCACCCAGTCAAGGCGTTCGCCGTTGAGTTCATAGGCGAGAATCGCGTCGTCCTTGGCAAGCTCGGACAGATAAATGCCGCGGTTCCAGCCGTCGGACGCGTAGCTCATCACGGCCGTGGCGCCTTCCTTCACGCCGGCGTATTCCAGCAGCTGGCTGATGGAGAAGCCGGTCACCTCGGCGGTGGAAATCCACGGGCCGCCGTTGGGGTTCATGACGCAGTGATCGGTCATGATTTCGGTCACGGCCGGGAAGGCTTCCATCATTTCCTTGAGGGTCATGGTGAAGGGGTTTTCAACGTCGCCGGTGACGGAGACCTCCCAGTTGTCGAAGAAGTCTTCATCCAGCGGCAGATCTTCCAGCGTGCCGCCGGACATGGAGTTGGTCGTCTGACCGCTCCACCAGTTGCCGTTGAAGATGGTTTCGGAAACCACATCCTGGCTGAAGGAGAATTCGCCCTGCACGTCGGAGACAAAGGTGATGCCCTGAAGGACGTCGTACTTGGCTTCTTCCCACAGCGTCAGGCCGTTGCCGTCGCTGGTGGCGTTGTGGCAGGACATGCAGTCGCCGCCCATGGCGGAGAAGGCGCCCTTGGAGTGGATGCCATGAATCATGGTGCCGAAGTCAAAGGTGGTGTAGAGATAGCCGTTGCCGTGATCGTGGCAGATGAGGCAGTCCTGCACTTCCATATCCAGCCCGTAGGGGTTGGTGAAGTCGAGGTGCTCATAGCTCATATTGGCAAGCAGTTCCACCAGATCGCTGTGGCAAGCGCCGCAGCCGCGGTTGTCCGCGTTGAGGAAATAGATGTTGTAGCTGTTGAAGTTGCCGGGACGGTGCCAGTAGCCGCCGACGTCGTCGGGGGTGCGCTGCACCTGCACGCCGTTTTCAAGCGTGATGACCTTGGGGGCGTTCGCCTCGCTCTTGGCCTGCGCGTCCGCGTAGACCTGATTGACCGCGTTTTCGCCGGGGTAGCTTTCCACAGCCGCTTCTTCGGCCATGGCCGCGCCGCACAGCGTCAGCGCGAGGCAGAGCGCCAGCACGAGGAGCTTTGCCAGCTTGGTTGTTTTCATCCGATAACCTCCCTTTCTCATATGCAGAAAGCTGCTGCTTTCAACGGGAGGATTATAAAGGATGACCTAAGGTCAGAGTCAAGCGGCTGTGCAAACGCTTATCGCCCGACCAGCTTTTTCAGCGCGTCCGCGATGGATTTCCCGGCCGCCGCCGTGCGCGCCTGCACGCTCTGGCGCGAGGTCGGGCCTTCATACACGATGCCCTCCGCAAGAAGCCGGCTTTGCACGGGCGTTACGGAGTAGGTGTACCATTCGCCGGGAACGGCGTTCCAATCGACGTAGCTGACGTCCTGCCCGGCGGCGCATTCCAGCTCGGTCAGTACGGTGGTTTCGCCGCTCTGCGTGCGCGAAACGCGATAAGACGCGGCGTCCGTGCAGCCAAAGCGCAGGCGCGGCAGCCCGCCGTCGGTGAATTCCACATAGAAATACGAACATGCGCCGGGCGTCTGCCAGACGTTCGAGGTGCTCCACGGCCGGTTGGAGGCGAGGAAAACCTCGGAGAGCTTATAATCCTGCGGCGTGGCCGACGAGGCCAGCATGGGGTAGCCCGTCACCTGACCCGCCGCCGTGTCGATGGTGAGCCAGACGAGCCCGTCCGGCTCGGTGAAGGCGGGCTTGGATTTGTTGGCGTAGGCTTTTTTCAGAAACGCCGCGGTCAGGGCGGCCGTCGCGTCGCCGCCCGATTGGCGCGAGGGCAGCCGGTGGCCTGCGTTGGTTACGTCAAAGCCCATCCAGCAGGCGATGGAGTAGTCGCTTGTATAGGCCGCCATCCAGATATCGCGGTTGCCGCTCATGCCGGAAAGCGATACGGTGCCTGTTTTTCCCGCCACGGCCAGCCCGGTGACGGAGAGCTTCGCGCCCGTGCCCCAACCGGCGGCGGAGCGCATCATGCTGGTGAGCAGATACGCGTCCTGCGCGGAAAGCACGGCGCGCGGCTGCGCCTGATGCTCATAGAGCGCCTCGCCCGTAGGGGCATAGATGGCGCGGACGGTATAAGGGGCGTTATAAACGCCCTGATTTCCGAAAAGCGCATAGGAGGCGGCAAGCTCCGCGGGCGTGACGCCCGTGGTCATCGAGCCGAGCGCGAGGGAAAGGTTGGCATCGGAATCGGTCAGCGGAACGCCTGCCTTTTCAAGAAAATCAATCGAGCGCTTCACGCCGATCTCGCTCATCAGCCGCACGGTTGCGACATTCATGGAAAGCGCAAGCGCGCGGCGCAGGGTGACGTTTCCGTGGTAGCTGTCGCCCGCGTTGCGCGGCGTGTAGCCGCCGCCGAAATCCTGCTGCTCGTCAAGCACGATGCTCGCCGTCGTGTAGCCCGCCTGAATGGCCGGCGCGTATACGGCAAGCGGCTTGAGCGCAGAGCCGGGCTGACGGCGCATCTGCGTGGCGCGGTTGAAGCCCCGCGCAACGGAATAATCGCGCCCGCCCACAAGCGCAAGCAGCGCGCCCGTCCGCGTATCGGCGACGGCGAGCGCGCCCTGCACCTGCGTGCCGTCCGAAGCGTCGGCGGGAAAATTGGAGGCGTTTTCAAAGAGCGCGTCGGCCGCCGATTGAAGGGCGGGCGTCAGCGCGGTTTCGATGTAGTAGCCGCCGGTGTAAAGCTCGTCGGCGGAAACGCCGAGCAGGCGCTGCGCTTCGTCGATGGCCGCGTCCACGTACCAGCCGTAGGCGTTGGTTGCGGGCGTGCTCCGCACGGCGGTGAGCGTCTGCCCGCGCGCGGCGGCGGCTTCGCTGGCGGGAAGCATGTCGTTTTCTTCCATTGTCGTAAGGATATAGTTGCGCCGCTTGCGGTTGGCTGCCTCGTTTGCGGTGAGGGAATAGAGCGAAGGTCCCTTGATTGTTGCGGCAAGCGCCGCGCCCTCGGCGGCCGTCAGTTCTTCCACTTCCTTGCCGAAATAGTATTCGCTCGCCGCGGCGATGCCATAGGCGCTGTTTCCGAAATAGACCGTGTTCAGGTACATTTCAAGGATTTCGTCCTTGGTGTACTGGCTGTCGAGCTGAATGGCGAGATACAGCTCCTCCGCCTTGCGCGCGAGCGTTTTTTCGGAGGAGAGGTGCGTGAGCTTGACCAGCTGCTGGTTGATCGTGCTTGCGCCCTGGCTGAACGACTGCGATTTCAAATCGGCGATGATCGCGCCGAAGATGCGGACGAGGTCGAACCCGTGATGCTCGTAAAAGCGCAGATCCTCCGCCGCAAGGAACGCGCCGCGCACGGCGAGCGGCACCTGCTCGAGCGAGACGAGCGTGCGGTTTTCCGCGCCGCGCAGCTTGGTGACGAGCGCGCCGTTTGCGTCGTAAAGGCGGCTTGTCTGGCTCAGGCGGCTCAGCTTTGCCGGGTCGAGCCGCTGCCAGTTTGGAATATTCAGCACAAACACGCCGGCGGTCAGCGCGCCTGCGAGCAGCAGCGCGGAAACCAGCAGAAAGGCTTTGCGCCCCCGCTTTTTCTGCCGGCGCGGCTTTTTCGGCTGCGGGGGTTCTTCCGCCGTCTTTGCAAGCGCAAGCGGGCTTTCGCGCACGACGAGCGCGCGCTCGCGCGGAATGGGCGTGAAAACGTCCTCTTTTTTTGCCTGATTTTTTCTTTTTTTGCGCGCCATAACGCCGCCTCCTGATACGCCTTTGCGCGTAGTGTATCCGGCTTTTTTCGCTTCCATGTCCGGAAAGCATTGCCATGGACTTTCATGCGCCGGAACGTGTATAGTGAGCATACAGTTTTGAAGGGACGGCGGTGCAGAAAACACATGGCGGGAATTGACATTTTCAGGAAAAAATCGCGCGAGGCGGTGCGCGGCGGAATGCGCGGCGCGCAGACCGACATCCCGGCGCAGCATTTTTCGGATGTGGCGGCGCAGGACGAGGCGGTGGACTGCCTGCGCGCGCTCGCGGATACGCTGAAGCGTCCGGAAAAATATGCGCGCTATGGCGCGCGGCCGCCGCGCGGCGTGCTGCTCTACGGGCCGCCCGGCACGGGCAAAACGCTGTTGGCGCGGGCGCTTGCGGGCGAGGCGGGCGTGCCGTTTTTCAGCGCGTGCGGATCGGACTTTGTGCAGATGTACGTCGGCGTAGGCGCGTCGCGCGTGCGCGACCTTTTCAAAAAAGCGCGCAGAGCCGGGCGCGCCGTGATTTTTATCGATGAAATCGACGCGCTCGGCGGCAGACGCGAGGGCGGAAACGACGAGCGCGAGCAGACGCTCAACGCGCTGCTGACGGAGCTGAGCGGCTTCCGCGGCGACGAGGGAATCGCCGTGCTTGCGGCGACAAACCGCCCGGAAAAGCTGGATGCGGCGCTGACGCGGCCGGGGCGCTTCGACCGCCGGCTGGAGATCGGCCTGCCCGACCGCGCGGGAAGGCTGCGCATTCTGCAAACGCACGCCGCGGGCAAGCCGCTGGCGGCGGATGTGAAGCTGGAACGGCTTGCGGCCGATACGGTGGGGTTCAGCGGCGCGCAGCTGGAGAGTATGCTCAACGAGGCGGCGCTTCGCGCGGCACGGCGCGACACGGGAAGCATCGCCGCCGCCGATGTGGACGCTGCGCTGCGCGAGACGCTCGTCGGCAGCGAGAAAGCGGAGCATGTGTGGAACGCGCGCGAGCGCGAAATCACAGCGCATCACGAGGCGGGCCATGCGCTGGCAACGCTGCTGACGGAGCCGGAAAGCAGGCTCTCGCATGTGTCGATCGTTCCGTCCACGCGCGGCGCGGCGGGGTACAGCATGGCCGTGCCGCCCGAGCGCATCATGCTTACGGCGGCGCAGGCGCAGGCGCGCGTCGGCGTGATGCTGGGCGGACGCGCGGCGGAGGAGCTGGTTTTCGGTACGGACTGCATCACAAGCGGCGCGGCGAACGATTTGCAGCAGGCGACCGAGCTGACGGCGCGCATGTGCATGGAATGGGGCATGGACGCGGAAGCGGGGCTTGCCGTGCGGCGCGTGCTGACGCCGTGGGGCGGAGGCGGCGAAGCGTTTGTGCGCGCGCGGCTGGAAAGAATCTACGAGGCGACAAAGCGCCTGCTGCACGAAAACGAGCCGGCATTGCGCGCGCTGGCGCAGGCGCTTCTGCGGGAGGAGCGGCTTACAGGCGAGCAGGCGCGCGAAATTGTGCGCAAGGCGGAGCAGTCGCCGCGTGCATGAACGACGGTGTTTTTTCAGCGCTGGCGCGCTGATTCGACCGCCGCACGGCCATGAGAAAAGAGGGCTGACAAGCCCTCTTTTTTGATGCTTTGCATTTGGCTGAGCGGGGAGAGTTTCCGGTCAGGTTGGTCGGTATGAACGCAGCCAGAAGGCAGCGTGCCGTCCGGCAACGCCCGAAGATTTTCTGCGCAAGCGAGATTTTGCGGGGTACGGACGGCGAGAGCCGCCGCGCTGGACTGGCTCAAGGACGTAAAAAAGCCGCCGATGATAGCAGCATCGACGACAAACGGCCTGAGGGCTAACGTCTCATAAGCCCTCTCGCTGATTACATTATAACACGGATGAAAAGCGGATGTAACGGTGAAATGCCGGGGCAGTGCGGAAAAAGCGCGGCGGGGAGCTGGATGCGGACAAAGCGAGCGCACAGCCCGAACCGCGCAAACGAAGCGGGCGCACAGATGCGGCTGCAGCGTGTATCCAATGAGATGACTTGAAGCAAGAGAAAGGAAAATGCGATTGAGCGGAGTGACAATGAACAGCGAGCATGATAGAATCAAATTACGCAAAGAGGGAAAGACGTAAATCGGCATGTGCGAATGCTGCCAAAAATCCTTGCTATACTGGTATCAGGTGCAATCGCTACGCGTATCGCGCTGGACTGGCTTAAGGACGTAAAAAAAGCCGCCAGTGAAGCAACCACTGACGACGAACGGCCCGAGGGCTAACGCCGTTTAAAACCCTCTTGCTGGCCACATTATAACATGAAAGTGGGGCGATGTCAACGACCACAGGCGAAATCTTGAAGCAGGCGCGCGAACGTGCCGGCCTTACACAAAAAGCGCTCGGAATTGCGCTCGGATACTGTGAGCAGAATGCGCAATCCATGGTAACACGCTGGGAGACGGATACGAAACCGCTTCCGCGCAAGCACATTAAAACCATCTGCGAAATGTTCGACCTTAACCCGCTTGTCCTGATTTGAAAAAAGGCTTGCAGAGCGCTGCCAGCACCCTGCAAGCCACGCCGCCCGTTTCCCCCCGAAACACTCGCGAATCGTTGCGAGCGTTTTCGCGGCGATGAACGCGC
>CAZKJW010000012.1:23884-36016 GCA_964553125.1 uncultured Oscillospiraceae bacterium
ATTGCATATGAGGCGCAGCAATCGGAAAAGCCGCTTTGACTGTGCCTGCCGGGAGAAGTGTGGGATGAAACACAAAATATCCCCCGCAGAAATGCTGCGGTGCGCACAATGCGTGTCAAGCCGCCGCCGCTCTTCCTCAAAACCCCGTCCGCCAAGAAAACCAAGCCCTGCGCTGCCGTCCGATCAGAACAGCGGCGCTTTTCCTTCCCTGCATTTTCTACTGCGTTCCGCACACAAAAAAGCCACACAACTTCTGTCCCGGTAGCGCCTGAAAACAGCCGCGCCATGCGCGGCAAAATCCATCGACCGCCGGATTGGGGGAGGGCGGCGTTTCATAATCCCGCAAAATTGTAAAGGAAATGACAGCCTGCGCGGCTTGTTTTTATATCGGCGACACCGTATAATGTTCGTGTGAGATTTTCTACAGGGAGGCGTTTTCAGATGAAGAAATGGCTGGCTTTGCTGCTGGGAATGACGATTGTTTTTTGCGCGTCGTTTGCGTGCGCGCAGGATGCGTTTGAGGTGTTGCCCATGCCCGATCCGAACCCGGAAAGTGAGTTCGGCGTGGACGTGAACGTCAACGTTGCGACGATTGACGAGTATCTCGGGCTGGAAAACGCCGTCTATCGCGACGCGCGCATGACGGTTGATCCTTACAACTATGAAGCCATTGGCGGCAACAGCATCCTCACCGGATCCGTGGAGGGGTTTGTGCTTGCGCCGTATCCCTATCTCGCGCCGTGCCTGAACATGCCGGAAGTGCTGGGCGAGGGCTATGCCGGGCCGACGCTGTTCTCCATCGACGAAAACGGCGCTTACACGCCCAACTACGAGGAATCCATGGCGATTCTTGAGGCGATTTTCCCGAAGGATCAGGCCATTCTGGTTATGTGCGGCGCGGGCGGCTATGCGGGAATGACCAAGGCGCTGCTGATCGGGCTGGGCTGGGACGCGAACATGATTTTCAACGTCGGCGGTTATTGGTATTATGAGGGCGAGCATAACGTTCCGCACGTGCAGGACGAAACTGCGGCGGGCGCGTACCGCTTTGAAAACCTCGATGCGTTCGAGTTCGATTTCACCGCGCTCACACCTGTGAGCAAATAAAGCATGGCGCTGATTTCTCTGCCATATCTGCTTTTGACGGCGGCGACGGCGTTCGCCTGCCGTCTGCTTCCGTGCGCGTGCCGCAGATGGGTGCTGCTGGCGGCGAGCGCCGTGTTTCTGTGCGCGCAGGGCGCGCTCGGATGCGTCGCGGCGCTTGCGGCTGTGCTGACGAGCTATGCGGCGGCGCTGCTGATTGGACGCCTGAAGGCAAAGGGCGACGCGCGCGGCGCGAAACGCTGCACGGCTGCGGCCGCTGCGGCGCTTTGCGCGTTCATGCTCATTTTTCGCGGGCGCGCGCAGGGCGCGTCGTATCTGGGACTGATTCTCATGGCGTATCTGTTCGACGCGGCAAAGGGCAAAACGGATGCGCAGAAGGATCCGCTGCGGCTGGGCGCGTTCGCGTGCTTCTACCCGCAGATGACGTGCGGCCCCGTGAGCCGCGTGCAGACGCTTCTGCCGCAGATGGAGCGCGCCGAAGCGTCGGACGAGGGCGCTGTGCTGCGCATAACATGGGGGCTTTTCAAAAAGCTCGTTCTGGCCGACCGGCTGAACGTGCTGGTGAACGCCGTATACGCCGCTCCCGGCGCGTGGTCGTCGGGAGCGCTGTGGCTTGCCGTGACGGCATACGCTGTGGCGATGTACGCCGATTTTTCCGGCTGCATGGACATTGTGCTGGGCGCGGCGCAGATGCTGGGCGTGCGGCTGGAGGAGAACTTCCGGCGGCCCTATTTTGCAAAGAGCTTTTCGGAATACTGGCGCAGATGGCACATCACCATGGGCGCGTGGTTCCGCGAGTATGTTTTTTATCCGCTGGCGCTTTCGCCTGCGCTGATGAAGCGCACGGCGCGGCTGTCCGCGCGCGTGAAGGCGGCGTGGCTCAAACGGCTGGCGACGGCGTTTGTGCCGCTGATGGCGACGTGGGCGCTGACCGGGCTGTGGCATGGCAGCGCGTGGCACTACGTGCTCTGGGGCGCGCTCAACGGCGCGCTGATCCTGCTCGAAAGCTGCCGCACGCCGGGCAGGAAGCCGCTTCCGCCCGCTGCGGCGATGGGCTGCACGTTCGCCGTGATGACGCTGACGCGCGTGCTGTTCCGCGCGCCGAGCGTGGGCGCGGCGGCGGCTGTGTGGCGCGGGCTTTTTGTGCGGCAGGCGGGGTACGGCGCGCTGGCCTGCGGGCTGGACATGGCGGACTATGCCGTGGCGCTTGCGGCGACGGCGGTGCTTGCGCTGGTTGACGCGCTTGCGGAAAAGCGCGGTCTGACGGCGACGCGGCTGCCCGGATGGGCGCGCTTTGCGCTGAGCGCGGCGGGCGTGTGCGCGGTGCTGATCTTTGGAATGTACGGGCCGGGATACAATCCCGCGGAGTTTTATTATGGCAGGTTCTAAGGTGCGTAAAGCGGCGCGGCGGGCGGCGCTTGCGCTGGCGTTTGTGATGTGCGTCGCGGCGTTTGCGGTGTCGGCGGGTTACACGCTGCGGCCGGACGATCAGGGTGTGCGCACGCGGCTGGAGGGGTTTTACGCCGAGCCGGATGCGTCGCTCGACGTGGTGTTCGTCGGCTCGAGCGCGGTGTATACGTTCTTTTCGCCGCTGCGGCTGTGGAAGAACACTGGGCTGACGTCTTATATCTATGCGACGCCGAACCAGTCGGTCGATATGATCCGCTTCGCGGTGGAGGAGTGCCGCAAGACGCAGCCGGACGCGCTGTATGTCATCGAGCTGCGCGCGATGCTCGCCTCGCAGGAGGATCGCGCGGCTATTGCCGCCGATTTGCGCAGGCTTTCCGACAACATGCCCTACTCGCGCACGCGCAGCCGGCTGATCGCCGCGCTGGCGCAGCCGCAGGAACGGCTCTCGCACGAGTTTGATCTGGCGAAGTATCACGATCGGTGGAAGGAAAACAGCTGGGAGGATGTGCGCTTTCTGCATTGGGGCAAAAGCGACCCGATGAAGGGCTGGCAGTTTTCCAACGGCTGGGAGCCGATTGAGGCGCGCGACTGGAGCAACGTGAACGCGATGATCGCGCCGGACGAGGCGAACGAAAGGGCGCTGGAGGAACTGCTCGCCTATTGCCGGCAGGAGGGCGTGAACGCCGTGTTTATTGCCACGCCGTTCTCCCTCTCGCGCAAGCAGGCGAAGATGTTCAACGCGGCGGGCGAGACGGTGAAGCAGGCGGGCTATGAATTCTGGAACCTTACCAAAATGGCAGACGAAATCGGGCTGGACTTTGCGGCCGATTATTCCGATTTCCGGCATGTGAACACGCTGGGCGCGGTCAAGTGTACCGACTGGCTCGGAGCGCGGCTGACGGAAAAGGGCGTTCTTCACAGCGCAGAAAGCGACGGCGAACGCTGGCAGACGTGCTGGGAGGAATACGACGCGAAGGAGCGGGTGTCCGCGGAAAAAATCAAAAAGCTGATTGAGGATGGAGGAGAGAGATGAACGAAACAAACGCGGCGCAGCAGCGCATTCTCCATGCGTTTCGCAAGGAGCGTATCTGGGGCGAGTCGATGCTGGCGCTGATTGCCGGATACGCCGCCGAACGGCCGGAAAGGCTCTGCATCGCCGATCCGGATGAGGCGGTGAGCTATGGCGCGTTTTACGCGCGCATTCTGAAAAAAGCCGGGCAGCTGGCGGCGCTGGGCGTTTGCCGGGGCGACCGCGTGGCGGCCTATGCGGCGCAGCGCGCCGATTATCTGGCGCTGCATTTCGCGGCGCATCGGCTGGGCGCGGTGTTCGTGCCGCTGGAAAAGAACCTGCCCAAGGAGCGCGCGCAGGAAATTGCGGCGCGCACGCAGGCGAAGCTCCTGCTGGAACAGACGCAGCTGGATGTGCCCGAAGCGCCGCTCCCTGCGGAGATGCCGCGCGAGGATGAAACCGCGACCATCCTCTACACCACCGGGACGACGGGACGCTCCAAGGGCATCGCCCTGACGCACCGCGCCGAGGTGGCCGTGGCGCAGAACGTATTCTACGGCACGGAAATGGAAGAAGACACCATCGAACTGATTCCGATGCCTGTGAGCCACTCCTACGGACTGCGGCATTGCTTCGGGCTGCTTCTGGGCGGACGGAGCACGGTGCTGTGCGACGGTGTGGCCATGGCCGGGGATTTCTTTGCGCTGATGGATCGCTATCATGTCAACGCGCTTTCGCTCACGCCCGCGACGGTCAACATCCTTCTGCATGTGACGGGCGACCGGCTGGGCGAGTACCCGCTGCGCTATCTGCAGCTGGGCACGGCGGGCGTGGACTCCGCCATGAAGGACAAAATGCGCGCCCTTCTGCCGAACAGCCGCCTCTACCAGTATTACAGCAGCACGGAGGCCGGGTGCGCCTGCATCTTCGACTATAAAAACGATTTTTCTCCGCGGCGCGTCGGCAGGCCCGCGTGCAATTCGCATTTCGTCATTGTCGATGACGACGGCAGGGAAATGCGCAGCGATGAAAAAACATGGGGCCTGATCGCCTGCTGGGGGCCGATGAACATGACGGGCTACTGGCAGGATGAGGCGCTCAGCGCCGAAGTGCTCAAAGATGGCTACGTCCTCTCGCAGGATGTGGGCTATCTGGACGCGGAAGGTTATCTGTGCTTCATCGGGCGCAGGGGCGACGTGATCAACACCGGCGGCTTCAAGGTTTCGCCCGAGGAGGTGGAGGAAGCTGCGATGTATTTCGGCGGAATCCGCGAATGCGCGTGCGCCGCGACGCCGGATCCGCTGCTGGGGCAGACGCCGAAGCTGTACGTTGTGCCGGAAAAGCCGGAGGAGCCGTTTGATAAGGCCGCGCTGGCGCGCTTTCTGGCCGGCCGGCTTGAGGAATACAAGCTGCCGCGGCAGATTGCGCTGATTGCCGCCGTGCCGCGCAACTATATGGGCAAGCCGCAGCGCGGGCAGTGCGAGCAGGCGGCGCGCATCGGGGAGGATTTGCAATGAACCGTGAAGAACTCGTGCAGGTGCTTTGCGAGGCGGCGCCGAATGTGGATTGGGGCGCGGACGCGCCCGGAAAAACGCTCACCTCGCTGGATACGCTGATGATCGTCTCGCAGCTCTACGGAAGGTTCGGCATCGTCGTGCCGCCGGAGGAGATGCGAAGCGTGAATTTCAGATCGGTGGACGCTATTTTATCGCTCTGCGAAAAAATCGAAAAGGAGAGGAACTGACATGAAGGAACGGATGAAGAAACTGGCAGCCTGCGCGCTGGCGGCGGCGCTTGTGCTGAGCGGAACGGCCGCGCTGGCCGACGAGGGCGCGCTGACCCTCGAGCAGCTGACAAAGGAACACGGCTCCATGGTTTCCACCACGGAAACGGCCGTCACCACGGAGCAGCGGGACGCGATCATCAAGGCGGCGCTTTCTGTGACGCTCGGTTCGTCTGGCATGTGGTATCTGACGGTTGTGCCGGAGCTGGATCTGATTCAGGAGCTGCTGCCGACCTACAACGAGGCGGGGCTGATCCACGAGGGTAACATGGCGTTCATCGTTTCCTGCACGTCGGAAGAGGGCGCGTATCAGCAGTATCACGTGGAGGACGTGACCCGCTACATCTCCGCCGGCATGGCGGCGCAGCAGATCTGCGTGGCCGCGCAGATGCAGGGCCTCGGCTTCAAGGTGATCACGGACAGCATCTATGAATCCTCCTACACGCTGTACCGCAACAACGAGCCGGGCGAAGAAAACATTGTGCATGAGGGCATGGACTGGGACGAGTGGCGGCAGATGTTTGCCATTCCCAAGGATGACTATTACATCATGAGCGACAGCGGCGAGCCGATCACCGTCATGAACGGCAACACCGTGCAGCTCAAGAGCAAGCAGTATCAGTACTTCGAGCAGGACGGCTCGCCCGCGGTCAAGTACAAGATGAACTACATCAACGGCTACATGACGCCCTGCGTGATCGTCCTTGTCGGCAACACGGAGGAAGCGCCGAAGCTGGCGAAGAACGCCGAGAAGGATTTCGTCACCATCTGGGACGGCAGCTTTGATCCGTATCCCGTCTACTACGGCGGAAGCGGCTCGAAGGAATAACCGAATCACATTCCCGCTCATGGGAGAAAAAACGCCCGCCGCGCGATGAGGAATCGTCGCCCGGCGGGCGCACGCGTCTGTGGAAGAATTTGCTCTTTGTCTGCGTTATATGTCTGTATGGCGAGAACCAAAGGCGGCGCTGCGGCGTCTTAAAAGAGAAGGACGCGCGCGGAGCGCCGCACGCGCAGAGGAGGAACGGATGAAGGAACGGTTTTTCCGCCGCATTCTGGCGGCGATCTGTGTGCTGGCGGCTGTGCTCGTGCCGCTGTGCGGCGGAGCGGACGGAAGCGTGACGCTCGATGCCGCGATCGGCTATGACGGCGTTGTGACCTATATGCGCAGGACGCCCGTTACGGCGACGATTGCCAATCATGGCGCCGATGTGTCCGGTATGCTCAGCGTCGAGGTAAGCCGCTATGGCAGCTATGACGTGTATGAGATACCGGTCAGCGTCGCTGCGGGCGCAGAGGTTGAGGTGACGCTGCCCGTCGTGCTCACGCAGAAGCAAAAAACATACACGGTGCGCTTCACGCAGGGCGAAACCGTGCTTGCAGAGCGGACGATTCAGCCGGAGAAGGCGCTCAACCCCGCCAACCTGATTGTCGGCACGCTGGGCGGCGACGCGCAGAGCATGACGTGGATTTCCATCGCAAAGGGGAGCGACCCGCTGGCGCGCAACGAATACTGGACGCCCGTCGTGCTGGAGGAAGCGACGTTCCCGGACGATGCGGAAAGCCTGCGCTTTTTCGACATGCTGGCCGTGGACGGCTTTGACATGTCCGCGCTTTCCAAACAGCAGCGGGATGCGTTTGACGCGTGGCTGCAAAAGGGCGGCATTGTGTTCGTCGGCGGCGGAACGCGCGCGGCGGAGAACTTCGCGTTTTTTAAGAGCTATACGGGAATCAGCGCGGGCGCGGCGGAGACGACCGACGTGAGCGCGGCGCTGATGGAGGCGCTCGGCATGAGCGGCGCGGGGCTCGGCCGCAGCGCGGCGCTCGTTCCGCTGCAAAATGGCGCGGGCGCGGCTGTGGGCGAGGCGCGGCTTGCCGATGCGACGCGCGTGGGCGACGGCTATGTGGTCACGCTGGGCTTTTCGCTTGCTGAGAAGCCGCTGAGCGGCTGGCTTGGCCAGAATGCGATTTTGCAGCGCATTCTGCTTTCGGGCGCGCAGGCGCGCTATCAGAAAATTGCCGAGTTTCGGCGCATCGGCGAATACGACGAGCAGACCAATTACGCCGACGCCAGCATTTACGGGCAGATCGGCGTGCAAAACGGCGATGGGATGTTCTGGCCGCTCGTGCTGCTGGGCGTGTTCATCGTGCTTGCGGGCGTGGGCGGATATCTCATTTTGAAAAAGCTGGACAGGCGCGAGTGGATGTGGGCGACCGTTCCGGCGCTGGCCATTGCCGCGTCGCTCGGCATGTGGGCGCTCAGCGGCAGCCTGTCCCTGCGTGAGCCGGTGGCGGTTCATTATACGGCGATTCGCGTCGATGAGGACGGGGCCGCAAGCGGCTATTCGGTTGTGACGGCGGCGAAGCCCGCGAAATCGCAGATGACGCTTTCGGTGAACGAAGGGGAAATCGACATGACCTCCTCGCTTTCGTATTACGACATCGACACGGACGTTTCTGCGGCAGCGCCGCTGCGCTATATTTACACCTGCGGCGAGGAAGAAGCCGTGACCTTCCAGCAGAAAAAGGCGTGGGAGGAACATAGCTTTGTGGTGCGGAACCCGCCCGTGGAGGATATGAGCGGCGTGCAGGGCGAGTGCGTGTGGGACGGCGAAAACCTGTGCATATCCGTGACGAACGGCTCTGCCGTCGCGCTGGAGGAAGGCGTGATCCTGACGGATAACGGCTTTGCATGCGTTCCGGCGCTTCTGCCCGGACAGACGGCGCAGCGCGTGCTGTACCCCTATGACCCCGATGCGGCGAACGCGGCCGCGCAGAGCGCGTCTGCCCAGAAGGCGGCGGGCGCTGCATATAGCGGCAGCGCGGCTGCGAGCATTGGCGTGATTGGCGGAAGCAGCGGCCCGACGGCGGTTTTTGTGTCGACGTCCTCGTCCGTGCCGAACGTGCGATACCCGCAGGACGGCGTGATCTACGACAACGTGACGAATCCGTATTCGT
Organism: uncultured Oscillospiraceae bacterium; assembly: GCA_964553125.1. GTDB lineage: Bacteria > Bacillota > Clostridia > Christensenellales > Aristaeellaceae > Aphodomonas. The sequence goes on from CAZKJW010000012.1 coordinate 32,149, forward strand.
TTTCGGCTTACGACTATGTCGAGGCGTATTCGCGCCTGACGAAGGGGAACGGGGAAGAACGGGATCTCCTGCGCCTCAACATGATGTACAACGTGGTCTCCGTCGGCTATGACGCGCTGCCGAGCCCGTTTTTGTATGTTGCTTTCAGCAACGAAATGGACGCGCTCCGCGTAAAAATCGACGGCAGGGAGACGGCGCGCACGGCGCAGTGCGGCGTTCTTGTGACGACGCTGCGCTATAACCCGATCTCCGCGGACGGCACGGCGCGGTTTATGAAGAACAGCTTCCCTGTCAGCACGGCCGTGCTGGACGGCGCGAACAGGCCGGCGGCGGGGGAACAGCTCTCCACGAACGACTATCGCAGCTTTGCCCTGAGCGGAAGCCCGGCGTTTGCATTCGATATGAGCGCCGTGCCCGAAGGAATGGAGGTTACAAAGCTCGACATCGATTCCCGGTACGACTACTACGCCTATCGCGTCAGCCTTTACAACGTAGAGACCGGCGAATGGGACGCGTGGAAGGAATACACGCCTTCCAGCTCGGGCAATGCGGCGAGCGTTTCCGCAAGCGTGCCGGATCTGGCGCGGTATATCGACGACGCAAAGACGCTGTATGCGCGCTTTGAGCGCGTTCAGACCGGCGGCGAGGACTACTCCGATGTTTCCGTTCCGCGCATGACCATGGAAGGGCGGGTGAAATAAATGCTGGAAATTCACGAGCTGACGCGCAGCTATGGGAGCTTCCTTGCGCTCGATCATCTGACGATGACCATCGGCGACGGCGAGCTGCACGGCTTTGTCGGGCCAAACGGCGCGGGCAAGACGACGACCATGCGCATCCTTGCCACGCTTCTTCGGCCGACCTCCGGCTTTGCCAGCCTTGACGGCGTGGACGTGGTGAAGGAGCCGAAGAAAATTCACCGCCTTATGGGATATATGCCCGATTTTTTCGGCGTGTATGACCGGCTGAAAACATGGGAGTATCTCGATTTTTACGCCCGCTGCTACGGCTTCGGGTATGAGGAGCGGCTGCGGATGATCGACAGCCTGCTGGAAATTGTCAACCTGCGCGATAAGCGCGAAAGCTATGTGGACGTGCTTTCGCGCGGCATGAAGCAGCGGCTTTGCCTTGCGCGCGCGCTCATACACGACCCGAAGCTGCTCATTCTCGACGAGCCGGCTTCCGGCATGGATCCGCGCGCACGCGCGGAAATGAAAAACATCCTGCGCACGCTCAAAACGATGGGCAAGACCGTGCTCATTTCCTCGCACATTCTGCCGGAGCTTTCGGAAATGTGCGACGCGCTGACGATTATCGATCACGGGCGGCTGGTGTTTTCCGGATCGGTGGACGAGCTGGGCGAGCGCATGAACGGCGGCGCGTCGCTGACGGTGCGCCTCTCGGCCGGCGCCGACGACGAAACGGTGCGCCGCGCGGCGACGCTCATTCGCCAGATGCCGGGCGTTACGGGCGTGGGGCGCGAGCCTGAGAATACGCTCACCGTCGCCTTCGACGGCGGGGACGACGAAGCGGCCGTGCTTTTGCGGGCGCTCGCGGGCAGCGCGCCCGTTGTCGATTTCCATCGCGCGCCGCCGAATCTGGAAAAAGTGTTCATGGAGGTGACGAAGGATGAGTAACCCGATTCTCGCCTTTTCCGCGCGCAGACGGATGCGCTCGGTGCGCACGCCGCTGGTGATTACATGCTATGCGCTTTTGCTGGCGGCGATCGGCTGCTTTCTGACGTACGCGTGCTACCTGCGCCCGACGGCGACGCTGTGGGACATTGAAGCCTCCGTCAACGGCTATGTGGCGATTCTTGTGCTGCAGTTTGTTCTGCTGGTGCTTGTGGCTCCGGCAATGACGGCGGGCAGCATCAGCGGCGAGCGCGAGCGGCAGACGCTCGACCTGCTGCTGGTGACGAACATGGGCGCGGCGCGGCTGGTGCTGGGCAAGCTGCTGGAGAGCTTCGGGTTTCTCGCGCTGCTCACGCTGAGCTCCATGCCGGCGCTTTCGCTGGCGATGCTCGTCGGTTCGGCGACGCTGCCGGACGTGCTCGCGGGCGTTGCGTTTCTTCTGTCGATGGCGCTGATGGCAACGAGCATCGGCATGTTCTGCTCGACGCTGTTTCAGAGAACCGTTACCGCTACGGTGGTGAGCTATCTGGCCGTGCTGGGCGTGGGCGTGGTTACGCTGCTGCCGCTCATTTACGACGTCAGGGTGCTGGGCGCCATTTATGAAGCGGCGAACGTTTCCACTGCCTATGTGGCGACGGGGACGTTCGTGCCCGTTTCGTTTGTGCTCAATCCGCTGCTGGGCTTCCTTGCGCTCTTGCAGACGCAGACGGGCGGCATGGAGACGCTGTTCTGGAGCTTCAGCTACACGCTGGGCAACGCGTCGGAGTATATGCGCCTCAGCGCGGCATACCTGTACAACATGGCATTCATGGTCGGCTCGTCCGTCCTGCTGGCGGCGCTGAGCGCGCTGAATCTGCGCCTGCGCAGCCGCGGCAGGGTGCGGAGAAAGCGCCATGCGTGAGGTCAGACGGGCGCTTGCGCCCGTGAAGCGGAGAATCCGTGCACAGCGCGCGCTTTGCTGGGGCGCTTACGGTGCGCTGGCGGCCGCCGGATGCGCCGTCGTGCTGCGCGCGGTTTCGTTTGCGTGCGCGTTTGAGGGGCTGTGGGTCTGCGCTGGCTGCATGGCGGCAGGTATGACTTGCGCGGCGGCGCTGGCTGCGGCTGTGTGGCCCGTTTCCGATTGCACGGCGGCGAAGCGTGCCGACGCGCACGGCCTGCGCGAGCGCGCGCAGACGGCGGTGTCGCTCGCCGGAGACGAAAGCCCTATGGCGCAGATGCAGCGCGAGGACGCGCTTGCGTGCCTTCGCGCGTTTGAACCGCGCAGGGCGATGAAGATGAAAATCCCTCGGCGCGCATGGCTGGGCGTGCTGCTCTGCGCGGCTGCGCTGGGGCTGAGCCTGCTCATCCCGAACCCGCAGGACGCGCTGATCCTTCAGCGTGAGACGTTCCGCGCGGACATGAGCGCGCAGGCGGAAAAGGTGGAACAGGGCGCGGACGCGCTTTCCGACGATGACCCGCAGACGCAGCCGACGCGCAAGCTGCTCGCCGAACTGGCGCAGGCGCTGCGGCGCGCGGAGAATAGGCGCGAAGCGCTGGAAGCAATCGACGATGCGGAGCGCGCGCTGCTGCAAATGCAGCAGAAAACGGCGGACGAGACGCTGAACGCGCTGCGCGGCTCGGGACTGGAGGCCGTCGCGCAGGCGCTGCAAAGCGAGCAGACCTCCAAGGCACAGGAAGCGCTGGAGGCATTGGACGCGCAGGGCGCGTCGGAGGCGCTGAGCGAAGCCGCGCTTTCAACGAGCGACACGGCGGCCGCACAGGCGCTTGCGGAGGCGGCGAACGCCATGCAGGCCGGAGACGCGGCACAGGCGGCGCAGCTTTTGCAGGACGCTTCCGCGACGGCTGCGACGGGTGCTGTCGCACAGGCGATGGCGCTGGCTGCGATGGCGCGAAATGCCGCCGCCAAATCCGGTGCGACGGGCGCATCGGGACAAAGCGGACAGAGCGGGCAGAGCGGCGACGGACAGGGCGCGGGCGGCGCGTCGCTGCAGCAGAGCCAGGGCGCGGGAAACGGCGCGGGCGTCGGCACGTCCGACAAGGACGGCGGAACGGGTGCGAACGCCGCGGCTTCGGGCGCGCAGGGAAACGTCGATCCGCAGAAGAAAACCGGAACGTATGAAACGATCTATGACCCGACGCGGCTTGGCGGCGCGGGCGAGACGGTGAACGAAACGGGCGAAACCGGCACGGGCGAGATGACCGAAATCCAGCTCGGCACGGGCGAAGGCGTGCTT
>CAZKJW010000013.1:0-6096 GCA_964553125.1 uncultured Oscillospiraceae bacterium
CCACTTTTCTGACGCCTTGTTCCCCGTCAACGCTTCGCCGTATATGCGCGGGTTCTCGGACACGACCGCGCCGCGAGAACGCGCGGTCAGTACCAGCGGAGCGTGTCCTCGATCCAGTAGGCGGTTTCCGGCGCGTTTTTCTTTTCGAGAATTCCGCGCATGGCGCGGTAGAGGGGCAGCCCGTCCGAAACGTCGTGCCAGAGGTCGCAGAAGGCGAAGTCGAACGCGCCGTCCGGCAGGGCGCGCGCGTAATCGAACGCATCGGCGCGCACGACGCGAATCTTTTCGCCGTGTGGGAACTGCGGCAGCAGCAGGCGCGTGAACAGGTCGATGATCGCTTCCTCGCGCTCCACAACCGTCACCGAGGCGACGGACGGCTTCTGCGCCGCCATGAATGCGAAATAGCCCAGCCCCAGCCCGAACGTCAGCACGCGGCCGCGCGCACGCTCGACGGGCGCGCGCATGGTTTCGATTTCGTTGGGCGTGACGGTCATCCATTCGCGCCCGTTTTCCAGCGCGGCGGGATAGTCGAACGGCTCGGCGAAGCAGCCGATCTGCGGCAGCACGCGGCCGTCGGGCGTTTCGCGGTAATCGCTGCAGACGAACGCCTCAAACGGCTGATAGCGCATATGCCGGAGCGTCCATGCGCCGCTCTGGGCTTCGGGCGCGCGGACGGCGCGCAGATAGGCGTTCTCGCGATAGTCCGCCGCGCTTAGCACGCGAACGCTCGGCCGCAGAAAGCGGGCGTAAAACGCCCTGTCCGCGCCCGCTGCATCCAGCCCGAGGCAGCCGGAAAGCAGCAGCGCAAACGCGTCCTCCTGCGAAACGCCGCACGCGTTCATCAGGTCGGATACCATGTCCGGCGAAATACAGGCCGCATGGCGGCCCAAAAAATCGCCGAGAAGCCGAAGAAGTCGCTCCGATTCGTGCATAAAAAACAACCGCTCCTTTTGCCGGGATAGAAATATCATAGCGCGGAAAAAGAATCTTCACAAGCGTTTTTTTCAATGGTAAAATGGGTATACAAAAACGGATCATTTCATGGGAGGCGGAACAATGCGCTGTACAAGAAAGGTTACCGACGAGATTCTCTGGGTTGGCGCGGACGAACGGCGGCTGGCGCTGTTTGAGGGCGCATACCCCGTGCCGAAAGGCGTTTCATATAATTCCTATCTGGTGCTGGACGAAAAAACCGTGCTGCTCGACACGGTCGATCACGCCGTGAGCGAGCGCTTCTTTGAAAACCTTGCCTACGGGCTGAACGGCCGCCCGCTGGACTACGTGATTGTGCAGCATATGGAGCCGGATCACTCCGCGACGCTCGGCCGCCTGCTGGAGAAGCATCCGGAAACGACCGTGGTGTGCAACCAGAAAACTGCCGCGATGATCGGCCAGTTTTTCGGCGTGGACGTGACGCCGCGCGCGCGGCTTGTCAAGGAGGGCGACACGCTTTCGACCGGACGGCACGAATTCACCTTCGTCATGGCGCCGATGGTTCACTGGCCGGAGGTGATGGTGACCTATGAGCGGACGGAGAAGATCCTCTTTTCTGCCGATGCGTTCGGAACCTTCGGCGCGCTCAACGGCGCGCTTTTCGCCGATGAGGTCGATTTCTTCCGCGACTACCTTGACGAGGCCCGCCGCTACTACTGCAACATTGTCGGCAAATACGGCGCGCCCGTGCAGGCGCTGCTGAAGAAGGCCGCCGCGCTGGAAATTGCGGCGATCTGCCCGCTGCACGGCTTTGTCTGGCGGAAGGATCTGGCGGCGTATATCGCCCGCTATGACCTCTGGAGTCGCTTCGAGCCGGAGGAACGCGGCGTGATGATCGCCTATGCGTCCGTCTACGGCGGCACGGAAAACGCCGCCAACGCGCTGGCGTGCCGTCTGCGCGAAGCGGGCGTGAAGACGGAGATGTTCGACGTATCCGTGACGCACGGCAGCGAGATCGTTGCGGCGGCGTTCCGCTACAGCCATATGGTCTTTGCCTCGCCCACCTACAACGGCGGAATCTTCGTCGCCATGGACGCGCTGCTGCATGATCTTGCAGCGCACGCGCTGCAAAACCGTACCGTCGCTTTCCTTGAAAACGGAACGTGGGCGCCGGTGTGCGCCAAGCAGATGCGCGCGCTGCTGGAGCCGCTGAAGAATATGACGTTCCTTGAAACGCCGCTGAGCATTCGCAGCACGCTCCGGCCGGAGCAGGAGGCCGAAATCGACGCGCTGGCCGAGGCGATTCGGGCGACAGTCTGATAGGGGCGGCGAAAAGCTTTTTTCCAAACGCAAAGACCGCGCGGACAAGGAGAACGTCCGCGCGGTCTTTTTTGTATTTTCGGGGAAGGAGAAGGTTATTCCACTTCAAACACGACGGAAGCGGCGAGCGGGCTGACGTTGCCGTTGGCGGTCAGTGCGCGCGCGTCGAGCTTGTAGCTGCCAGGCTGCGCGGCGGTGTAGGTGAAGTTCCAGTAGACCCACTTGTCGGGCGTCGCGCCGTTGGTTTCGCAGGTGGTCCAGGTCTTGCCGCCGTCCATGGAGAACTGCACGGCCGCGATGGACGTATCGAAATCGTCCGCATAGCCTTCAAAGCTGATCTGATCGCCCACATGGAAGGCGCTCTTTTCAAAGTGGTTGACGAAGTTCACCTTCGCGCGCTGTTCGGCGGCGGGGGCGGCCATGCCGGCGATATCGTCCGCATGAATGAACTCCACGTCCGTCACATTGCGGGTGAAATAGCTGGCGGCTGCGCCGGGCATCCACAGCTGAACGGGGCCGCCTTCTTCGGCGACGGTGTTCTTGCCGTTCACCTTGTAAACCAGCATCGCGCCCTTGATTTTGTCGAGCGAGACGGAGACGGTGTAGCCGTCCGCGCCTTTAAAGGCGACGGCGTTCACGTCGTCTTCGAGATCGGCCATTTCCACGATTTTCTCCATCGGCACGCCGGTGATGGCCGCATTGGCCACGGCGGAGGACATGCCGCAGGAGCACTTCATCACTTCGGCGCGGCTGTTGTTTTCCAGATCGGAATAGCTCACCGTGAAGGATTTCTTCAGCTTGCCGCCGACGTTGAGGTAATAGTCCGATGCGCCGTCCTGCTGCGCGAAGACGAAGCCGGGCGTCGCGCACACGCCGGTGGCGGCGGTGCCGAAAAGGTTGAAGATATCGTCGCGGGGGCTGATGACGTCCTGATCGAACGCGAACGCGCCCTGCACGTTGGCCACTTCGTCATAGGTCTGCTGCTCGGTCTGCGTGAGGGAGACGCCGTCCACGGCGGCCTGCGCCGTCACGCCAGACTGAATCATCAGCATACCGGAAAGCCCGGCAAGCGTTCTCTTGGTGTTTGCTTTCATGAGAATTCTCCCTTCAGATTACTGAACGTTGAACATGATTTCGTAGTCGTTGACTTCAACGGCGCCGGTGGAATCCGTCGCGCGCACGGCGATGGTGTAGGAGCCGGTCTTGGCGGGCGTCCATTCGTAGCTCCACCAGACCCAGCGGGTCGGATCGGCGTTTTCGATGTCGGTGCCAACCCACGTTTCGCCCTTATCGAAGGAAAGCTCGAGCTTGGTGATCGCATGGCCGATGCTGTTGGCATAGCCTTCGAACGTGAAGGGTTCGCCCACGGGCAGGATCTGGCCTTCGGCGAGGGAGATGCCCGCGTCCATGAAGCAGCCGTTATAGCCGGCGAGCTTGGTTTCGATGGTCGGCGCAACTTCTTCGGTGGTGACGGTGATCTTGCGAACTTCGCGGCGATAGTCCGGCGCGGGAATGCCGCCGACCCACATCACCGTGGGATAGCCGTGGCCCCACTGAATGGGTTCGCCGCCGATGCTCAGCACGAGATACGCGCCGTAGTCGTTCGCCAGATCGAAGCCGATGGTGCTCCGGCCGGCGGAATCGCAGTTCGTGGCGGAAGCCCAGTCGAGGTAGCAGGTGGCGATGAAGCTGTTCGTGCCTTCGTCGGGCGCGCAGTATTCGATCATCTTCATGATGTTCAGACCGGTGACTTCGCAGTTGCCAATCAGCGGGCCGCCGTCGCTGTTTTCAACGCAGTGCTTCGTCATGGTGACGGTTTCAAGGCCAACGAGGTCAATCCATTCGTTGATGGTGAACGTCACGGGGTTGCTGACCTGGCCGTCCACTTCAAACGTCCACGCATCATAAACGCCGTCGTTTTCCGGATCGGGCTTGACGCCGCTCTTGGAACGGCCAACGCGGGAGAGACCGGCATTGTCGTCCGTCCAGTTATACCAGAACAGTTCGTCAGACTTCAGCGTCTTGTCCTGATTCCAGGAGAACACGCCGTCCATCGTGTCGGCGCTCATATCGCTGATGCCGCGCATGACGTCGTGCTTGACGTCGTCCCACAGCACGGTTTCGCCTTCCAGCGTGGTGTAGTGGCAGCTCCAGCAGTTGCCGCCCATCGCGGAGAACGCGGCGGAATTGCAGTGCTTATTGTGCAGGATGTCGTTCATGCTGTTGCCGGTCACGCTGCCCATACGGTGGCAGGACATGCACATCTGGACGTTGATTTCAATGCCCATGGCATTGTTCAGAGAGATGTGCTGCGGCAGCGGCGCGCTGTCCATCAGGGTGTTGAGGTTGTGGCAAGCCGCGCAGCCGCGGTTGTCGGCGTTGAGGTAGTAGTTGTTGTAAGTCAGATCGTGTCCCCAGAGCTGGAACACGGCATCGTTGGTGTTGGGGGTGCGCTGCACCTTCACGCCGTTGGACAGCGTGGTCACTTTGGACGCATACTTTTCGGCGCGTTCCTGCAGCGCCGCTTCGACGTCGGCGGCATACTCACTCGCCATGACTTCCACTTCGCGCGGTTCCTCTGCGAAAGCCACGCTTGAGCCGAGCAGGCACAGACAGAGCGTAAGGAGCACTGTCAAGCGAAAAAACCTGGTCATAAAGACCCTCCTCCTGTCATGCCGGAAAGAATCCGGCTTTTTACATGTTCATTATATAGCAATCTATTTGAGATATCTGTCATACACATGACAATTTGTACGCAACAGCACCTGAAGAATTGTGATGTATATTATACACTATGCACAAATAAACATATTGGGAGATGCAGCGTTCCCCGCCTTTCTGCCAAAAAACGGCATAAAAAAAGCGCCGGAGCCTTCAGAAAAGCTCCAGCACCCGAAACCCCAGCCCGTCGCAGCTGACGAGCCTGTAATCCACTCCGCGCAGGTTTCCGTTGAACGCCGCGGCGAGTCCCGGCCCGTGCAGGTGTCCGTATACACACAGCGTTACGCCGTGCGCTTCGAGCAGCTCTGTAAACCCGGACGCAATTTCCGGCGAGGAGAACGGCGGGAAGTGCATCATCGCCACTAGCGGAAGCTCCATGCCCCGCGTGCGCGCTTCAGCGCGCTTTTTTTCCGCAAAGCCGAGCGAAAGCTCCAGCCGCGCCACTTCGCGCCGATAGATGCGCAGATCGTCCGCGCCCAGCGCGGAATCTCCCGGACAGAGCCAGCCGCGCGTGCCGCAGAGCACTGCGCGCTCGGTGACGATTGCGTCGTTTTGCAGCGCGAGCATTCCTGCGGGAAGCATCGCGCGCACGCGCGAAACGGAGCTCCACCAGAAATCGTGGTTGCCCCGCAGCAGGATTTTCGTCCCCGGAAGCGCCGCCACGGCGCGCAGATCGTCCATCGCCTCGTCGAGCTGCATCGCCCAGCAGAAATCGCCGGGCAGCAGCACCAGATCTTCCGGACTGATGCGGGCGCGCCAGTCGGCGCTGATGCGCTCAAAATGGTCGAGCCACTGCGGCCCGAACACGTCCATGGGCTTCTGATGCTTTCCGGGCAAATGCAGATCGCTGATGGCGAATACTCTCACATGAACCTCTTTTCCGCGCATCCAGCATTTTCCATGGAAATTCTCTGGAAAAATTGTTGCGCAAAAATTGCGAAATTATTACAATCATGTCAACTTCCGGGAAAACTGGAAGCACAAAGGAGGGATACGATGAAAAAGCAACTGATTCGTGCACTCGCGCTGACGGCGGCGACGCTTTGCTTTGCGGGCGGCGCGTTGGCCGGAGACGTTCCCACCTGCCCGATGGTGACGTGGGAGGAGTACGCGGCTTCGCGC
>CAZKJW010000013.1:6196-35296 GCA_964553125.1 uncultured Oscillospiraceae bacterium
GCAGAGCGCCTCGAAGAACGATTGCATCGGCGCGGACGCATCATACAGCGTGCCGTCCGGAAGCTGCGCGGCGGGCTGGACGGCGGGCGCGTGCTCCCCGGCGCAGAGCGCCTCGAAGAACGATTGCATCGGCGCGGACGCATCATACAGCGTGCCGTCCGGAAGCTGCGCGGCGGGCTGGACGGCGGGCGCGTGCTCCCCGGCGCAGAGCGCCTCGAAGAACGATTGCATCGGCGCGGACGCATCATACAGCGTGCCGGCCGGAAGCCGCGCGACGAGCTGGACGACGGGGGCGTACTCCCCGGCGCAGAGCGCCAACCAAAACGGCTGTTCAAGCGGATGCCGCAACGACGGCTGGTGCGACGGCCAGCGCTTTGACTGCTTCGGTGCGGATGATTCGCATTGTATCTTTTCCTTCGGCGCGGAGAGCGACTGCACGCAGACTCCCTCCTCGCCCGACGGGAATTATACCGCACAATCCGTTTCGCCGCAAGAGAGCGCGCTGTATCAAATGATCAACGAGGACAGGCTTGCCAACGGCGTCAGCGCGCTGCCGCTGGATGAGACGCTTTCCGCCATCGCGCGCGCCAAGAGCGAGGACATGATTGAGAACGGCTACTTTGCGCACGAGTCCCCGACCTATGGGCGCGCCGCGGAAATGCTCGACGAATTCGGCTACGAATACACGTCCGTGGGCGAGAACATCGCGCGCAACGGCAGCGTGGAGAAGGCGCACGCCGCGCTGATGAGCTCGTCCAGCCATGTGCGCAATATTCTCGGCTCGCAGTGGAAGGCCGTGGGCGTCGGCGTGGCAAGCGACGGCAACGGCTATCCGTATGTGACGGAGCTGTTTGTGCGATAAAAAAACGCGCGGAAAAAACAAAGCCGGGAAGCAGACGCTTCCCGGTCTTTTCGTGCGTATGTGTTTTTTACAGCGCAGCCTTGCTGCGGAACTGCGGCAGCCAGTCTTCGTTCTGCTTAAACATTTCGTTGACCATATCGCGAATTTCGCGCAGGGAGCAGACGGAGGCCGTCAGCGGGTCGTAGCAGATTGCCTGATAGATCATTTCCTTGTCGCCCGCGAAGCTGCCTTCCACGGCCATTTCTTCAATCTGGGCGGACGTGCCGCAAAGCAGCGCCAGCTGCGGCGGCAGCTTGCCTACGCTGATCGTTTCAAGGCCGTTCTTGCTGGCGACAACCGGCGTCTCCACGCAGCAGCCGTAGGGCAGATTCTCAATGAGGTTCCAGTTGCGGACGTTGCCGTTGAACTCGAACATCTCGCCGTCGCCAAGGATGGCGTTGAAGATGTGCGCCGCGTATTCGCCGCCGCGCTCGAGCTCGAGCGGCTCGTGGAACCACTGCTCGATCTTGTCCTTCCATGTGGTTTCGCGGCTGCGATAGTCGTTGAGAATGTAGGCGTATTCGCCGGGGTTCCAGTTCGTGCCGTGCGTGCAGTATTTCTCAATCAGGTCGGGGCGCTTGCGGAACCAAGCGTTGTATTCGCTGTTGTGTCCGGAGGACTCGGTGGGGAAATAGCCCAGCGCGAGGAACATCTCATTGCGGACAGGCTCGGCGTTGTAGATTTCTTCGCGCTCGGTCACGGCCTTGCGGATGAGCGGATAGGCGTCCTCGCCCTTCCAGCGGAACTGCGTGTAGAATGCCTGATGGTTGATGCCGGCGCAGGTGTAGCTGATTTCGTCCTTCGGCGCGCCGATCCATTCGGCGAGCATGGCCGCCGTGCCCTGCACGCTGTGGCAAAGGCCGCTGGTGGTCAGCTTCGGATAAGCGCCCTGCACGGCGCGGCAGAGCATCGCCATGGGGTTGGTGTAGTTGAGGTAGACGGCGTTGGGGCAGTAGCGCTCGATATCGCGGGCGATATCAAGGATGGGGTTGATCGTGCGCAGGAAGCGGAAGATGCCGCTCGGGCCGCGGGTGTCGCCCACGCAGGTGTCAACGCCGTATTTCTTGGGGATGAGGATATCATGCTGCCATACGTCGCAGTTGCCCTGCAGGATAGTGGTGATGACGCCGTCTGCGCCCTTGAGCGCTTCCACGCGATCCATCGTCGCGAGCACCTTCGCCGGGTAGCCGCCTTCGGAGACGATGCGCTCCACAGCGCGCTTGATTGCATCCAGCCGCTCCGGATCAATGTCCATCAGGGCGAGCGTGCAGTCGCTCAGCGCCGGGAAGGAAAGGATATCGCGGATCAGTTCGCGCGTAAAGCCGAAGCTCCCCGCGCCGATAAACGCAAATTTTCTGGACATGGGTGATCTCCTTTCAGCGATGTTTTGTTGCTCTGTTATTTCATGCCGGTAATGGCAATGCCTTCTACAAACTGCCTCTGAAGGCAAAGGAAAACAGTTGTTACCGGCAGCATGGTCAGCGTCGCGGACGCCATGATTGCGCCGATATCGGATTTGTGCTGGCCGGAGAAGAACTTGATGGCAAGCGGCATCGTCATGTTGGCGGTGCGGCTGAGATACAGCAGCGGGCCAAGATAATCGTTCCACAGGCCGAGGAAGGTGAAAATTGTGAGCGCGCCGAGCGCGGGCTTGATCAGCGGAACGATGACGCGGGCGTAGATGAACATATCAGACGCGCCGTCGATGCGCGCAGCTTCCACCAGATCGTCCGGAATGTCCATAATGAACTGCCGGCAGAGGAAAATGCCGAAACCGCCGACCAGCTTGGGAACCACCAGCGCCGCCAGACTGTCGTAGAGCCCCAGCGACTGAATCAGCAGGAAGCTGGGAATCATCGTCGTCTGCGAGGGCACCATCATGGTGGCGAGGATGAAAATGAAGAAGAATTCTTTGCCCTTGAAGGCGTATTTTGCAAACACAAAGCCGGCCAGCGAGCTGGTGACGAGCATAATCAGCGTGCCGCTCACCGCGGTGACAACGCTGTTGAACAGCCACTTGAGAATGGGCGCCTGCGAGATGACCGTCTGGTAATTCTTCAGCGTCCACGTCTGCGGCCAGAAGGTTTTGCCCTTTGCAATTTCAACCGTCGTCTTGAAAGAATTCAGCACCATCCACACATAGGGCAGCACGAAAATCACGCCGATAACGATCATGACGACAATGATGGCGATATTATACGCTGTTTTTCGGCTTTCACGACTTTTTCGCATATCAATACCCCCAATCCACGCGATTGAAGCGCTGCTGAATCAATGTGACCACCATAATGATGAGGAACAGCGTGACCGAGATTGTGGAAGCGTATCCCATATCCTTTATGGTGAAGCCCTCATAGTAGATGTAGGTGCTCAGCACCTCGCCGGCATAGTTCGGCCCGCCGCCTGCGGCGAGAATTTCAAACTGCGGAAACGCCTGGAACTGCGAGATGAGCGTCATGCAGCTGACAAAAATAAACGTGCGGCGAAGCAGAGGCAGCGTGATGGAGAAGAAACGGCGGATCGCGCCCGCGCCGTCGATCTCCGCGGCTTCGTAATAATCCCTGGGAATGCCCTGCATACCGGAAATGAACAGCACGGTGTTATACCCCATATCCGCCCAGAGCGAAAGGAGCAGAATGGAAGGCATCACCATGGAGGCGTTGCCGAGCCAGTCGATCGCCTTGCCGCCGAACATTTTAATAAGCATATTGAAGCTGCCCTTGAGGCCGAACAGGCTCTTCTGCCACACGACGGAAACCGCCGCAAGCGGCGCCACGCACGGCATGAAGAAAAGCGTCCGGAACAGAGAGCGCCATTTGTTGGAACGGAGCGAGCAGAGAAGCGCAGCCGTCACCAGCGTGACGCAGAGGTTGATGACAACCATCACGAACACGTAATAGAACGTATTGCCCAGCGCCTTGATGTAGCGCGCGTCGGAGAAGAGCGAAAGATAGTTCTGAAAACCGACAAACCGGTTGCCCGTCTGGCGCAGCGGGTTGTAATCCATGAAGGAGATTGCGAAGCTGGCGATAATCGGGACGACGATGAAAAGCGTCAGAAGCGCCAGCATCGGGACGAGAACATAATACGGGAACTTGCTTTTTTTCATTACAATATCACTTGTCCTCCTGTTTTTTTGAGGAAATGGGGAGAGCGAAGCTCTCCCCACAAGAGATACGCGTCAATAAATCTTCAGGTTGGCGGCCAGCTCTTCAGTGAGCTTCTGGCAGGCTTCTTCAACCGAGGCGTAGGTGCCGTCGTTGGAGCAGAGGGAGATGAACACCTGCTTGACATAGCCCTTGAGCACGTCGGTGCTGAAGCTGCCGATGAACTCGGCGTCGTCCAGAATGCCGAGAAGCGCGGTCATATACGGAGCGCTTTCAACGAACGTGGGATCGGTAGCGACGCTCTTGCGCGGCGGGATCTGCGCGCAGTCGATGTTGTGGCGGAGCAGGTTTTCGGGAGCGAGCAGGAACTCAACGAATCTCCACGCCGCGTCGGTGACGGCGGAGTTTTCCGCAACGCACAGGGACCAGCCGGTTTCGGAAACCCACTTCTGCGCGGCACCTTCCACGAAAGCGGGCTGGGGGATGTACTCAAAGTCCACGCCGTCTTCCATGCCGAAGGTCGCTTCGAGGTCGGCGAGCACCCACGGGCCGCGGGTGACCATCCAGCATTCTTCCAGACCGAGGAAGGCATGGCCGTCATAGCCGAGGGCGTTGGTGGTGGATTCGAGGCTGGTGAGGTGATCATCGGCGATCCAGGAGACCATTTCCTTCAGGGACTCAATGGCTTCGGGCGTGTTGAAATCGATGGAGCCGTCTTCCTTGAGGTAGGAGCCGCCCTTCTGGAGGATCATGGAGAGCCAGTTGATGGTGAGGTTATCGCCGGTGGCGAATTCCAGGCCGCGCATTTCCATCACGCCGTCTTCTTCCACGGAGACGTTCCTGGCGATGTCAAGCACTTCCGCCCACGTGGTGGGGTAAGCGACGCCGTTTTCTTCAAACAGCTTCTTGGCAACGACCAGTCCGCCGTATTCCACGTTCAGCTCGACCGGAGCGCCGTAGTATTTGCCGTCCTTTTCCAGCGCGCCAAGCACGGGCGCATAGGTGTCTTCGCTCAGCTCGGCGGCAAATTTAGCGGGGGTCTCGCTCAGCACGCCGTTCTCGATGAGGTCGAACATCCAGCCGCCCCAGACTTCGTACACGTCCGCACCGGCGTCGCCGGCGAGAAGGGACGTCTGAATCTTGGCTTCCAGATCTTCGAAGGGGAACTGCTCATACTCGATCTTGATGTCGGGGTTCGCTGCTTCAAATTCGGCGATGAGCTCTTTGTAGCTGTCGTTCCACGCGGTGTTCATGTGCGTCCAGAAGCGGACGGTTGTGGTTTCGGCCATTGCGGCAGGCGCGCAAAGCCCGAGCACCATAGAGAGCGCGAGGATGAGAGTGCAGAGTTTTTTCATCGGTTTTCCCTCCTAAAATAATTTTTCAAAAGAAGCGTTTCGGCTTCTTTTCAATCAGTAAACGTGCTTCCACGCTTCGGGCAGCAGGTCGAGGTTTTCTTCGATGAGCGCCTTGAGAAGGCCCTCGGGGTCGTCCGCCATGGCGCACAGCGGGTCGAGATACATCGCTTCGGCGGCTTTCTGCAGGCTGCATTCAACGGCCGCGTCAACCAGCAGCACGTATTCGCGGCCGAGCGCTTCGCATTTGGCGGCAATGCCGTCCGGGAGCCGGCCGATGTGCATGGGCTTGAGCCCCATGGCGTTGACAAACGTCGGAAGCTCGACGATGATGCCGTCGGAAATGTTTTCGATGTAGCCGCGGTTGATGACGTTGACCATTTCCCATGTCGTTTCGCCGGTCGCGAGCGCGCGCATGAAATGCGTGGCGCTTTCGCCGCTGCCTTCCATGAAATGCTCGTAGATGCCCGCGTCGCCCGCAAGCGCCGCGTCCACGCGCGCATCGCCTTCGGCGCGCCAGCCGTCGATCACCTTGAAGTCGTTGTTGGGCCACTCCAGCTTGCGGTCGCGGATGACGTTATCCCGCAGGAAGGCCGAGAAGAATTCCTGCACGTGGCGGTCGCCCGGGGCGGGGTAAAGCCCGAACACGCGAAGGAGGTCGTTGGAAATCTGCTCGCGCTTTCCGAACGCGGTGGTTTTCAGGCGCTCGCGCAGCAGCGGATAGGCGTCCTTGCCGTCGATTTCCAGACGGGTGAACCATGTCAGGTGGTTTACGCCGGCAGCTTCGTAATGAAGCCGCTCCAGCGGCACGTCAAATACTTCCTTCGCCAGCGCTTTGGCCGTGTCGGGCGTGCCGTGGCACAGACCGAACGAACGGATGCGCGAGTATTTCTGAATGGCGAGGCACTGCGCGCCTTCCGGGTTGGTGTAGTTGACGATGTACGCTTCGGGGCAGACGCGCTCCATCTCGTGCGCGATTTCGAGCGCGAGCGGAATGGTGCGCAGAATGCGGATGACCGCGCCCGGGCCGATCGTATCGCCGACGGACTGGTTCACGCCAAAGCGCGTGCAGGTGCGGATATCCTGCTGCCAGCGCGGATACGCGCCGACGGCATAGATGTTGAACACGAAATCAGCGTCCGGGAGCGCGTTCTTGAAATGGTTATAGGAAACCACTTCAAACGGCTTGCCCGAGTGCGCGACGAGCTTTTTTGCGGCCGCGGTAACGCGCTCGAGAACCGGTTCGTCGATATCAACCAGACGAATGGAGCCGCCTTCGATAAAGTCTTCATGCAGAATATCGCCGATCAGACGCATCGTAAAAACTGAGCTGCCTGCGCCGATAAACACAAAATTGAAACGACTTCTTCCGAAAAACATGTGACCGATTGCCTCCTCCTTTTTTTATTCCAACGTGATATGGAAACGATACTTGTCGCCAAGAACGAAGCTCTCGCAGTATTCCACGGGCCGGCCGGCGCAGTACGCCGTCCGTTCCATCTGCATTGCGCTGAGCACGCCCTTGCGGCCAAGCAGATCAACGATGAACTGCGGCGCGATGACCGCTTCAAAGATTTCAGTCGCCTTGTCTACAACCGTGCCGCTGCAGCGGCGCAGCGTGTTATACAGGCCGTTGAGGGCGATTTCATCGGCGGTGGCGTCGTTGAGAAGCGCCAGAGGAATGTAGCTGGTTTCGTAAGCGTAGGGCGTTTCGTTTGCCAGTCGCAAGCGGCATATGGCGCGAACCGGAACGCCTTCGCCAAGATCAAGCGCCTGCTGGATGTTTCCCTGCGCGGGGATGGTGATCATGGAAAGCATCCGCGTTCCGGGCGTGATGTTCTGCTTGCGAAGCTCCTCGGAGAACGAGTAGATGCTCGAAAGACGCTGCTCGATGCGGCGGGGCTTGACGAACGTTCCGCGCCCCTGCTGGCGAACGATTACGCCTTCGTTTTCCATGTTTTGCAGCGCCTGCCGAATCGTGATGCGGCTCACGCCGAACTGTTCGCACAGCTCGCGCTCTGTGGGCAGCTTGCTGTTTTCGGGGTAGACGCCGCTGCGAATCTGGTTCGTCAGCTCGCGCTGTACGCGCAGATATTCGGTCATCTCCATAAGGTCATCATTCCTCTTTCGCAGTTCCCGTGCGCAGCACGCCGAGAACGTCTTCGAGTGTGGGACAGGAGGTGGTTCCGCCAAGCCGCGTCACGCTTACGGCGCCCGCGGCGTTTCCAAAGCGCGCGCATTCTTCCAGCGGCATCCCGCGGAGAAAAGCGTGCAGGAAGCCGCCGTTAAAGCTGTCGCCTGCGCCGGTGGTGTCGATTACCTTTGTGCGGAAGCCGGGAATCCTCACAGGTTTGCTGCTGTGCTTTTCGCAGAGGACGACGCCTTCGCTGCCGCATTTGACGACGGCGTTCGTACCCATTGCCGCGATGCGGCGCGCCGCTTCCGGCATGTCGCTCACGCCGGTGATCGCTTCCGCTTCGCGCTCGTTGGGGAAAAAGAAATCGGTGTAGGGCAGGATGTCGAAAAGCCCGTCGTGCCAGCGCTCCTGCTCGTCCCAGCCCGCGTCGAGCGAGGTGGTCATGCCAAGGGCTTTTGCCCGGCGATAAACCGCCGCCAGCCCGCCGCGAACCTTGGGCTGAATGAAATAGGAAGCGATGTGAATGTGGCGGGCGTTCGCCCTTTCCAGAGGAATCTCCTCCGACGCGAACGCATCGATGGTGTCGCCGAAGCAGGTCGCCATTGCGCGATCCTTTTCCGTGCTGACGCTGACCGTCAGCCCGGTGCGGTATTGGCTTGAAACGTCGATGAGCTCCGTTTCCACGTTGTATTTTTTCAGGCCATCGAGCGCGACGCGCCCAAAGTGGTCGCAGCCCAGCTTGCCGTAGAATCCGGTCGGCGTGCCGAGGCTTGCGGCGACGCATGCGCAGATTGCCGTCGAACTGCCTAAGCACACGGTGTAGTCGTCGCCCATGATTTCCGTGCCGAGCGTCGGCGCGCTTTGAAAGCCGGAAAGCACCAGGTCAACGTTCAGCTCGCCTGCGCAAAACAAATCCAACGCCGTTCCCTCCGATCAGAGCTTAATCCACGGATCCAGTCCGTCCGGCGCATCCGGATCGCAGCCGACGACGCCGGATTTGAAGAACGTAATCATCTGGCACAGGTTCACCAGCGGCAGGCCGGCGGCAACGTCGGACAGCTTCTTGCCGAACGCGAAGTTCGTCGTACCTTCGATTTCGAGCGGTTTGTCCGTGACAGTCAGAACGAGCGAGCCCTTCTTGACGACGTCCCGGACAAGCGCGAGCTCCTGCTCGTGCGCGCCGTTGTTCAGGCGGATGATGACCAGCGTCTCGGCGTTGAACAGCACGATCGGGCCGTGACGGACGTCGAGCAGATGATAATAGTTGCTGGGAAGCTGAGAAATTTCCTTGAACGCCAGCGCGCCTTCTTCGGCGAGACCGTCGAACGGGCCGTCCGTCAGCACGACGCCGTGCGTCCAGCCGCGCGCGGCGATTTCGCGCAGCTGCGGCTCGATGCGCTCCAGATAGGCGTCGCCGTCGGAAGCGAGCGCTTCAAAGCCCGCGCGGATGGAGGCGTCGCCCGCCATTTCGCCAATCGTCATTGCGCCGGCGGCGTACAGGTTCGACACGCAGCGCGTCTGGCAGACGCTCTTGTCAAAATTCCACGGCATGGCAAGCGTGTAATCGGAAATTTTTTCAATCGGCGTATCATCGGCGCAGACGATGCTCAGGAATTTCGCGCCGACGTTCAGCGCCTTGACGGCGTGATAGGCGTTGATCACCTCGCTGGTGCAGCCGGAGCGGGAAAGAGAGACGATCAGCGCATTGCGCAGCATCGGGCGATAGCTTTCGCAGTTGAGCCACAGGTCGCCGGAAGCCAGCGCGTATACGGGAATGTCAAACCGGGTGGAAGCGATGGAACGCATGGAACAGGAAAGCATATAGCTGGAACCGCAGCCGGTGAACACGATGGCACGGGGAGAGAACGCCTGATAGAACTCCTTCATCGCGCTGCTCTGCTGCGCAAGAATCGCGGCCGTTTTTTTCAGCGAACGGTACTGGTCTTTGATCTCTGTTAGCGTGATGCTCATAACGGATAAATGCCCCCTTGAACTTATTATAACCAATTTGTTATATACCATAATTCAAATACCGTGTCAAGTACATACATGATAAAGTTGAACAATTTTATTGTGGTACTTTATACCAATTGACACAATGGTTATAACCAATGCGGCGATTGCGCCGAAATGCAAATTTTTTGTCGTCTTCCTTGCAAATGCGCTTGATTTGTTATAAGATAAAAATAAAAAAATCAATGCGGAGGATGCTTATGGGGCGATTTGATGCCGTGATTTTCGATATGGATGGAACGCTCGTGGATACGCTTGCGATGACGGTTGGCGCGGTTAAAAAATATGCGCCGCAATGCGGCTTGATTCCCGTTACCCGCGAGGCGCTTTTGAAAGCCATCGGCCTTTGCAATCACGATTTTTATCTGGCGCTTTACCCGGAAGCGAGCGACGAGCAGCGCGAGGAGATCGAGGAGCTTGTCGAGGAGGGCGAGCTGGAGATCGGGCGGACGCTGGGCGAAGGGATTCTCTTTCCCGGCGTGGTGCAGATGCTTCACCGGCTGCATGACGCGGGAGTCCGCCTGATGCTCGCATCGACGGGAACCGAAAGGCACGTGCGGGGCAGCCTTTCCATCGCAGGCATTCTGCCCCTCTTTGAAAAGATCGGCTGCGGGGCGGCCGATAAAACCGAAATGACAGCCGAACTGCTTTCGGGGCTTGACCCTGCGCGCGTCGTGTTTGTTGGCGACGGCGCGAAGGACATTCAGGCTGCCCGTAACAACGGGCTTGCGGTTTACGGCGCAGGCTTTGGCTATGCGGACGGCGATGCGTTTGACGAGGTGTTTGATGCGCCGGAAGCGCTGACAAAGGCGCTGCTGCGCGATTCGGCGCAATAACGAACGCACGCCGGGCGGGGTCCACGCGCGATAGCGCTTCATTTATAAAGCGTCCCTTCTGCCGCGGCTGCCCGTTATGGGGCTTGCGCCCCGGTACAGTTCCGGATATTTTTCGTTATGACAAAACCTCCTGCCGCAGTTTGCGTTCTGCGACAGGAGGTCTGTTTTTTCTGAGCTTGTGTTCCGGCGATCATGCCGGTTTTTCGGGCGAAGTCCGTCAGATCACGCCCTGCGCGATCATCGCTTCGGCGACCTTCTTGAAGCCCGCGAGGTTTGCGCCGGCGACGAGGTCGTAGCCGAGGCCGTACTCCGCGGCGGCGGCGGCGGACGCGTCGTGAATGTTCTTCATGATGCCGTGCAGCTTCGCGTCGACTTCTTCGGCGGTCCAGCTGAGGCGCTCGCTGTTCTGGCACATTTCCAGACCGGACACGCTCACGCCGCCCGCGTTGCTGGCCTTGCCGGGCGCGACGATGACGCCGTGGCTCTGCATGTATTCCACCGCGTCGGGCGTGGCGGGCATGTTCGCGCCTTCGAGATAATACTTCGTGCCGTTGGCGA
This sequence comes from uncultured Oscillospiraceae bacterium, assembly GCA_964553125.1. Lineage (GTDB taxonomy): Bacteria > Bacillota > Clostridia > Christensenellales > Aristaeellaceae > Aphodomonas. Next base: position 17,101 of record CAZKJW010000013.1, read on the forward strand.
CGATCTGCTTGGCGTTTTCAAGGCTGAACTCGTTCTGCGTCGCGCAGGGGATGCACACGTCGGCCTTGACGCCCCACGGCCGTTCGCCGGGGAAGAACTCCACGCCGAATTTCTTGGCGTATTCGGCGAGCTGGCCGCGGCCGCCCGCGCGCATCTTGAGCATGAAGTCCTGCTTTTCGGGCGTGGTCACGCCGTCGGGATCGTGAACGTAGCCGTTGCTGCCCGCGAGCGTGACGACCTTCGCGCCCAGCTGCGCGGCCTTCACAGCCACGCCCCACGCCACGTTGCCGTAGCCGGAGATGGCGATGGTCTTGCCTTCGATGCTGTCGCCCTCGTGCTTGAGCATTTCGCACAGATAATACACCGCGCCGAAGCCCGTCGCTTCCGGACGCACGAGCGAGCCGCCGAACTGCAGCGGCTTGCCGGTGAGCACGCCGTTTTCAAACGCGCCGCGGATGCGGCGATACTGGCCGTACAGATACGCGACCTCGCGGCCGCCCACGCCGATGTCGCCGGCCGGAACATCCACGTCCGGGCCGATGTGGCGATACAGCTCCGTCATGAAGCTCTGGCAGAAGCGCATCACTTCGCTTTCGCTCTTGTCGCGCGGGTCGAAATCGCTGCCGCCCTTCGCGCCGCCCATGGGCAGCGTGGTGAGGCTGTTTTTGAACGTCTGCTCGAAGGCGAGGAATTTCATCAGCGAGAGGTTGACGCTCGGATGGAAGCGCAGGCCGCCCTTGTACGGGCCGATCGCGCCGTTGAACTGCACGCGGTAGCCGCGATTGACGCGCACCTGCCCCGCGTCGTCCACCCACGGCACGCGGAACTGGATGATGCGCTCCGGCTCGGTGATGCGCTCGAGCAGGCCGAGCTTTTCATACTCGGGATGCTGGTCGAGCATGGGAGAGAGCGTCGTCAGAACTTCGTACACGGCCTGAAGAAACTCCGGCTCGTGCGCGTCACGCTTGAGAATTTGTTCGTATACTTTTTGTGCATATGCATTCATACTGCTTATCTCCTTCATAAAAGATGACTTAGTATACAACAGACAGCGTCAAATTGCAATTCCTTTCTGCGTAAAATTTCATATTCGCACGGACAGAGCGGCGCGCGTTTTTCCTGCGGCGCGAAGCGCCCGGAAAAAAACGAAAAACAGGCATAATCTCTCAATCCGCCGCGCATACTATATACCATCAAGACGTGTGGAGGTTTTGCCATGGAAAATGTCGTCCGTACCGGCCGCGGAGGCTGGCAGGAAAGTGAAATCAGGCAGCTTCGCGAGGCCGTGCGCCGCGCGGGCGGAAACGGGGAGCCGCTTCGCGGCGTGTTTGAAAAAATCGGCGCTTCGCTCGGCCGCAAGCCCAACAGCGTGCGCAACTATTATTACGCCTGCCTCAAGCGCGAGGAGGCGGACGCGGCGCCGCACGCCGCGCCGTTTCAGACGTTTACGCAGGACGAGGTGCGCAGCCTCGTGCACGACGTGCTCGCAGCGCGGGCGCAGGGCGTTTCCGTGCGCGCCTGCGTGCAGCGCATGGCGGGAGGCGACCGCAAGGACATGCTGCGCTATCAGAACAAATACCGCAGCGTGTTGAAAACGCGCCCCGCGCTGGTGCGGCAGATCATCGACGAAATGCGCGAAAACGGTGAGCCGGTTTTCGACCCCTATGCCGCGCAGAGCGCGCAGGCGCAGCCGCTGCACGACGGCGTGGTGCTGCGCGCGGAAGCGTCGGGCGATCCGGCGCTGCTGGGTCTTCTGCGCGGGCTGGACGCGCTGCTTGCGCGCGCGGATCTGCTGGAACAAAGCCCGCTGTGCTGCGCGTGCCGCCCGCTGGTAACGGCCGCGAAGGATTTTCTCGGGCTTGAGGAGGAGGCGCGCTTCGCCGCGCTGCCAGCCTTCTGCGAAACGCTGCGCGAGCACGTGGGTGCGGTGGAATCGGCAATGGAAGCGGGCTGAATCGGGGCGTGCGGCGCGGGGGACGGCAGGGTTTCCCGCGCCTTTGTGCATGGCGGCGGGCTGGAAGAACTTGACATTTTATGCGCTGGTGTTACAATATATGCAAATGCCTGAATAAAACGGATGGAGTGAAATGCGCATGAAAGAGTTTGCCGAGATGTCGCTGGAGGAGCTGCTTCGCGAGGGAGGCCATGCCTGTTCCTGCGGGCGCACGCACACGACGGGGCTGAAGTTCCTGCGCGTGGGGCAGGGAGCGGTTCGCTCCGTGCCGGAGGCGCTGCGTTTTCTGGAAAAGAAAAAACCCTTCGTCGTCTCCGACGCGAACACCTATGCCGCCGCGGGCAAGCGCGTGGAAGAGGTGCTGCGCGAGGCCGGCGTTTCGTTTGTGTCCTATGTGTTCCCGGAGCAGGAAGAACGGCTTGAGCCGGACGAATACGCCTGCGGCGCGCTGGCCATGGCGTTTGACAACAGCTGCGATATCGTCATGGGCGTCGGCTCCGGCGTCGTGAACGACTGCTGCAAGATCCTCGCGCGCACGGCGAAGATTCCTTCCATGATCGTTGGCACCGCGCCTTCCATGGACGGCTATGCGTCCAATTCCGCTTCCATGGTGGAAAACCACATCAAGGTTTCGCTTTACTGCGCGTGCCCCGCGGCGATCATCGCCGATATCGATATCATCAAGGAAGCGCCTACGCGGATGCTCTGGGCGGGTCTGGGCGACATCGTGGCCAAATATACCGCGCTTGCGGAATGGCGCATCACCAACGTCGTCAACGACGAATTTTATTGCGAAAACATTGCCGGCCTTGTGCGCCGTTCCATCCGCCGCGTGGTGGAGAACGCGGACAAGCTCATGCAGCGCGCGCCCGAGGCGGTGCAGGCTGTGACGGAGGGGCTCATCCTTTCCGGCGTGGCGATGGATTTTGCCAAGTGTTCGCGCCCTGCTTCCGGGCTGGAGCACTATTTCAGCCACATGTGGGAAATGCGCGCGCTGGCAAAGGGCGAGCGCAGCGACCTGCACGGCATTCAGGTGGGCGTAGGCGTGTGCCTCGAACTGCCGGTGCTGGAGAAAATCAAGGCGCTGACGCCCGACAGGGACGCCGCCGAAAAGGCTGTTCTGGCGTTCAGCAACGACGAATGGGAAAAAGAAATGCACGAGGCGTTCGGCCCGCTCGCCGATACGATCATCCGCGCGGAGCATGAGAAGTATCACAAGAACGATCTTGCCGGTCATCACGACAGGATTCGCCGCATCGTTGAGCGCTGGCCGGAGATTGTCCGCGCAATCGACGAGGAAATCCCCGCCGCGGACGAGCTGCTTCCCATGATGCGCGCCACGGGAATGCCCACCACGCCCGAGGAGCTTGGACTGACCATGCAGGATGTTCACGATGCGTTCATCGGCAGCCGCGAAATCCGCGACAAGTATCTCATTTCCTCGCTGCTGTGGGATCTGGGGATGCTGCACGGGTTTATGTACTGATTCGCCTTTTGATTTTTATGCGCGCAGGGCGCGCTGAAAAAAGCGCGGCGTTTCCCGCAGAGGGAGCGCCGCGCCTGTTTTTTTGTGTGTATGTTGGAGCGGATTATTTGTCCTTGCGCCGGGTTTCCTGGGTATAGCGCCACAGATACCAGCCCAGAAGCCCCAGCCCGATCACGCCGAAGGCAATGGCGGCCGTCCAAATGATCCACGGCTGGCTCACCGGGTCGCTCGTTCCCTCGATCATGCCCTTGAGCATGTTGTAGCTCAGATAGCACAGATAAAGCCCCGCCAGCAGGCGGATCGTCTTGGAGGTCTGCTCGCGCCGCGCCTGCGTTTCCTTTTGCAGCTCCTCCTGCGTTTTTTCTTCCTTGAGCGTTTCGTCCACGCGGCTCTTGCCAAAAAGTCCCATAGCGCGCCTCCGTTCATTTGCTGCTGAGAAAAACATAACACGAGCGCGCGCGTTTGTCAAACCGCGCTTTGCGCGCAGAAAAGGAAATTTCCTTTTCGGGGCAGAATATATCCGACAGGAAACAGGAGGTGGCAGAAAAATGAAGGAACTCAACTACCTTGACCAGCTGAACCTGATTACCGACAAAATGGCGCACGGCGGCGTTTTTCTCAACGTTGCCGGAGAAAAGCCCAACACCATGACCATCGGCTGGGGCGCGGCGTGCTATGTGTGGAGCCGCCCGGTGTTTATGGCGGTTGTGCGGCCGCAGCGATACACCTACGAGCTGCTTCGGCACACGGACGTTTTTACAATCAGCGTTCCGACGAAGAACCCGCTGCGCAGGGAGCTGGCCTATGCGGGAACCGCGTCCGGGCGCGATGAGAACAAGTTTGAAGGCCATGGGCTTACGGCTGTTCCGGCGCTGAAGGTGCCCGCGCCGATTGTCGGCGAATGCGGGCTGCACGTGGAGTGCCGCATCATCCTGCGGCAGGACATGACCGAGGATCGCATGGTGCCCGAGCTTCTCAACGGCATCTACAAGGCGCGCGACCTGCACGCGATGTATTTCGGCGAGGTCGTCGCCTGCTACACGACGGACGAATAAACGTCCCCAAAAAACAGCGGCCGCCGGCCGATCGCATTGCGCGAAAAGCCGGCGGTTTGTTTGTTTTTTGCAGGGGTTATTTTTTGCGCGGCAGCGCGGGGTTCAGGTAGCGCGAGTGCAGCTGGCGATATAGCAGCAGCAGCCCGCGCACGCACAGCTCGAAGGCCATGGCCATCCACATGCCGTGAATGCCGAAGCGCCGCACGAGCACCAGCGCCAGCCCTAGCCGCACGACCCAGATGCTGAACAGGTTCAGCAGGCTGGGCACCAGCGTGTCCTCCGCGCCGCGCAGAACGCCGGAAGCGACCATGGACACGCCGTAGAGCGGCTCGGCGAGCAAGCCGATGCGCAGAATCTGCGTGGCGACTGTGCGTACGTCCGCCACGGGCGTGAGCAGCTGAAACACCCACGGGCAGCTGATGAACATGATTATGCCGGTCAGCGCCATCAGCGCGCTACCGAAGGCGACGGTGATATAGCCGTAGCGCCGCGCAAGCGGATAATCCTTCGCGCCGATGCTCTGCCCCACAAGCGTGGCCGCCGCCGTGGCGACGCCGTAGCCCGGCATGTAGCACAGGCTTTCCGCCGTAATGGCGAAGGAGTGCGCCGCAATGGACACCGCGCCCAGCGGCGCGATGATCATCGTGGAGACGACGGACGCGCCGGACATGGCGATGGACTCCGCGCCGACCGGCACGCCGATGCGGAACGCGCGCCGCAGAATGGAGGCGTCCGGCGGACAGCTTTCGCGGCGGTTGAGGCGGAGCGGCTCGTAGCGCAGGCAGCAGAACCACATCTCTGCCACGCACACCGCGGCCGTTGCAAGCCCGGTGCCGAGCGCCGCGCCGAGCACGCCGTAGCGGGGAATCAGCAGCGCGTTGAACACCACGTCCAGCAGGCACATGGCGGCGTTGAGGATGCTGGGCACGACCATGTTGCCCGCGCATTGCAGGAACGAGGCGGCCATGCGGTTCATCTCCTGAAACGGGAGCGCCAGAGCGAAGACGAGAAAATAGTGGCTCGCGTCCTTTTGCAGCGCGGCTTCGCCGCCGAGCCACGCGGGCAGCACGCCGCTGATCAGCGCGCCCAGTGCGGCAAGAAGCAGCGACGCGGCCAGCGCCGTCACAAAGCCGTGCTTTGCCACGCGGCGCGCGTTGTGCGGTTCGCCCGCGCCGATATACTGCGCCGCCTGCACGGAGAACCCGGCGGAAACCGCCGCGCCCACGCCGCCCATCAGCCACGTGCTGGTGGAGACCAGCCCGATCGACGCGGACGCGTTTGCGCCCAGATTGCCGACCATGGCGGAATCGATATACTGCATGGCGATGGTGGTAATCTGCGTGAGAACGGCCGGAACGCTCAGGCGGAAAACCTTGGAAACCTCGCGGCGAAATTCGGGACTGGGATGAAAGAATGACGCTGCCATATTCTGTCCTGCGGCTCCTTTGTGAAAAATGCGAAAAGCAAGATGCTTCGCGTCGGCGCGGATTCTCTCCGTCTGCCGGGCGGCGCGAAGCATCTCTTTGCAGATTGTAACATGAAAGCGCGGCGGATTCAATGCGCGCGGCGCAAGTTTGTAACCTGCGCGACGTTCGGACGCGCTTTGGCATCACGCGCCGCCGCGAATGATTTCGCCGACGGCGGCAAGCAGCGCGTCTACGTCTGCGTCGGTGTTGAAAAAGCCGGGGCTGACGCGCACGGCGCCCGTCTCCAGCGTGCCCAGCGCGCGATGCATCAGCGGCGCGCAGTGCAGCCCCGCGCGAACGCCGATGCCGCGGCGGCTGAGCGCGTCGGCGACGTCGCCCGAGCGCATTCCGCCGATGTTGAACGCGGCGATGCCCACGCTGCCGTCCGCCGGGCTGTAGAGCGTGACGCCGCGCAGGCGCGAAAGCCCTTCGCGCAGCTTTTTCGTGAGCGCTTCTTCGCGCCGGCGGATTTCGTCGCCGTGCGCCGCGACAAAGCGAGTGCCTTCGAGCAGCCCTGCAAGCCCCGGCAGGTTGAGCGTGCCGCTCTCGTAGCGGTCGGGCAGCTCCTCCGGCTGAAGCGGGCTGTCCGAGCGCGAGCCGGTGCCGCCCTCGCGGTAGGGGCGCAGAGTCAGGCCGGGACGAATCCACAGGCCGCCCGTGCCCATCGGGCCGAGAAGCCCCTTGTGGCCGGGGAAGGCGATCATATCGGCGCAGAGCGCCTCCGGAAGCACCGGCAAAACGCCCATCGTCTGCGCTGCGTCGAGCAGGAAGCAAACGCCTTTTTCGCGGCAGAGCGCGCCGATTTCGGCGGCGGGCTGTACGGCGCCTGTCACATTGGAGGCGTGGCTGAGCACGAAAAGCCGCGTGTCGGGGCGCAGCGCGCGCTCCGCCTGCGCGCGGGTGACCGTCCCGTCCGCGCCGGGCATGAGCACGTCCAGCGCGATTTCACCGCGCGCCGCCATGCCGCACAGCGGCCGCAGAGAGGCGTTGTGGTCGAGCGCCGTGGCGAGAACGTGCCCGCCCGCAAGCGGCAGCCCGCGAATCGCCAGATTGAGCGCGTCGGTGCAGTTGAAGCAGAAAACGATTCGCTCCGGATCGTCGGCCTGCAGGAGCGCTGCGAGCGCCTCGCGGCAGCGCATTACGACGCGGCCCGCCGCGAGCGACATGCTGTGGCCGCTTCGGCCGGGGTTCGCGCCGAGCTTCGCCATAACGCCGGACGCGGCGCGCAGCACCTGCGCGGGCTTCGGAAAGGATGTGGCCGCGTTGTCGAGATAGATCATGCACGCCTCCCGTCACGCGCTTTGCGCGCGCTCATAATATGGTATGGCGGGAGGTTGGTAATATGCCGTTCGGAATTGCATCGTTTCGGTCAAGGCAGCAGGTGTTTGCGTTTGAGGCCGCGCTGTCGCGCGGGGGCGTGCGCGCGGAGGTCGTCTCCACGCCGCGGGAGGTTGCGCTCGGGTGCGGCCTGTCCGTGCGGTTTGACTTGGCGCAGTTTCCGCGCGTGGCGGAAATCTATCGCAGCGCGCGCCCGAAAAACCTGATCGGTTTCTATCGCGTCGCGCCGGAAAACGGGGCGAGACCGCGCATATCCGTACTGTCTGTGAATTAACAAATTGTTTTGAAAGTATATTGAAATTCTATTGATAATAACCCGTTAAAATGACCGTGCGGCTGGTTTCTGTGCTTGCCAAAGCCGCGCGGTTTTAGTATAATACAAAATAAACTGGGAGCAATATGATTGGAGGGGTTTGAGTTGAGTACGCTGCATATTATGGACCATCCGCTGATTCAGCATAAGCTGTCGATTATGCGCGACAAGGATACCGGTAGCAAGGATTTCCGCGAGCTTCTCAAGGAAATCGCCATGCTGATGGCCTATGAAGTGACGCGCGACCTGCCTTTGCAGGAGGTCGAGGTGGAAACGCCTATCTGCAAGACCAAGCAGAAGATGCTGGCCGGCCGCAAGCTCGGCGTGGTGCCGATTCTCCGCGCGGGCCTTGGCATGGTGGACGGCGTGATGAGCCTGATTCCTGCGGCCAAGATCGGCCATGTCGGCCTTTACCGCGATCCGGAAACCCTGGAGCCGGTGGAGTATTACTGCAAGCTGCCCGTGGACGCGGAGGAGCGCGAACTGATCATCGTCGATCCGATGCTGGCCACCGGCGGTTCTTCCAGCGCGGCGATCAACTTCCTGAAAAAGCGCGGCTGCACGCACATCCGCCTGATGTGCCTGATCGCGGCGCCCGAGGGCGTCAAGCGCGTGCAGGAAGAGCATCCGGACGTGGATATCTACGTTGCGGCGATGGACGAGTGCCTCAATGAACACAGCTACATCGTTCCGGGTCTGGGCGACGCCGGCGACAGACTGTTCGGCACCAAATAAAACCAATGGGAGGCGAAACAATGGCTCTGGAGCTTCTCAAGACCATTGAACAGGCGGAAGCTCAGGCGGAGGAAATCCGCCAGGAAGCGTCCAAGAAGGCGCGCGAGCTTGTTGTCGAGGCGGAAAAGCGCGGCGCGGAAGAAGAAGCGCGCGCGGTTGCCCGCCGCCGGCAGGAAGCACAGAACATTCTGCGCGAGGCAGCTGAAACTTCGCAGCGGCGCATTGACGGGCTTGCTCAAAAGCAGGCGCTCCAGCGCAGCGCGGTTTGCAGAGTGGCGCGCGGAAAGCTCGACGGCGCGGCCACGTTGATTTTTGAAAGGATTGTTGGCGATGGCAATCGTTGAGATGAAGCGGGTATCGCTCCTTGCTTTGCGCGCCGACAGGGACAAGATTCTTCGCACGATGCAGCGCATGGGCTGCGTGGAAATCACCGAAATTCAGGATGAGCAGCTCAAGGCGTATCTCAGCCGCGAACGCGGACAAGCCGAGAACGCCGAGGAAAAGCTCTCGCGGATCCGGTGGGCCATCTCGCTCCTGTCGCGCTACGAGGTCAAGAAAAAGGGGCTGCTGAATATGTTCAGCAGCATTCCGGACGCGACCGAGGAAGAAGCGCAGGCCGTGGCTGAAAACGCCGCGGACGTGTTCGGCGTGGTGGAAGCGTGCGAGGCGTGCGAGCGGCGCGAGGGCGACCTGCGGGGGCGCGAAGCGCGCGCAAACGCTCAGCTCGCGCAGCTGCGCCCGTGGCTGGAATTTGACATCCCTGTGGAAAAGCTCGCGCCGACGCGCGACACGGTGCAGTTTGCCGGCACGGTTTCGGCCTCGAAGCTCGACGCGCTGGAGAGCGCTTTTGCGCCGCTGGCCGCGCGGGTCACAAACGTCGGACTCAACGGCGACGAGGCGTGCGTGTGGGTCGTGGCGCATCGGGACGACGCGAAAGCCGCGCAGGAAGCGCTGGCGGCGGCCGATTTCTCGGCGGCGCAGTTCGCCTGTGCGCAGGGCACGGCAAAGCAGCAGCGCGAAGCGCTGGAAAAAGAACTGGAACAGATTGCGCCCGAAAAAACGGCTGCGACCGACGAACTCCGCGCGCTGGCGGCTCAGCTGCCCCAGCTGCGCATCCTCTACGAGCTGACCGCGCAGGAGCGTGACAGACAGGCTGCCGCGCAGCGCTTTGCGCAGACGGAAACGGCTTTCCTCATGGAAGGCTGGGCGCCTGCCGGCGCGGCGGAAGCGCTCGAACAGAAGCTGCACGAGGCGTGCCCGGAATGCGAAATCGAATTCCGCGACCCGCTCGACGAAGAAGAACCGCCGGTGCTCCTGCACAACGGCAAGTTCGCGGCGCCGTATGAATCGATTGTGGCGGGCTATTCGCTGCCCAATCCCCGCGGGTTTGACCCGACGGCTATTATGGCTCCGTTCTTTGCGTGCTTCTTCGGCATGATGCTTTCCGACGCGGGCTACGGCATGGTGCTGGCGATTATGATCCCGCTGATCATTCGCTTCATGCATCCGCCCAAGTCCATGCGCAACATGATGTACGTGCTGACGGCGGGCGGCATCTTCACCGTCTTCTGGGGTGCGATTTACGACACGTGGTTCGGCGCGAACCTCAATCCGAAGTTCCTGCAGCCGGTCATCATCAACGCGTTGGAAGACCCGATGAAGATGATGTACGTCTGCATCGGCATGGGTCTGGTTCACCTGTTCACGGGCGTCGGCGTCGGCGCTTACATGAACATCAAGCGCGGCAAGCCGTGGGCGGCGCTGTTTGATCAGGGCTTCTGGGTGATTCTGCTGGTGGGCGCGGGCCTGATGATGCTCGTTCCCGCGGTGGCGACGCTCGGCAAGTTCATGCTGATCGGCGGCGCGCTGGGCATTCTGCTCACCGCGGGCCGCGACAAGCCGACGCTGATGGGCAAGCTCACGGGCGGCTTCGGCGCGCTCTACGGCGTTTCCTCGTGGCTGGGCGACATTCTCAGCTACATGCGCCTGTTCGGCATGGGCCTTGCAACGGGCGTTATCGGCATGGTGGCCAACATGCTGGCCGGGCTGATTATGACCAACCCCATCGGCTATGTGCTCGGCGCTGTGCTGCTGGTGGTCATTCACGCCTTCAACGCGTTCATCAACGCGCTGGGCGCGTATGTACACTCCTGCCGTCTGGCTTACATCGAATTCTTCTCCAAGTTCTATGAGGACGGCGGCGTTGAATTCAAACCCCTGACCCGGATTCCGCGCTACGTTGCGATCGGCGGCGAAGCGGAAAACAAATAAACCAACAACATATTTTACAAGGAGGAAACTATTATGACTCTTTCGATCGGACAGGTTCTGGCTCTGCTGGGCGCCGCGCTGGCGGCTTTGGTTGCTGGTATGGGTTCTGCGCGCGGCGTGGGCATCGCCGGCGAGGCTTCCTCGGGCGTGTGCACCGAAAACCCCGAGCTGTTCGGTAAGTGCCTGGTTCTGCAGCTGCTGCCCGGTACGCAGGGTATTTACGGCTTCCTGATTGCCTTCATCGTGCTGATTAAGACCAACTTCCTCGGCGGCATGGTCGACCTGAACCTCACGCAGGGCCTGCTCATCCTCATCGGCTGCCTGCCCATCGCGTTCGTCGGCTACTTCTCCGCCATCTATCAGGCGCGCGTGGCCGCTGCTGCCATCAACATGACCGGTACCCGCCCCGAGCTTTCCGGCCGCGGCGTCACCATGGCTGTCATGGTTGAAACCTACGCCGTTCTGGCGCTGCTGTCTTCCTTCCTGATGGTCTTCTTCGTACAGATTTAAGGAGTTAATGCAATGAATGCTGACGCCATCCTGAAAAGGATTGAGCAGGACGCCCGTTCTGCGGCGGAGACGACGCTGAACGACGCGCGCAAGCGCGCCGAAGCGACGGCCGCCGCATGGAAGGAAAAACTGGACAAAGAGGACGCCGAGGCAATGGAACGCGCCCGCAAGGACGCTCTGGCGCTGGACGACCGTATGCAGCGCATGGCGGAGCTGGACGCGCGCAAAGCCCTTCTGGCCGACAAGCGCAGCGTGCTCGACGAAGCCTTTGCGCTGGCGCTTGAGAAAATGCAGGCGATGCCCGCCAACAAGGCGAAGGCCTTCGCGCTGAAGATGCTGCTGGCCTCTGCACGCGGCGATGAAACCGTTGTGCCCGATGCGGGCTGCAAATGGCTCGACATCACCTTCATCGACGATGCGAACAAGGCGCTCAGGGCCGCAGGCCGCACGGGCCGCCTGAGCCTCGCGAATGAAACCCGGCAGCTTGGCGGCGGTTTCCTCTTGACCAGAGACGGCATGGAAGTGAACTGCTCTTTCCCCGCGGCGCTGGAAGCGAAGCGCCCGGAACTCGAGGCCGAGGTCGCCTCGATGCTCTTCTGAAAATTTCGATGCGGAAGGAGGCCGTGCAATGGCCCAGAATAGTGTAGCCCATGCGGTTGCGCGAGTTCACGTGCTGGGGCGGGACGCCCTGGACGAAGGCCGCATCGACCGGCTCCTGAGCGCTTCGAACTATGAAGAGGCACTCAGAGCGCTAACCGAGATCGGCTGGACAAACGACACCGTGAAGGATCCCGAGCAGGCCGCCGCGGAGCATGTGCGCGCCGCGTGCGAGCTGGTTCGCCAGATCGCGCCCGAAGAGGCGGCGATCGACTGCTTCCTTTTGCGGTATGACGCAATCAACCTCAAAATGCTTCTCAAGGCGCGCTGCTGCGGCCAGAAGCCGGAAGCGCTTTCCCGCTGCGGAACGATTCCGGTGGAGGTTCTCGAACGCTGCGTGACCGATCACACCTACGCGCACCTGCCCGAGATGCTCAAAAATGCGCTCGACGGGCTGGAGAAAGCGTTGGCCGTGCGCGAGGATCCGCTGGAGATCGACGTGACGGTGGACAAGGCCGTCTGCGAACTGACGCAGGAGCGCCTCAAGGCCGTCAAGTCGCCGGTGATTCGAGGATATTTCTCCGCGCGGAGCGATATGCTCAACGCGATCATGCTGCTGCGTGTGCGGAAAATGGGCCGCGATGCGGCCTTCATGACGCAGATGCTGCTGCCCGGCGGCACCATCGGCGAGGCCGAATGGCTCAAGGCGTTTGAACGCCCCGAGCTGATCGGCCGAATGCTGGAAAAATATGGAACGTATGTGAAAAACGCCGCGCAGGATGCGGCGCTTGAGCCGTCGAAGCTGCCGGCGCTTGAAAAAGCGGCGGACGACGCGCTGCTTGCGCCCTTCTCCAAGCTCTGCTATGACGCGCTTCGCCCCGAGCCCATCTGCGGCTATCTTCTGGGCGCGGAACGCGAAGCGGCGGCTGTGCGGCTGATTCTTGCGGGAAAGCTGAACGGCTTCAAGGCCGAGGCCATCCGGGAAAGGCTGCGTGAACTGTATGGCAAGTAACAAAATGGGCGCCGTTGGCGAGCGCGACGCGGTGCTGGCCTTCAAGGCGATGGGGATGCGCGTGGAAACCGCGCAGACGCAGCACGAAGTGCATCGTGCCGTGATGAAGCTCGCGGACGAGGGCGTTCCGGTGATTTTCATTACGGAGCGCGCCGCGCAGCTTTCGCCCGAAACCATGGAACGCTTCAAGTCCTCCGCAAACCCCGTGCTGATTCCCATTCCGGGAAGCCAGGGCACGAACGGTTTTGGAATGCAGCGCGTCCGGGCCAACGTAGAGAAGGCCATCGGCGCGGATATCTTGTTTGAATCGCCGGCAGGCGATGGAAGGAAAGAGGGGTAAAATACCGATGCAACAGGGCAACATCATTAAGGTTGCAGGCCCCTTGATTGTCGCGGAAAATATGGCCGACGCCAAGATGTACGACGTGGTGCGCGTATCGGAAAAGCGGCTTGTCGGTGAAATCATCGAACTGCGCGGCGACAAGGCTTCAATCCAGGTTTATGAAGAGACCAGCGGTCTGGGCCCCGGCGAACCGGTCTTCACCACCGGCGCGCCGCTGAGCGTCGAGCTTGGGCCTGGCCTGATCGAATCGATTTTCGACGGCATCCAGCGTCCGCTGGAGGTCATTTATCAGAAGGCGGGCGACCGCATTACCCGCGGCATTGAGGTCACTTCGCTGGATCACACCAAGAAGTGGGAATTCAAGGCCGTCGCCAAGAAGGGCGACAAAGTGGGCGCGGGCGACGTGCTCGGCACGGTGCAGGAAACCGCCGTTGTGCTGCACAAGATCATGGTGCCCGCGGGCGTGTCTGGCACGGTGAAAACCATCGCCGACAAGACCGCCACGCTGGACGACACCGTCTGCGAAATCGAGACGGCCGACGGCAAAACCGTCGCCCTGACGATGCTGCAGAAGTGGCCTGTGCGCCGCGGCCGTCCCTATCAGGAAAAAATGGCGCCCAAAGCGCCCATGATTACCGGTCAGCGCGTCATCGACACGCTTTTCCCCATCGCCTCCGGCGGCACTGCCGCGGTTCCCGGCCCGTTCGGCTCCGGCAAAACCGTCGTGCAGCACCAGCTGGCCAAGTGGGCGGACGCGGACATCATCGTCTACGTCGGCTGCGGCGAGCGCGGAAACGAAATGACCGACGTTCTCATGGAGTTCCCGGAACTGAAAGACCCGCGCACCGGCGAATCGCTGATGAAGCGCACGGTGCTCATTGCCAACACGTCCGACATGCCGGTTGCGGCGCGCGAAGCGTCCATCTACACCGGCATCACCGTCGCAGAGTATTTCCGCGATATGGGCTATAAGGTCGCCATCATGGCCGACTCCACAAGCCGCTGGGCGGAAGCGCTGCGCGAAATGTCCGGCCGTCTGGAAGAAATGCCCGGCGAAGAAGGCTACCCGGCCTACCTCGGCAGCCGCGTGGCGGAGTTCTACGAGCGCGCCGGCATCGTCAAGTGCCTCGGCAGCGAAGGCCGCACCGGTTCCATCACCGCCATCGGCGCTGTTTCGCCTCCCGGCGGTGATATTTCCGAGCCCGTTTCGCAGGCGACGCTGCGAATCGTCAAGGTGTTCTGGGGTCTGAGCGCCCCGCTGGCGTATAAGCGCCACTTCCCGGCCATTGACTGGCTCCAGAGCTACTCCCTCTACTCCGACCGCATGGACGAATGGTTCGACGAGAACGCCGCGCCCGACTGGATGGCGATGCGCGCCGAAACCATCCGCATCCTGCAGGAGGAAAGCGAACTGAACGAAATCGTGCAGCTGGTCGGCATCGACGCGCTTTCGTGGAAGGATCGCCTGACGATGGAAGTCGCGCGCTCCATCCGCGAGGACTATCTGCAGCAGAACGCGTTCGACGAGGTGGACACCTATACCTCGCTCAAGAAGCAGTACCGTATGCTCAAGCTCGTGCTGGCCTATGGCAAGCGCGGCGCGGAAGCGCTGGACGCCGGCGTGGAGCTGTCGTCCGTGCTGAACCTGCCCGTGCGCGACAGGATCGCCCGCATGAAGTACATCCCGGAAAGCGAAATCGAAAGCGAGCTTGGCGGGATTGAGGATGCGCTGAACAGCCAGATTGCGGCGCTCGCCGACGAGGGAGGCAGATAAGATGCTGAAAGAATATCGTACCATCCGCGAGGTTGTCGGCCCGCTGATGATGGTGGACGGCGTGGAAGGCGTCAAGTACGACGAGCTGGTGCAGATCGAGCAGGCAAACGGCGAGATCCGCAACGGCAAGGTGCTGGAAGTTGCCGGAGATAAGGCGCTGGTGCAGCTGTTCGAGAGCAGCCACGGCCTTGAAATCTCCAGCGCGAAGGCGCGCTTTCTGGGTCACCCCATCGAGCTGTCCGTCAGCCGCGACATGCTCGGCCGCGTTTTCGACGGCATGGGCCGTCCGCATGACGGCGGGCCGGAAATCATCCCCGAAAAGCGCATGGATATCAACGGCGCGCCGATCAACCCCGCCGCCCGCGACTATCCTTCCGAGTTCATCCAGACCGGCATCAGCGCCATTGACGGCCTGAACACGCTGGTTCGCGGTCAGAAGCTGCCGGTGTTCTCCGGAAGCGGCCTGCCGCACGCGCAGCTCGCCACGCAGATCGCCCGTCAGGCGAAGGTGCTGGGCACCGATACCAAGTTCGCCGTTGTTTTCGGCGCCATCGGTATCACGTTTGAAGAAGCGGATTACTTCATTTCCGACTTCCGCAAATCCGGCGCAATCGACCGCGCGGTGCTGTTCATGAACCTCGCCAACGACCCGGCCGTCGAGCGCATCTCAACCCCGCGCATGGCGCTGACCGCCGCCGAATATCTGGCCTACGAGTGCGGAATGCACGTGCTGGTCATCCTCACCGATATCACCAACTACGCCGACGCGCTGCGCGAAATCTCCGCCGCGCGCAAGGAAGTGCCCGGCCGCCGCGGCTATCCCGGCTACCTGTACACCGACCTTGCCACGATGTATGAACGCGCGGGCCGCATTCGCGGCAAGGAAGGCTCGATCACGCAGATCCCGATCCTCTCCATGCCCGAAGACGACAAGACGCACCCCATCCCCGACCTGACCGGCTACATCACCGAAGGCCAGATCATCCTCAGCCGCGAACTGTATCGCAAGGGTCTCACGCCGCCGATCGACGTGCTGCCGTCGCTGTCCCGTCTGAAGGACAAGGGCATTGGTGCGGGCAAGACGCGCGAGGATCATGCGCCGACGATGAACCAGCTCTTCGCCGCCTATTCGCGCGGCAAGGACGCCAAGGAACTGGCCGTCATTCTGGGCGATGCGGCGCTGTCCGACGTGGACAAGATGTACGCCGCCTTTGCGGACGAATTTGAAAAGCAATACGTTTCGCAGGGCTATGACGCCAACCGTTCCATCGAAGAAACGCTGAACCTCGGCTGGAAGCTGCTGAAGATGCTGCCGCGCAACGAGCTGAAGCGTATCCGCGATGCGATGATCGACAAATATATGCCCGAAGGGGACGAGAAATAATGGCGGTTATGCAAGTCAATCCCACGCGCATGGAGCTGACGCGCCTCAAGCGCCGTCTAGTCACCGCGAAACGTGGGCATAAGCTGCTCAAGGATAAGCGCGACGAAATGGTGCGCCAGTTTATCCTGCTCATCCGCCGCAACCAGCAGCTCCGCAAGGAAGTGGAGCAGGAGCTGTCGGGCGCTCTGCGCGAATTTGCGTTCGCCCGTGCTGTGATGGAGCCCGCCGCGCTTGAAGCCGCGGTGCTGTATCCGGCGCGCGAAGCGCGGCTGGAAGTCGGCCAGCGCAACGTAATGAGCGTGAAGGTGCCTGTGATCAAGATTCAGGAAGGCTCTCTGAGCGAAGCCGTGATGAGCTACGGCATGGCTGAAACGAGCGCGCAGTTTGACGACGCCATTGCGTCCGTCGCCAACGTGCTGCCCAAGCTGGTGGAGCTGGCCGAAATCGAAAGCACCTGCAATCTGCTGGCGGATGAAATCGAAAAGACCCGCCGCCGCGTGAACGCTCTGGAATACGTCATGATTCCCGAGCATGAGGAAACCATCCGCTACATCTCCATGAAGCTGGATGAAAACGAGCGCGGCTCGCAGACACGCCTGATGAAGGTAAAGGAAATGATCGCCCAGCGCGAAGCCGGCTGATCGAAAACGAAATAAAGAAAGCGTCTCTGGGAAGGGGACGCTTTCTTTTCAGACGAAGAAGGCGCCGCGGCGCTGCTGCTCAGGAGGGAGGACGTCCAATATGGCGGCGAACTGCAAAAGGATACCTGACCCGCAAAGCGTGGCGGAAGAGGTGATGCGCCTGCGCGAGGAATTCTATCAGAGAAATCCGGAGCCGGACGTGGATGCTCTGCCGGACGAAGAAGCGGAAGCGATTCTTAGAGAAATCTATGATCAGTGCGACCGATACATTGATGCGCACCTTTCTCCGGTTGTAAGAGAATACATGGAATACCGTTCCAGATGCGGTAACGAGAACGAGCTGCGCTCGTCAGACGGCAGCCGCCTGCGCACACCCGAAGGGAATGTGATACAGGACTGGTACATCGATGAACAAAAGCGGATTGTCGATGAGTACGGCAGTCAGATTTATGACAACGACGGAAGCCCCATTCTGGCAAAAAAGATGAGCTGCGAGCTGGCAGCATTCCTTCAGCATGAAAAATGGTGGGATGATTGCGAGCCGACAGAGGAGGATCTGTGGTATTGACGGCGCAGGAACCGTGAGACAGAGCGACGCCAAAAGCATATGAAAAACCGGATGCAGGAAATTTTCTGCATCCGGTTTTTGCAATCGTCATGCTTTCAATGCGTCAGACATCTGCCGCGTCCTTTACTTCAAACACGACGCTCGACGCAAGCGCGCTCACGCGCCCTTCCGCCGTAACGGCGCGAACATCCAGACGATATGTGCCGGGCGCGTCGGCGAGATAGTCGAAGTGCCAGTAGACCCAAGCGCTGCCAGTGGCGCCTTCCGTGCTGCAGGTGGTCCACGTTTCGCCGCCGTCCATGGAGAACTCGACCGCGGCGATGGGCACGCCAAAGTCGTCCGCATAGCCTTCAAAGCCGATCTGATCGCCGACGATGAAGCTGTCGCGGAAGCGGTTGAGCACGTTGACTTTTGCGCGGTATTCGTCCGCCGCCGTAAGCAGCTCCGGCGTTTCAGCTTCCGCTGTCACGTCGATTTCGACAATCTGCCGCGTGAAGTATTTGGCTACGGTGTCGGGAATCCACACCTGCGCCTGCCCGCCACGTTCGGCCGTCAGCTCCTCGCCGCCGATCCTGTAGACGATCATCGCTTCCTTGTCCAGCACGTATTCAAGCGGCATGGACAGGCCGTAGCCGTCCGCGGAACGGAAGAAATCTGGCGCTTCTGGTTTTCCAGCTTCGTGATCTGATCACGTAGCAGCTGCTCAAACTGGGCGAGCTTCTTGCCGTCAAACATTTCGCGAATATCCG